>DFDG01000085.1 GCA_002367815.1 Opitutaceae bacterium UBA3033 | reverse complement strand
ATATCGTTTAGCTTCCTTGAGCACATTCTCCTCCAGAAACCGAAAAATTTCCGGACTGCTCTTCAACATGCCCGGAGAAAATACGTCCGTGTGCCACGGCTTTACCGCGACCACGGCGCGGTGGATAAAACGGAGTTCGTTGGAGAACAGAAAGAAATCCGGCTTCTTGATTCCCCGCCGCCAGGCCGGATTATAGACCAATAAATCAATCTCTTCCTCACTGGTCTTCCGACGGGCCTGAACTTGATACTTGCGCATCTGGCGCACGAGAAAACCATTTTGCTCAAAATACTCCCGCACAATACCTTCGTCGATAGCTGCCATAGCCGATAACCTAGCGCACTTATTGACCGAATGTCACTTCAATCCACGGCTCCAACTTCACGAAAGCAGGTCTCGACCAACTGAGCCTCAACTCCGCTTTTCGTCATGGTTTCACCAATTGCCTTCATGACGACAAACCGCGGCAACCCGGCGCGCACCTTTTTGTCACGGGCGACCGCGTTCATCAAATCCGCCATCCGAAGTGGCTTGCGCAATTTGATCGGTAGCACATGCGTAGAAAGCACTGACTCTACGCGTTCAATTTCACTGTCGTCGATATGCCCAAGCTTGCGGGAAAGACGGGCCGCCGCCGCCAAGCCAATCGAAATTGCTTCACCATGAAGATAAACTCCGTAACCGGAAACTTGCTCAATGGCATGGCCAAAAGTGTGCCCGAGATTAAGTAAGGCGCGACCACCTTCTGGTGCAGTCTCACGCTCATCGGCTTCCACAATCTTGGCCTTAATTCCACAACAACGCCGGATCACAGACGGCAGTTCTGCGCTCTTCAAGGTCAAAGGAGATTTTTCCAACTGTTCAAAAAGTGAAGCATCGCCCAATAAACCGTATTTGATGACCTCCGCCATCCCGGCCGCAAATTCGGGGGCTGGTAACGACTCCAACAACGAAGTTGCAACCAATACTTGCTGCGGCTGGTGAAATGCACCCACCAGATTTTTTCCTGCGGCAATATTAATTCCAGTTTTTCCGCCCACTGAGCTGTCGACCATCGCCAATAAGGTTGTCGGCACTTGAATGAAGTCGATCCCCCGTAAATAGGATGCCGCCGCAAAGCCCCCCAGATCGCCGATCACGCCCCCGCCCACCGCGATCAATACCCCGCCGCGATCAATTTTTTGCGTCGAGAGAAAATCCCACACGAGGCCTAGTGCAGCCATCGACTTGGAACTTTCCCCTGGCTCGACCACACAGCGAGAACACTCCCCGAAGGCGGCGGTCAAGAATTCACCTTGTTTAGTCGCCAGATGAGTGTCGGTCAGAACCACGACCTTGCGGCCTTTCGACTCAGCTTTGTGCACCAAAGCCCGGATTTCCTCCACCAAAGAAGCCCCGAAGATAATCTCGTAGCTTCGTTCGCAAAGTTGTACGGTGAGATCTTCAACCATGCCAATGGTTAATCTGACTCTTCGCAAACCGTCAATCCATAGCTAATTGCGCAGAATAATAAACTTATTGAGTATACGTCTCATCTTCTTGTTGACATGGTATTGAGACTCATTTTCACTTTATTTTGTTTATGAAAAACATCTCTTTTACCTGTAGCTTATCTCGTGTCGCACTGGCGATTGCCGCTGCTGGATACTACTTCCTCTCATCCAGCTTGCTGGCCGATGAAAACAATTTCGGCTACTCGTATGGCACTGAAACGCTCCCCAAAGGGCATTCCGAACTCTATCAATGGGTCACTTACCGATCGGGTAAGCACGAGGGTAAATATCAAGCCATGGATCTACAAACCGAATTTGAGCACGGATTTTCTGATAATTTTCAAGCTTCCCTCTACCTCAACGCGATCAGTCACAAAGTCGAAAATGTGCCGGGGTTCACCAATCGGGATCAGTTCCAATTCAATGGAGCCCAAGTTGCTTTCAAATACAGCCTGCTCAGTCCCTACAAGGATGCCTATGGGATCGCGCTCTACATCGAGCCGGGATACAAGCGCTACAGTCGCAAGAGCGGCAAACGTGAGGATATCTATTTCCTCGAGGGCAAGATTCTCCATCAGCAAAACTTCGACGGGGGGGCCATCATCTGGGTCAACAATCTGATCGTCGAGCTCGAACGGGAGCACGACATTCCCGGCAACAAGTGGGGCACCGAATTGGAACTCAAATACAGCACCGGTGTGAGCTATCGAATCGCCCCGGGCTGGAACCTTGGGGTCGAAGCCCTGATCACGTCGGCCTTCGAAGATGCCAAACTCACCGAACTCGGAAAATACGGCATCTTTGCCGGTCCCTGCCTGCATTATGGCTCCGCCAAATGGTGGTGCACCCTCACCGTGCTACCCCAGATCACGGGATGGCCCGCCAATTCCGGTGAGCGCAACCTGGACAATTTCGAAAAAGTTGAAACTCGCCTCAAAGTCGGACTGAACTTTTGAACCTTAAGTCCCCAACCATGCTCAATGTTTCCCGATTGATATGTCTCACCGTGCCCGCCGCTATTGTCGGCAGCACGTCGGGATATGCCGTGACCTACCTCACAGCGGCACAAGCTCAGGAGGAGTTG
>DFDG01000136.1:1864-5871 GCA_002367815.1 Opitutaceae bacterium UBA3033 | reverse complement strand
TTCGTTCGCCCAAAGCCGGGCCTTGGCATCAAAGGGAGCGAAAAATCCAAGCGTGGCCTGCACGTGTTTGATCTCGCCCAGCACTCCACTGCGCACGATTTCCAATACCTTGGCGGTCTGCGGGTGGCTGCGATACATGAAGGCCTCCATTAACAATACCCCATGTTCCTGGGCAGCCGCCGCGATCACCATGGCCTCGGCATGATTGAGTCCGATGGGTTTTTCGCACAGGATGTGTTTCCCTGCCTCAGCTGCGCGCACCGCCCACTCCACGTGTTGCGGATGAGGAGTTGCGATATAAACCGCCGTGACGTCGGGATCCGCGAGCAACGCATCATAACTACCATGCGCCTTGGGCACCCCAAACTCGCCGGCGAAACGATCCGCATTGGCCTGTGTGCGGCTGCCCACGGCGGCCAAACGGCCGTGTTGTGAGCGGGCCACACCAGTGGCAAAAATTCCCGCAATTCGTCCTGTGCCCAAGATACCCCAGCCAAGTTGATTTTGCATATCGAGATCAACAACGTGGACAGTTTCAGGACGCGATGCAATCGTGAGAAGGATTGCACTGATCATTTTCGCGTGAATTCTGGAAACGTGCTGACCAAGGCCGATCTCCAACACCTGCGTTCCTTGCGGGATAAGAAACAACGCGAGCTTGCGGGTCTGTTTATCGTGGAAGGCGAGAAAGTCGTGAGCGAACTGCTGAAGGCGGGTTTTGTTTTTGATGCCATCTATGCGACGCCGGAATGGACCGGCCAAAAAACCCAGGGAATCACCAACGATGAAATGGCGCGCGCGAGCCACTTCCCCACGCCTACCAGCGTATTGGCCCTTGGTCGAATCAACCGCCAGCCCTTGCCCGATTCCGGATTGGCGAGCGGTCTTACACTGGTGCTGGATGGCGTGCAAGATCCCGGCAACGTCGGCACGCTCCTGCGCATCGCCGACTGGTTTGCCCTCGACCGGGTCGTGCTTTCACCGGATTGCGCCGATCTGTTTTCCCAAAAAGTGATCAACGCGAGCAAGGGATCCTTCGCCCGCGTAACCGTTCACTCCACCGATCTGCCATCCGCCCTGGCCACCGTGCCACCCGCGGTGATGGTCCTCGGTTGCGACCTCATTGGCGAGGATGTGCACACGATTTCACCCGCCCGGGATGCCGTCATCGTAATCGGCAGCGAGGGCCGGGGAATATCATCGGCGGTCAAGCAACGTATCTCCCAATTCGTCACGATCCCCCGCTACGGCAGCGCCGAGTCCCTCAATGCCGGCGTCGCCGCGGCCATCGTATGCGACAATCTTCGCCGCTCCCTGCCCGTCTGAAATAATGCATCCTCTTCTCGACCTTGACGGTCTCGATTTCGAGGCCAAGGCCCGGCGCATCAGCGACCATTTCCTCGCCCTGCACGATCATCCCAGCGGGATCTTCTACTCCCTGATGAAGATCGACGGCGATGCGATTCGCCCTTTCCAACCCTCCGACTTCGAAGGGGTAACCACCTTCGATTTCAAGGGGTGGCGCATCAAACCGGCAGGATCGTGGGAATACCGCAACAACGAGAACTCACTCACGACCGCCGGCTATTGGCTGGCGGCCCAAGTCGAGCGTTATCATGTGACCGGCGAGGCCGATGGCCGTCCCGGATGGATGGGCAAACCCTACGGTTTCAAACTCTCCGATCAAACCAGTGGCGACCAATATCTTTTCGCCGGATGGGGTCTCGCGGCTTACCTCGAAATCGCCCCGGAAGCCGACGCAGCTCGTTCACGCGAGATGTTGGCCGGGATGGCCGACTATTGGAAAGGCATCGATTACAAAATATTTTATCTCAATCACGTTTGGGACAATCGGAAGAACCTTCATGCCTACAACGCCATCTTTGTTTATCTCAACACCCTCGCCCATCAGGCAACCGGGCAGGAAAAATATCTGACCGAAGCCCGCGAATTTCGGGCGGCGGGCCGGTGGGATCAAGAAACCACCCTCGACGAATGGCGACGCGAAGCCGCCACCAAGGATCCGCATGATTGGCCGCCCAATCGTTTGGTTGGCGATCAACTGAAACCCGGCGAATACCTTTGCTGGGAAACCACGATCCACAGTTTGTTTGCCGCCGTCTCTGCCGCGGGGATACATCAGATGAGACCCGACATCCTCGATCGAGACGGACTCGCCCGAACCTTGGAGAAGTGGTTGGAACCATGGACCCTCGGGGTCGAAGACGATCTGCTGCCCTACTACTTCTTTCTCGTAAATCTAAACGAAGGCACCTGGAGGCCTGCCCCTCATACCCCAAAATTACCGCGCAGTGAGTGGTTCCTCGGCCAACCCGGGCTTAGTCAAACCACCGAGAGACGTTGGACCGAACCCCTCGGGCGCACTCTCGTCACCGCCATGTTGGCCGGCGAGCATTCACCCGCCGTGGCCAATGAAGCCAAGTCCATCGCTCGTCGCATCATGGCAGCCATCAATGGCACCCGAATGCAGTGGCAGATCGATCCCGATGGTAAACAGATCGCTCCGGATCGGAGCGATGTCATCAACACCCTCAGCAGCGAAATCCCCTCCTCCTACGTCTTCTCATTCTGGCGCGGACGTCGCCTCGGCTGGTGGTGATCACACCCATGTCGGCATGGGAACGGAAGGCCGGGCCCCGGCCTTCGCACAAGGCTATGGCGGGCACAGCGGACGTCCCTACCTACAGCACAATTTAGTTCTGGTAGGGACGGGCGGCCCGCCTGTCCGGTTTGGGTTCGCCCTTGGCGGAGTAATTACATCGCCGAGTCGCTGCGCACCTCGCGATGACCGTCCAATTATATACAACTCGCGTGATCAATTACTACTCGCATCGATCGCCGGACCTTTTTCCAGCACCGCTTGGGCTTCATAAATTTTGGCTTCGGTGATGTTCTGGCCGCTTTCCCGGTTTTTCCACAATTGCGCCGATGGTATTTCGGAATATTCCAAACGATCCAGCGTGGCCTGGGCCGTCAGTGAAGGGATGTCGCGGCGCAAACTGAGATACATGTTGTGCAAATCAATGCGCAGATCGCGCTTCAAAGCGTCGGGGAATTTATCCTCAAACGCCGCCAGAAATTCCGGCACGCTGCCGGTCGCCGAGGTCAGGTGATACATCTGCCGATCCCAGAGTTCACGGGTTTCCCCGCCAAAGCCGCGCAAGTAGGCCGTGCGGGCGACAAACCCGTCAAAGCGATGCAGGTAAACCTGGGCATAATCCGGCACGGCCACCTCACGGATGGAAGGCAGCCAACCGCTTTGCTCCACAAAGAGCGTGTTGCCTTCCACGCTGGTCATGAAGTGGAGCAAGTCCATGGCCTCTTTTTTGTGGGGACTCGTCTTGTTCAAATAGAAAGGCATCGCCGTGCCCCCCGCCCCCTCGGATACCGGAGCCCAATTGTAGCGCCCGATTTCTCCATCCTGTTTGGTGGGCCACGGCAAAACCGTCACACCCACTTTGAACGGGGCCAATCGAATCAAACTCGTCGCATCCCACGTGCCCGTGGCGATCATCACCGCTTGGCCGCGCAAAAATTCCTGCATCGCGGCATCGCGTTCCAACTGTTGAAATCCTGGTCGCATGTTCGTGGCAGTCTGCCGCATTTGCTCCATCCCATTCAGCAGTTCCGGATTCCGATAAGTCCAATTGCCCCGCAAAAATTCCACGGCCGCATCGCGGGATATCAGGCCCTGTTCACGATAACGGTCATTGAACATGGTCAACCCGAGTCCCGCGCGTGCGAGCAACTGTTCCATCAGGATGATCCCGTTGAACTGGCTGCCCGCATACAGGGATATACGCTGTTTGGTCTCGGCGGTGCGCTGGACCAGTTTTTCGCCGAGATCCAACATGCCGAAGTAAGAATTCGGTGGCACGGGACTCCCGCTGATTTCCTCCAGCAACTCCGGATTATAAAACAACCGCATGTTCACCATGCACAAAGTCACCGCATAATAGTTGCTCAAGTTTTCGATGTAGGTGTCG
>DFDG01000136.1:0-1613 GCA_002367815.1 Opitutaceae bacterium UBA3033 | reverse complement strand
GTTGTAGGGATTGGGCAACTCCATGTATTGGCTGATCGGATCAAAGAAGCGGGGCGGGATGTCGTTTACACCGCCGATGAAACTCCCGAACTCAATAATGTCGGTGGCGTTTCCGCCGATCAATTGCGTGCGCAACCACTGTTTGTAAACGTTGCCCGGCACGGCGAGCACTTCGACGCGAATGTGCGGATTCAGCTCTTCATACCGTTTGACGAGTGCCACCATCGCCTCACGTGGACCTTCCTCAATCTGCCAATGGGCCAGGCGGATCACGATACGATCGTCCCCGGAGAGCGTCGCCCCCGGCCGGGTCAGCACCAGCACCACCGCGAGCAGATACGCCCCCAGGGCAATGATCAGCGCCAGATTTCTTTTGATCGACTTGATGTTCATCATGCTCAGTTCAGGGTGAGATCAATCGGCACGGAACCGGACACTGCCGTACCCAACGCCAAGGCCGCCAAGGCCTCATACAGTCTGGCCTCGGCGATCGTTTGATTGCTTTCCCTGATCGGTCTGGAAGCGAGTAAGCGCAAATCCCCGGCCTGTCTTCTGTCCATTTGAGCCAAGGCCGTGAGGGCCGGTATATCATGCCGCAAGCTGACAACCAAAGCTCGGGTTTTCGTCTTGAGATCATTTTTCAATGCGTCCGGAAATTCATCTTCAAAATTTTCCAGAAATCGCTCCACGCTGCCTTGGGTAGAAATCAGATGGTGCAGTTGCCTTTGCCAGAGTTCAGCGGTTTCACTGCCCAATCCTGCCATGTATGAGGTGCGCATGGGTAATCCATCGAATCGAGGCAGGTAAACTTTCGCTTCGTCCGGCACCACGACTTCCCGGGTCGCCGGCAACCAGCCACTCTGCTCAAAGAAAATCGTGTTGCCTTCCACGCTTGTGATAAAGTGCAGAAAATCGATCGTCTCCTTTTTGTGCGGACTGTTCCGATTCAAACAAAGTGGAAACGAAGTGTTGGTCGGTTCGGAAACCGGTCCCCAATAGTAACGCCCCACCGGCCCATCCGACATGGCGGGCCAGGGAAATTCTGCCACCGCAATTTTGAATGGAGCCATGGAAGTCAAACTCGTGGCATCCCAAGTTCCCGTGATGATCATGAGCGACTGGCCCCGCAGAAACTCCTGCATCGCCGCATCCCGCTCAAGTTGCTGAAACCCCGGCCGCAAATTCTGCGCGACTTCCTTCATGAGCTTCAAGCCATGGAGGAGTTCGGGCGCCCGGTAATTCCAAGATCCCCGCAAATAATCCACCGCAACATCACGGGCCTGCTGGCCCTGCTCCCGCAACCGGTCATTGCTCAGGTTAAGACCCAGGCCCGCCCGACTGATCATTTGTTCCATGATCAATCTGCCGTTGAACCTGCTGCCCGCATACAGGGAAACCGGTTGAGCGGACGAAACATTGTGGCGCGCCAGTTTTTCGGTCAGTGCGCGCACTTCCAAAAAATTGGCCGGCGCCAGGGGGCTGCGCGTAATCTCCTGCAACAATTCCGGATTATAAAATAAACGAGTGCTCAACATGCAGAGCGTCACGCCATAAAAATTGCTCAAATTCTCGATGTAGGTATCGGGCGTATCGAGGCCGTCCAGAAACGTGTC
>DFDG01000162.1:7456-27136 GCA_002367815.1 Opitutaceae bacterium UBA3033 | reverse complement strand
GAAATTTTCGCGGCCACGGTTGACTTCAACCCCTTCGAATGGATGAGCGGTCGTTACGTTTACCAACGTGATCACAGCGTCTATAATTCGATCGAAGGTATCACCACGCCTTATGCCGATGGTCAGTATTGGAGCACCAATGGCTCCGCGACTGCCGGTTACTATCGCGAGACCGAGATGCACACCGTTGATTTGATCTTCTCCTACGACATTTTCGGCGTGAAGAACAAGATCCTCACCGGTTACACCCGTTCCAACTGGACCCAGCAGTATAATTCAAACGATCCTGCAATCGGTCGCTGGTATGGCCACGTCCCCGGTATTAACAACGCCATCGCCAATCCTGGCGGTGCTGCGGCCACCTTGGGTGGTTCCGGTGGCCAAGTGCCTTCCGGTGCAGTTGTCCGTGAACGTGATGGCACGATCAAGACTCCCCAACAGGTCTTCACCCGCTTCGACCCTGGTTTCGATATCTACCCTGATATCAGCCAGATCTTCCCGGCTGATCGCTCGGTGCTCGATGGTTACAAAACCTCGCTCTCCGCGGCCTACATCAACTGGCAGGCCAACCTGCTTGATGAACGTCTCGATCTCATCGCCGGTTTCCGTCGTGAGACCAAGAAGAACCTCGGTCAACACGCCATCCCGACCTATCCTTGGGTGATTACCCCTTGGAATGCGTATCAGGACACCGTCCAATACCCTACCAGTGCGTATGGTTATGGTCCCGGTTACCAAAACGGCGAAGTCGGTGAGCAAGAGGGTGATTCTTGGATGGGCGGCGCTTCGTTCGCCGTCACCAAGGAGATCAACGTTTACGCGTCGGTTTCCAAGACCTTCAAGTTCAACTCCGGCGTCCGAAGCGGTGCTGATGAATACTCTGCTCGTGCGGTCTATGAGAGCGCACTTAATCATGGTGGCGGTTCCTACGTCTACAAGGGACAGACCATCAACTCGGTTCAGGGGGCTATTGATGCTCACAACGCCTTAGGTGCCTTTACCCCAATCAATAACGAGGAAGGTAAGAACATCGAGTTCGGCGCGAAGATCACCACTGCTGACAACAAGATTGTCGGCACGGTGTCCTTCTTCCGCGGCGAGCGCGTCGACGAGCGTATCGATGACGGCGCACGTCAGTCCAATGCCGAGGAGCCCTACAACTCGAGCACCACGCTGTTCGGGGTGGGCACGGTTGGCTACAACACCCGTAACTTCCGGTGGCGCACCACCAATCTAAAAAATCGGATTGAAGGTGCAGAAGCCGAAGTCGTCTGGACGCCAATGCGCAACTACCAAGCCGTCATCAACGGTTCTTGGTTGTGGACCGCCAAGACCGTCTATGACTTGACCCGGCCTGCTCCTGGCTCCGATAAATATGCGGCCCTCTCAGCGGCGTCAAAGATTGCGTCTGACATCTACTACGGAGCCCGCATCGAAAACGTGCCTGAGTATCGCCTGAACCTGTTCAATAAATACACGTTCACCGATGGCCCAGTCCGCGGTGCGTCCATTGGCTTTGGTATGCGTTACTCTTCCGAGACCGTTATCAGCCGTTCGGTTGATTGGAATCCGCTCGCGGGCGGTGCCCAATCCGGTGACTACCTCGTATTCGACGTCACCGCCAGCTACCCTTGGGAAATTGCCGGTTACAAGATCAAGAGCAGCTTCGGTATCTTCAACGCAACCGACAAGGTCTACATGGAAGGTCGCAATGTGACCTCCCCTGCACGTAACTTCCTCCTCACCAATACGGTCAGCTTCTGATCGGTTGGTTGAATAAAAGTTAAAGCTTTATCCAGGGCGGCACCTTAACCGGTGCCGCCCTTTTTTGGGCCCGGAAACTCTCGCTGATTGCATCGGGCCACGGACTTGCTTCTCCTGTTCGACCATGAAACCCACCCTACTCGTTCTCGCCGCCGGTATGGGCTCCCGCTACGGCGGATTGAAGCAGATTGATCCGGTCGGGCCATCCGGTGAAACCGTTTTGGACTATGGGGTGTATGACGCCATCCGGGCCGGGTTTGGTCGCGTGGTTTTCATTATCCGGCGGGACTTCGAACAAATCTTCCGCGAACAGATCGGGGCCAAATACGCCGGTCTCATCACGGTGGACTACGTGTTTCAATCGTTGGATGCGCTACCGCCGGGCCACACCGTCCCCACCGGGCGGGAAAAACCATGGGGCACGGGCCATGCGGTCTGGTGCGCGCGCGAAGCCATCCATGAGCCGTTTGCCGTGATCAATGCCGACGACTTCTACGGAGCCGACTCGTTCCATCAATTGGGCCTATTTCTCACTCAACCGGTTACGCCCGCCCAGAACTTCGATCCCATGTCGGGTCATCGCCCCCCCAAACCTGGTGCAGCCCAATTTGCCATGGTTGGATTTGCCCTGAGCAACACCCTGTCGGAAAACGGCGCCGTTTCCCGGGGCATCTGCGTGGCCGATTCAACCGGCCATCTGCATAGTATCACGGAACAAACCGGGATTATGGGCGACGACGTGGGCGAAGGTAAAAAATATTCCGGCACGGCGATTGCCTCGATGAATTGTTGGGGATTCACCCCGGCGTTGTTTACCGGGCTTGACCGGCAGTTCGATGAATTTCTCACCGCGAATGACACTGCGGTTAAAAGCGAATTTTACCTACCGGCGGCAGTTTCCACCATGATCGCGCAACAGGAGGCCGTGGTAAAACTGCTGCCCACCAGCAGTGCTTGGTTTGGCATCACTTATCGCGAGGACAAGGCGCGGGCGATCAACGCCATCGCCGACTTGATCGGAACCGGCGTATATCCACCCAAACTGTTTTGATTGGTTAAGCCGCGTAACCCCCTCGGCAAGCCTGCTTCATGCAAAACTGGCCTTCACTAAAAAGCTATTCCGGAGAAAGACTTAACAAAGTCGCAATGCCCGTCGGCGGAATTGGCACCGGCACGGTATCATTATGCGGCTTCGGCGCTTGGCGACATTGGGAAGTGGCTAATCGGCCCGCCAAGGGATTCACGCCAATCGGTCAGGGACGAGCCGCCCCATTCTTTGCCTTGCATGCCGCTAAATCGGGCGAGAAACCGGTCACCCGATTGTTGGAAGGACCACTGCCAGTGGGAGAATGGGAAGGCGAAGAAGGGACTCCACTGCCCAACGCCGGGTTGCCGCGCTTTCGCAACTGCACTTTTCGCGCCGCCTACCCGTTGGCCCAGATCGACCTCGCTGATGCCGATGTGCCTTTGTCGGTGACGATGCAGGTTTTCAATCCGCTCATTCCGGGCGACAGTGCGGCCAGCGGACTGCCGGTGGCAATGGTGCGGGTGACGTTGCGCAATCCTTCGCGCACGGCGGTATCGGCCGCCGTCTCCGCTGCGCTGCCCAACTTCATCGGCGCGGATGGTTTCGCCCTGAAGTTGGATGAATTTCGGGGCCGGCTCGAGCCCACAGGAGCCAAGGCAGGCAGCAATACTTATCAGGAGTCAAAAAAGCTGCGTGGTTTATCGATGACATCCAATGGGGTGGCCCGGGATGCCGACACGTGGGGTTCGCTGGCATTGACCACCACCGCTCGAAAAGGCGTGACCCACCGGACCACTTGGAACGAAGCGGGCTGGAGCGATGCCCTGCTGGATTTTTGGGATGATTTTTCTGCCGACGGAAAACTCGATCCACGCACGGATAAATCTGACACCCCCACTGCGGCGCTGGCGGTTTCGATCGAAGTCCCGCCCCGAGGGGAACGCAGCGTGGAGTTCGTTATCGCGTGGCATTTTCCCCATCGCAAAGCGTGGGGCCGCGAACCCGGCAAGGCACCCGCCAAGGTGGGCAATTTTTACACCACGCAGTTTGCCGATGCCTGGGCCGCCGCAGAGCACGCCGCCACGCACTGGCCAAAACTGGAACGGGAAACGGTCGCCTTCGTGCGCTCCGTGGTCGACAGCGATTTACCCGCTGAAGTGCGTGAAGCGGCGCTCTTCAACCTTTCCACGCTGCGCTCGCAAACCTGCTTTCGCACCGCCGATGGTCGCTTCTTTGGCTGGGAAGGCTGCTTCAACCGCAACGGGAGCTGTCACGGCAGTTGCACCCACGTGTGGAATTACGAACACGCCACCGCCGATCTGTTTCCCGATCTCGCCCGATCCATGCGCGAATTGGAGTTTTCCGATTACGCGATGAGGGCCGATGGCCTCATGCGTTTTCGCATTGCTCTGCCGCTGCGCATAAACGCCGGATTTGAATTGGCGGCCGCCGACGGCCAGATGGGTTGCCTGATCAAACTGCATCGCGAATGGCGACTCTCCGGCGACACCGCGTGGCTCCGCCAACTTTGGCCCCATGCCCGCAAGGCCCTCGAATTCGCGTGGCTGCCCGGTGGGTGGGACGCCGATCAGGACGGCGTCATGGAGGGCTGCCAACACAACACGATGGACGTGGAATATTTCGGACCGAATCCGCAAATGGCCTCGTGGTATCTCGGGGCCTTGCGGGCCACAGAGGAAATGGCACGTGCGCTGGGTGAAGCGGAGTTCGCGGAAAAATGCCATCAACTGTTTGAGCGCGGTCGCGCATGGGTGGATGCCAATCTGTTCAATGGTGAATACTACGAACATCACATTCGCCCGCTTAAAAGTTGGTCCGATGCCATCTCCGGACTGGCCGTCGGCATGGGCACCAAAGATGCGAACAAGCCTGAGTTTCAACTCGGGGCGGGCTGCCTCATCGACCAACTCGCCGGTCAGGTGAATGCGCACTTTGAACGCTTGGGTCACTTGCTTGATCGCCAGCACGAGCGGGCCGCTTTGACCGCCGTCCTCACGCATAATCGACGGGTTGGATTTCACGGTCACTTCAACCACATGCGCAGCTACGTGCTCGGCGACGAAACCGCCGTCCTGATGGCCTCCTATCCTCGCGGCCAACGACCGGAGAAACCATTTCCTTACTACACCGAAGTCATGACGGGGTTTGAATACTGCCTCGCCCTCAACCTGCTGCAGGAAGGCCGCAGGAGCGAAGGGCTGAAGGTCGTGCGCAATATCCGCTCACGCTACGATGGCCGTAAACGAAACCCCTTCGACGAAGCCGAATGCGGACACCACTACGCCCGCGCGATGGCCAGTTGGGGACTGATCCCGGCCTGCACCGGTTTTTATTATTCGGCGCTTACCCGCACCCTGGCCATTGATGGGGTCAAGCGTCGGGTGTGTTGGCCATGGGCAACAGCGGGAGCATGGGGCACGGTGGAAATTATTCCGCAACGAATCGGAAGTAAGATGCAGTTAAACGTCCTGCACGGGAGACTGGCCGTCCGGCATTTTGCCATGAAGGGAATGAATCAAATTACGCTGCCGCGAACCAAAATTCTCGCCGCAAGCAAATCCCATGCCTTTGTATTCAAGCCTACCACATGAGTGACACCCCCGTCCCATCACATTTTTCCGAAGTCCTCGATCTCTTCGACCTGACCGGTCGCTTCGTTTCCGCGGCGCATTACGGCAGTGGCCACATCAATGACACCTTTGCGGTTAATTTCGCCGATGATCAAGGGCAACCCAAACGCTACATCGCCCAACGGATCAATCACCGCATCTTCAAGAATGTGCCCGCCTTGATGGAAAATGTGCAGCGGGTTACCGCGCACCTCGCCCAAAAATCCGGCCCAAATTCGCGTCAACTCACTCTGATCCCGACTTGCACCGGCGAGTCCCACGCCCGCGATCAACACGACGGTTGGTGGCGTTTTTATAATTTTATCGAAAAGGCCCACACCGTAGATCGCGTGACCAACGAGGAACAGGCCCGCGAAGCCGCCAAGGCCTTCGGTGATTTCCAAGCCGAATTGGCCGATCTGCCCGGTGGCCGTCTGCAGGAGACGATCCCGAATTTTCACCACACCAGAAGCCGCTTTGAAAATTTTCGGCGCGCCGTAAAAGAAGACAAAGTGGGTCGCGCGGGTGCAGTGCAGGCAGATATCGATTTTGCTTATTCGCGCGAGGCCGACGCGGATGTTTTGCTCAACCTGCTCGCCCAGGGCGAAGTATCGGAACGCGTCACCCATAACGACACCAAGATCAACAATGTGATGCTTGATGATATCACGCATCGCGCCATTGCGGTCATCGACCTCGACACCGTGATGCCGGGGCTGCCGCTTTACGATTTCGGCGAGATGATGCGCACCTCTGCCAGTTCGACTTTGGAGGATGACCCCAACGCAGATAACATGCACCTGAAGCTGCCGCTCTTCCGCGTGTTGGTGGAGGGATACCTGTCCTCGGGTGTAGGCGCAGTGCTCAACGCGACCGAGCGCGCCCACCTCGGTTTCGCGGGTAAACTGATGACCTACGAAAACGGACTGCGTTTTCTCACCGACTATTTGCAGGGCGACACTTACTACAAAATCCAACACCCGAAGCACAATCTCGACCGGTGTCGCACTCAGTTTGCGCTCGTGCGCAGCATCGAAGCATCCACGCCCGAGATCGACCGCATCCTGGCACCCTTGGTTTCACTTTGATGAAGTTATCCCATCCCAAAGCCGACATCTATGCGCCCGATGGCAGCGACCCGGATATCGCACTCGCCCGCACCACGCACTTATGCGTGCTTGCGCATCAGGATGATATTGAGATCAACGCCTACCCCGCGGTCGCCGAATGTCACGGCAAAGCCGATAGTTTTCTTACGGGAGTAACCGTGACCAATGGCGCCGGGTCTTCCCGCGTGGGGCCATTCGCCGATCACACCGATGCGCAGATGCAAACGGTGCGCGCGGAGGAACAACGTGAAGCCGCCCGCCTCGGCCAATACAATCTTCAGCTCCAGTTGGGTTATGCCAGCGCCGACGTAAAAAGAGCCGGACAACCCGACGTGTTGGCCGACTTGATCGCGATTTTTTCGGCCTGTCATCCGCAGGTGGTTTACCTGCATCAGCCACTCGACAAACACGACACGCATGTCGCCGTGCTGCTGCGCTGCATCGAAGCCATCCGCGCCCTCCCCATGGATCAACGACCCACCAAAGTGCTGGGGGTCGAGGCCTGGCGTGGCCTCGATTGGTTGTTGGACGACGAAAAGATCGCGCTCGATTGCAGCAAGCACCCCGAACTTGCGATGAAACTCATGCAGGTATTCGCCTCCCAGATCGCCGGCGGCAAACGTTACGATATCGCTGCCCTCGGCCGCCGCCAGGCCAACGCTACTTTTCACACCGCGCACGCCACCGATGAATTCACCGAAGTCGCTTGGGCGCTAGACCTCACGCCTCTCGTCACTGATGACAAACTGTCCGTGGCTGAATTTGCCGAAGCGCGAGTAAATCGCCTCCGTGTTGATGTGGCCGCACGGCTCGCCAAACTCAGCTAAAGGCTGAATTGTAGCCGGGGTCCGCGATCCCGCTTACCTTTTTTTTAAATCAACTTCCGCCCGGTTCGTGACGGACCGCAGATCGAGTTGGCAGCGCAGTCCTCGAAGCGCGTTTGGCCCACATCGGCAAACCCGACCACCTTCTCATCAATCAACGCAACCAAAGTGTTTCCGGGTCGGTCCGGATTTTTGCCCGGCACACCGCCCTTTTTTCCATTGATTAGTCCGGTCAACAGATCACCTGGCACGATTCCCCGGTAGCTCGTCTGCCACGAACTCGCATGCACCGTGGCAATCGCATGGGCTTCAGTCATCCTGGCCGGTCGAGTGGACATGGCATTAAAATACCGGTTACTTTTTCGTTATCAACCCCCTCATAATCTCATCGCGATGAAGAGTTGCCTCATCCCGATGAAGTCCTAGCTTCACTTTTTCATGTTCAGCCATCCGCTTGAACTTATTGCCCTTTGCCTGCTGGTGGTCGCCAACGGTTTACTTGCCATGGCTGAAACTGCCGTGGTCTCCGCCCGTAAATCGGCGCTGGAAAAAGACGCCAATAAAGGGGGTGAGGCCGCTTCCTCGGTCCTGCTGTTGATGCGCCACCCCGCCCGCTTCCTCGCTTTGGTGCAATTCTGGCTGACCCTCAGTGGCATGATTGCCGGGGTGCTCGGTGGCACCCGTTTTGCCGCGCCGGTGGCCGCTTGGTTATCCCAGGTTCCCATGCTCGCCCCTTGGTCCCTGACCTTGGCCATGATCCTGGTCACGCTGGGTCTCGCCAGTTTCCTCCTTCTGTTCGGTGAACTGGTGCCCAAGCGTATCGGCCTGGCTTATCCCGAAACCGTGGCCAAGTTGCTCGCCGGGCCTATGCGCACCCTCGCATGGCTGGCGGCTCCCATCCTGGTATTGTTTGAATTTTCCGTCGAATTCTTGGTTCGCGTGCTGCGCATCAAACCTCGATCTGCCGCGGCCTCGGTGGGCGACGAGGAAGTCCGGGAACTCGTGGAACAGGGCCTGCACGCCGGCGTGTTCAAACGCGCAGAAAAGGAAATGGTGGACAGTGTGCTCGAGCTCGATGACTACCCGATCACCGAGTTGATGACGCCGCGGCCGAAAATCGTTTTTCTCAATCTCGACGATCCCGAGGAAATCAACTGGCGCAAAATTGTCACCAGCGGGCACTCCTATTTCCCCGTTTATCAACGCACTCGCGACCAAGTCGTGGGGCTGGTCTCGGTCAAATCCCTCTGGGCTCACTCGGCCATCGGCGTGCCCACGCCACTAAAAAACCTGATCGTCGCACCCCTTTCTGTTTCCGAAAAACTGACCGTCATCCAGTTGCTCGAACGATTCAAAAAAACCGGTAAACACATCGCCATCATCACCGATGAATTCGGTGCCACCCAGGGTTTGATTACCTTGATCGACGTCCTCGAGGCCATCGTTGGCGACTTGCCGGATCACGGTCCGCAACAGGAACCACCCAGCGCGCATCGGCGCGAAGACGGCACGTGGTTGATTGATGCGACCATGCCGGTCAGTGAGTTCAAAGAGCTGATCAAGCTCGACGCGGATCTGCCCCACGAGGAAGAGGCCGATTTTCAAACGCTCGGCGGATTTGTCATGACCCAATTCGGCCGCATCCCCAAGGCCGGTGACCATTTTGAATGGCGTAATCTTCGGTTCGAAATCATCGACATGGATCGACGTCGCGTGGACAAAGTTCTGGTTACGATCAAATCTGAGGCCAACAGTGGTGAGGAGGAAGTTTCGGCCTGATAGAGGCCCTGCGAATAACTTGTCGGCAAAATCCCTTTGCCAACCTCGCGGACCCGGCAGACGTTTCACCCATGGCGGACCCATGCAAGACCAGTTCACCGGACAAACCACGCTCCTCCAAGGCCGTCACCTCCCCGGTCCGGTCGAAAGAAGCACTCTTCAAGACGATCACGAGCGACGATTGGAAGCGCTCGCTCGCCTCGGCACGGCGGCAACCCAATGCGATCTCCGCGCAGATTCGGACCGCGATCTCGTCCTCCTCCAAGAAGACGAAGTAAGTCTCCTTGAAGCCACCGGTGGTGAATGGGCCGCCCTCGGCGATGCGATTAGAAACTTCCGGCATCTGCTGCCTCTGCGGCCATTGGAAGACTTTGGTTTCGATGCCACGGCTGAGAACCCACTCGAGGAGCCCAACCCTAAACTGCATCGCATCGGCGGTGGCGTCGAAGCGTGGGCCTTCGCGGCCGGGGATGGTTCCGTTTATAAATTCTATCTCCCACGCGAAGAGAAAACCATCGGCAGCGCGTTTGAATTTCACCCGGGAGAGGAGTCTCTCCTTCTCGCCGAGGCAGGCTTGGGCGACTATCGCGCTCTGCTGGAGAAACTCCTGCTCATCCACGCGCTGGATGGCACCGCCACGGAGTTGGTTGGCATCACCCCCGAAGGCATTGTCGTGGCCAAGCAAACTCTGGGCGATCCGCTGCCTCAAGGCGACGACATGTCTCCCCATCTGCCACCGGCATTGATCGAAATTCCCTCGCGCTTTCTGCGCGCCAATCGTGATCACCCGCGCCTGTTTTTTTTCAATGATCAAACGTGGCTCATCGCCGATCTGCACGCGCGTAATTTCGTGCTATGTGAAGACGGTCGGCTGCGCGTCATCGATCTGGTCGCCGCCCCTTGGCCGACCGCGGCCACTCATGTTCATCCTCTCATCACCGATTGGATGGAACGCGTTCGGTTGGATCCAAACGCCACGGCATTGCCTTCATCGCCCGACGACGATTTGTGATCGGTGGGGCGAAATGGTATCCATCATTTCTTAGGCGGCGAGCGAGCTCGCGCCAAATCATCAAACGCGCCTGCGAGCAGGCGGCCTACCCTACTCGGGGCCTAACTTACTGCGCGTTGACGAACTTCAATACATCCGCCGCTTGTTGTCTCGTTGATGCGGTGAAGTCCAACCACACCACCTTTCCGCCTTTGATCAAAAACGCCTGCCGTTGAGCATCCTTGGTGCCGGGATATGTCGGCACCGCGAATGCCTCCTGCACTTTCCGGTCTGTATCAGCAATCAACGGGAAAGGGAAATGGTTCGTGTCTTTGAATGCTTTTTGGGCGGCCACCGAATCCGAACTGACGCCGATGACGGCCACGCCTTTCCCCACCAAACCCTCGTGGGCATCGCGCAGAGAACACCCCTGGGCGGTGCAGCCGGAAGTCCCCGCCTTGGGATAAAAATACACCAACGTGTAGGCCTGTTGGGCATAGACCTCCGCCAATGCCAACGTTGCTCCTGCTTCGGTAGTGCCCGAGACCTGCGGAGCAGCGTCACCGACCTTGAGCGGACCGCCGGGTTGGGCGGTGCACGAAATCGCAAGTAATGAGACCAAGGCCAGAATGGAACGGAGTTTCATAGTTTTGAGGAAACGCAATGCGACCCGTTTGGCAAACGTGCATCCCAACAAAAATTATTCATCAGGGTTTGAGATTTCTCGCCCAAGCCTATCAAACGACTTCACGAAGTCCGACGTCAGTCGAAGGAATTACTCCCCTGCAATCACCTTCAACACATCTGCCGCCTGCGCACTCGTCGAGGCCTTGTAGTCGGCCCAGATAATTTTGCCGGCCTTGATCAGAAACGCCTGACGCTTGGCCAAACCAAATGTCGTCGGCACGCCAAAGGCTTCGATCACGGTTTTCTCTTTGTCCGCGATGAGCGTGAACGGCAGATGAAACTTTTCCTTGAAGGCGGTTTGGGCCGCGGAGGTATCGTTGCTCACCCCGAAGATCGCCACGCCGGCCTTCAGCAAATCTTCGTAGGCATCGCGGATTGAACAGCCTTGGGCGGTGCAGCCCGGCGTGTCGGCTTTGGGATAAAAATATACCAGCGTGTAAGTCTGGGCCGCATAAACATCGCCGAGAGCCAGCGAAGCGCCGGTTTCAGTAATGCCGGTGACTAGTGGAGCGGCATCGCCCACGACAAGAGGTTCGGCTTTGGCAAAGAGAGACATGGTAAGAAAGGAGATCAGAACCAGAATGGAACAGATTTTCATAAAGGCTGAGTCATAACCCACCAAACTCATTTAGCAAACGGGGCGTTCATTTATTCCAGTGGAACAACGCAGCGAAACCCAATCGTAGAGGCCCGGTCGAGCCCTGCCCAGGCCAGGCAGAACTTGGTGGAGCAATCGTTCGGCCGCGTCCCTCCTTCCATATACCACATGGAACCCGGTGCAGTGAACCAGCTGCCACCGTTGAGGATGACCTGCCGCGTGTGCCCGTCGTTACGTTCACTCTCCGTCAATTCCCACACACTGCCGCACATGTCCCAACACCCGGCCGGTGACACGCCCTGCGGAAACGCATCCACGGGGGGGGGCCACTGTTGCAACAGTTTTCCGCCATGGTGTCACCCCAAGGGTAGGGCCGACCCTGCATCCCGCCGGCATGGCCCCGCCCAACCAGTGCCGTAAAAAACCCGTGCATATGCTTGGGGCGATAGCCACTCGCGGCCAAAAACCGGGCACAGTCCGCGTTGGTCACGGGATAACGATCAATCGCGAACCGACCCCACTGCGCTGGGCATTAATGTTGCTGCTGATCGCGTTTGCCGGGCTTGCCCTCTTCCTTTCCTCGCTCGGCATCTACAGCGTGCTGGCCTATGATGTTTCCCAACGCACCCATGAGATCGGCATCCGCGGAGCGATCGACGCCAAGCGCGAGTAGATCGTCCAGATGATAATCAGCCGGATCTTGGGAAAGTGGGAACCGGTTTGGTGGCTGGCCTGATCGGGGCCGCGGGGTTGAGCCGCTACACGACGAGCCTGCTCTTCGCAGTCAAACCCTCGGATCCCGGCGTCTATATCGGAGGGTCTGTGCTGTTCCTGGTGATCGGCCTGGTCGCGTACTACCTCCCCGATCGCCGTGCGGCCAAAATCGATCCCATGGTGGCGCTGCGAGTCGACTAAATTCAATTGAGGAGCACTTTCCCGCGTCGCCTGCAGGCAAGAAACCGGGTGGCGCTAACCTCTATCTGCTGTCCGTTAGTTCTTTTATTATCTCACTGAGATATGTCCCTGTCTCCAAATCGTGTTCCGCTCCGGCAACCAAGATTTTCTTTTTCTTACCGGACCAAGCCGCGTGATACCCGAGCATTTTCTTGATATCATCGGCGTCTTCTTTCTCCCCGTTCATAAACGTGATCGGGGTCTTCAGGCTGCGCGGAAATTCATGTTTTTGGAGGTCATTCATTCTGCGCTTACCGAGGAACTCCTTGGTCCCGATTTCCATATCCTTGATGTCCCCTTTGAAGAATGGCGGCATGGAGCAGACGATGATTTTATCAAAAGGAAAATCCTTGGCCGTATTTAATGCCACAAAGGCACCGAAGGAAAAACCGAGCACCGTCACCTCTCCTTGTTTCTTTGGCGGGAGCAAAGCCTTCAAACCATCCACCCATTGCGTTACGACCGCACGCGACCACTTGGGCGAATACATGACGACCTCATAGCCAGACGCTTTGGCTGCGCTGGCGATCGTGCGATACGGTTTATCCTGGGTGGATTCACCAAAGCCCGGAATTAGGTAGAGGACCTTTTTCATGATGCCATGAAGCAATTCGTTTATCGGAGTTTCCGCGATAAGTAAGTTTGACTGAAAGATCGAAGCAGACGGGTCAAGCTC
Source organism: Opitutaceae bacterium UBA3033 (assembly GCA_002367815.1). Lineage (GTDB taxonomy): Bacteria > Verrucomicrobiota > Verrucomicrobiia > Opitutales > Opitutaceae > Cephaloticoccus. The sequence goes on along the minus strand of DFDG01000162.1, from coordinate 14,097 downwards.
TTCTCCCTCCAACTCGTATTTGCGCTGCGATCCAAGTTGATTACCTAGATCGGTATGCAAATTGGCATCGACAGTTTTGTAGCGACTAACGCTGACCCCGTGACGGGGGCCACGATTAGTCCTGAGCAGCGGATAGCCGACCTCCTCGAAGAGATCACTTTGGCCGATCAAGTGGGCCTCGATCACTTCGGCATTGGGGAACATCACCGCGGCGAATTTCTCGACTCGGCCCCCACCATCCTGCTCGCGGCCGCGGCCGCCCGGACCAAAAATATTCGTCTCACCAGTGCGGTCACGGTGCTCAGCGCAGCCGATCCCGTTCGGGTATTTCAGGAATACGCCACGCTCGATTTGGTTTCGCAGGGTCGGGCGGAAATGATCGTGGGGCGCGGTTCATTTATCGAAGCATTTCCTCTATTCGGACTCGCACTCGATGACTACGACGAACTCTTCACCGAGAAACTGGACCTGTTGTTGAAACTACGGGAAAGCACGAATGTAACCTGGTCCGGCAATCACCGACCCGCGCTTACCGGCCAGGGGGTTTTCCCGCGCCCTTTGCAAAATCCATTGCCCATCTGGCTGGGTGCAGGTGGCACCCCCGCATCGTTTATCCGCGCCGGGACACTCGGTCTTCCTCTCATGGTGGCTATTATTGGCGGCGAGCCCCATCGTTTCAAACCACTCATTGATCTCTATCGTCAAGCCGGTGAACGCGCCGGGCATCCTCAGGAAAAACTTCGCGTGGGTCTGCATTGCCTTGGCTATGTGTCTGACACCAATGAAAAGGCGGCCGATGAATTTTTCCCGGGTTACGCCAAAGCCTTCACTGCAATCGGCAAGGAGCGCGGTTGGCCGCCCACCACCAGAGCTCAGTTCGATGCCGTAATTGGTCCGACCGGCGCCCTGCACGTGGGCGACGCCGAGAATGTCGTGGGAAAAGTTCTCCGCGTGCACGATGCGCTCGGTGGTATCGATCGTTTCAGTTTTCAGATGTCGGTCGCATCGCTGCCCCACCAGCCATTGATGCACGCCATCGAACTTCTTGGCACCAAGGTCGCCCCGATGATTCGGCAAGCGCTGGGCTGAATGCCGTGTCCGCCATCCATGACGTCAACGCCTACATGAATCTCTTGAAGCGGGATGGTGATTTTTTGCTGGTCGGAGCACCGCCCGAACCGTTGAGCGTAGCCGCGATGCCCTTGATCTTCCGCCGGCATTCATTCTCCGGTTCACTCATCGGTGGATTACCCGAGACGCAGGAGATGTTGGATTTCTGCGGGGAGCACAACATCACGAGCGACATCGAGATGATCCGCATAGATCAGGTCAACGACGCCTACGAACGCATGCTCAAAAGCGACGTAAAATACCGCTTTGTCATCGATATGGCGACGCTCACCTAAGCTCCGCGACTACTCCGCCCAGGTCTGGCAGACTACTGTGGTTTACCCAAAACTTTCGCGGCGGCCTGGGCTTTGAGGCAGAGCTCGGCAGCTTTGAACGCATGCGCCTGCGTCATCGCCTTCTCCGTGCGGTTGAGGCAATCAACGATTAATTCACCGAAGAAGCGGAAACCCACCTGCCCGTTTACATTGATCATTTTTTCCCCTGTCCCATCGACGAGGATCAAGTTGTCACCGGTGGCATCGCGACCGACATCGAGATATTTTCGCAGTTCGATGTAACCCTTGGTGCCAAGGATAACGGTGCGGCCGTCACCCCAAGTGCGCAGCCCATCCGGGGTGAACCAATCCACGCGAATGTAATTGGATGTGCCGTTGTTGCCCACAAGGGAAGCCTCGCCGAAATCCTCAAATTCCGGGGTGTCTGCATTGGCGAAGTTGCCCACCGCCGCATTCGATACGGTCGCATCCGTCGCGCCGCTGTAATGAAGAAACTGTTCGAATTGGTGGCTGCCGATGTCGCAGAGAATACCACCATACTTCGCCCGTTCAAAAAACCACGCGGGTCGTGAGGGTTTGTTTAAACGATGCGGCCCGAGTCCGAGGACTTGCACCACTTTACCAATCGCGCCGCCCTTGATCAAGTCTCCGGCATGCATCGCGCATTCCACATGCAGACGCTCGCTGAAATAGACCATGTATTTGCGCCCCGTCTCCGCCACCACCTCTTTGGCCTGGGCCAATTGATCGAGTGTGGTGAAAGGAGTTTTGTCGGTAAAGTAGTCCTTCCCCGCCTGCATGACCCGGCAACCGATCGCGCCGCGTTCGCACGGCACGGCGGCCGCGGCCACGAGTTTCACTTCCGGATCAGCAAGGATCTCATCAAAACTACGCGCCACTTTCGCCTGCGGGTATTTGGCCAGAAAGGCTTCTACCTTGGCCGCATCGGGATCGTAAACCCATTTCAACGTCGCCCCAGCTTCGAGCAGGCCGTTGCACTGGCCGTTGATGTGACCGTGTTCGAGGTGTGTAGCGGCGAAAACGAAATCGCCCGGGTTTACCACCGGTTGCGCCTTGCCCTGCGGAGCGTAGTTGATGCCATCGGATTTTTGCGCCATGTCTCCAGCAGGCACACCGCCGACTGCTGAGTCAATTTTATGCCATGGTGTAGTTTGTCATTGCGAGGAATACGCGCAGCGGATGACGCGGCAATCTAGGTGGGTGGATCGCCACGCCCGTCTTCGTCAGGCTCGCGATGACAAGGCAAACTGGATCTCTACCAATTCTATGCCTCCTCAACACACTCCCTTTTCGTGTCTTTCGTGTTTTTCGTGGTAACATTCTGATCGTTCGTTTCATCATTTCATTAATGACAAAATCGGCTGAACTCGGATTCGGTATTATTGGCAGCGGCATGATCGCCAATTATCACGCCCTTGCGATCAAGGACGCGCTGGGCGCACGCCTCGTGGGCGTGGCGGGACGCAACGCAACCACCGCACAAGCTCTCGCGGAAAAACACGGGGCTATATTTCACACGACTGACATCGAGGCGCTCGTTTCGCGCGACGACATCCACGTGATCTGCATCACCACTCCCAGTGGTGCGCATCTCGAACCCGCCCTCGCCGCGATACACGCCGGCAAACATATCGTCATTGAAAAACCTCTTGAGGTCACCGTTGAGCGCGTGGACGCACTGCTCGCTGCTGCCCAACAGGCCGGCGTGATTGTCGCGCCAATCTTTCAAGCCCGTTTCGGAGCCAACGCCCAATTGATCAAGTCCGCGCTCGAAGCCGGACGCTTTGGTAAACTTGTTCTCGCGAGTGCCTACGTAAAATGGCACCGCGCCAAAGATTATTATCAAGGCTGGAAAGGCACCCGCGCACTTGACGGCGGGGGCGCGACAATGAACCAAGCCATCCATGGTCTCGACTTGCTCCAATGGTTTGCCGGCATGCCCGTGGAAGTGTTCGGTCGCACTACGCGACGGGTGCATACGGGCATCGAAAGCGAAGACACCGCCTGCGCGACGCTCCGCTATGCCGATGGCGCTCTTGGCAACATCGAAGCCAGCACGGCAACTTATCCCGGCTGGTCGCGGCGCATCGAAATCTGCGGCGAGCACGGCTCCGTCTCGCTGGAAGACGATACGATCGCACGCTGGAACTTTCGTGAGGAACAGCCCGGCGATGAGGCCATCCGCCATGCCGCGGCCGACACCGCCATGGGTTCCGGTTCGAGCAATCCCAGTGCCATCAGCCACCAGGGTCATCTTCGCCAGATTCAAGACCTGATCAATCACTTGCGCGACGGCATACCCCTCGGCATCGACGGCCCCGAAGCGCGCAAAGCCGTGTCGCTCATCCGCGCCCTTTACGCCTCGGCCGAATCCGGCCGACTGGTCGCGCCAGCTTGATCGGTTTTTCTATTTTGTTGGGCGGGGTTCGGAGACCCCGCCCTGCATAGGGGCCCAAAAGGGCTGGCCCCTGTAGGCCGCAAGCTCGCTTACCCAGTCACGATCTTCCGCCAGCGAACGGCCTACCCCCAACCGATCCCCAGAAAAGCACCCGCTTAAGTTTCAGTATCGCAAAGCACAAATTGGCCGAGCAATTTGCAGCGAATTTCCCTGCGCATGCCTAAACCTGTTTTTAAATCCCTCTGTCCGGTCACCGGCAAAAACGTTCGCAGCGACCTGCTGGTGCCTCTCGCTTCATTGCGCCCCGCCTTGGCGGAATTGGTGCTTAAGGAATACCCTCAGTTCGACGGCACCGAATCGATCTCCCGGCAGGCGGTGAATTCCTTCCGGCTAAAATATGTGCGCCACGCGCTCGAGGATGAACGCGGTCAATTGGGCGCGCTCGAAACCCAGGTGGTGCAAAGCTTGGAGGAACGTGAATTACTCTCCCAGGATATTGGCAAGGAGATCGAAAAAGATCTCACCGTCGGCGAACGGGCTGCGGACCGGATTGCCTCCTTCGGCGGCAGTTGGACTTTCATTATATTGTTCGCCCTGATACTCGCCGCGTGGATTGGTTTGAATTCATGGGTGCTGCGCCAAGGAGCCTTTGATCCCTACCCCTACATCCTGATGAACCTCGTGCTCTCGACCATTGCGGCCCTGCAGGCCCCGCTGATCATGATGAGCCAGAATCGGTCGGCGTCCCGCGACCGCCGCCAGGCTGATAGTGATTACAAGATCAACCTGAAGGCGGAGTTAGAAATCCGCAATCTGCATGAAAAAATGGATCACCTGCTCAAGCAGCAACACACCCGTTTGATGGAAATCCAGCAGATCCAAATCGAACTGCTTTCCGAACTGCATCTCAAACCAAGCCGCACGCCCAAGGCGGAAAAGTCTCCGGAAGCGCCACCCGCGTAATATACGGATATCAAGCAAAGAATCCGGATGGTTGGTATGAAATTCCCCCAGTTAGGGTCGCCAACATATCCGCTATAGCCCCGGCGAGGGGAGGAACCGTTCCTTGTTCGCCTCCATAATATTACAGTGTGTTCGCCCCCCCCCTCGGGGCGAAGACAAGCCCTGCCCCAGTAGGCCGCAAGTTCACTTGCACTAATCACGGGCGTCCACTAGCGGACGGCTTGCCCTCAATCAATCTCCAGAATCGTGCCGGCGATGTGCCTGATGCCGTCGGCCACATTGAAGTAATAGGTCACGAGCACATGCTTGGCATCCAACTGCACCGACCAAGGATACCCAAGGTCGAAGCCGCCGCCATCATCGCGCAGGATCATCTCCGGTGAAGTGGCGCAGTCGGTGCATTCGGCATTGAGAATGCGGGCGCGAATCCCGAAAGGTTGGTGACGGTAACCGTAGACCAGCAGCACCCGGTCGTCGGGCAGACGCAGCGCCTGCAGGGGATGCCCCTGAAAGCCCATGCTCTCCCAGGGCTGAAAGCTTTTACCCCCGTCAGTCGAGCGTGCGATACAGGCCTGATCCTCGAATTTGGCGGTGCGCAGGAAGGCCACCAGATCACCTGCCGGGGTTTCGTAAACCGAGGTTTCATCGAAGGCGACCTTCATATCGGTCGCCACCGGACAGGAGTAGCGCCATGACTTCCCTTTATCATCGGAAATCAGCAAATGGGTGCCGGTGCGATGTGGCGTGATACTTTCATGCGCGGCACAAATCCAAAATATCCGGCCGTCCTTCCCTTCCACCATGGCGCCGCGGTTGTAGGCCGGCAGCGGTTTTTCATAAGGATCCAGGAGAATTTCCGTCGGAATCCGGGGAGGATACAAAGGTCCCTGCCAGGTCTTTCCGCCATCGGCCGATTTCACATAGTAACCTCCGTTGAAGACCACACCCGGAACCGGGGAGAAGACCGGTTGCTTGAGCTGGGCAATCTTGTCGTTCGGGATGAAGGTCCAACCGTAACTGGCGCAGAGCAAGGTGCCGTCGCGCAGTTGCAACAGGCAGGGATCCTGCGAACCACCGACCGCATCCGCATAAATCAAATCGGGCTGTTTGGTCCAGGTTTCCCCGTCCCGGGAACGGACCATCACCAGATAACTATTCGGATCCACGTGGGCGACCCCCTCCACGCCGAATACCCGCCGATCGGGTGCGCGGCGAAAGGCCACCAGCACCTCGCCATCTGGTCGCTGCACGACCGAGGGAAATGCCGAGTAAAATTTGGCGTCCTCATAAATAATAATGTCCTTCACTTTGCGACAGGTTGGATGGGTTGTGCTCATGGTATTTTCTCCCCGGGCTTCGTGTCGGATCAGCTAAGGCGGTGTCAGTCACCGATCGGCCGAATCGCGAGATCGATGCACACGATCGTGACGGGTTGATCGTCGCCATTCTCGATCGTGATTTCATTCCAGCCATCGCGCACCAAATCGATGGGAAAACGAAAATTGTAGCCCCGGTTTTCCGGGGTGAGGTGCGTGAGGCAACCGCAGGGAAACAGTAATTTATCCGTCACCGTGTGTTCCAGGCGAGGCCAGCAACCATTAAAGGCCACGGGCAACACTTCGCATTGAGCTCCCGCCTTGAGCACGATTTGAACGACGAGTTCCAATCCACGATCAGTCGGCTCCGCGCACATCGGCAGGCGGAAGGACCGGTTCCACCATTTCTCCAACGTCGCCGGCAGCTGTGGCGTAACCTCAAAAGGCGGCAACACCAGTCCGTGCCCACTCATGGACAGGGAATAGTGTTTGGGCTCGCCGCGCAGCAGCTCGAGTTGATCAATGTTACGCAGGGCG
>DFDG01000162.1:490-7392 GCA_002367815.1 Opitutaceae bacterium UBA3033 | reverse complement strand
TCGTAACAACTCCAATTGGTCAATGTTACGCAGGGCGGTGTAATCGGAAATCAATCCGGGAATCCGCCCCGGATCCGTGCAATAGAAATTAAACCACTCGATGCCATCGGCCCCGAGCACCAGTTTGCCCGCCGCGTTGGCGCGCAGCATTTCGTGACTTGACGAGATGAAACGGATGCCCTGCGTGTGATTGATCTCCGGAGCTAACGTGGGCAACGAATTGGCGCCGTTCTCGATTACACCGTAGATGGTCACTTCTTCACCGAGTTGTTGCCGCAAGATGTCATGCGGCATCTCCCACGAGGTGCACCAAAACCCGGACGGCGCCACGAAATCGATCACGCCCTCGCGACAGAGGGTGACCACATCGAGGCCAATGCTTTTCAGCGTTTCCAACTGGCCGGGTATGCGCAGTCCCAAAGGATAAGGCCGCCCGGTCTCCTGCGCACGCCGATCGGTGAGAGCCCGCACTTCGCGAATCCAGTCGGTCATCAGGTCGATGGTGGCCTGCGTCGCATTGGGCTCACAACACATCGGCTGGCGCCACCAATCGAGTTCGAGGCCTTCGTAATCATAGTCCTCCACCACTTCCTTGATCTGGGCCATCATCAGATCGCGCACCTCCGTCTTTTCAAAATTCAGGCCGGTGCGATAACCCGGTTCAAACATCGTTGGCGCGTAGCCACTTTGCTTCAGTCGCATCTCCGGATTCTTCAGCAGGGGCACATTGAAGAAACTGCCGTCGACGTTCTTGTGCCCGTGGTAGTCGTTCATGCGGATCGACACCCACGGGGAGACCCCACGCCGCCGGCAGGCCGCCGCGGCTTCAGCCAACCAATCCACTCCGGCATCCACCAAATCCAAATACATATCCATGAACGGCATGACCCGGTCGATGAAGCGCTCCTCGTCCTCCGGCTCGGTCGCGCCCTGACAGATGGCATGGCCACGAAAGTACTCGCGATCACCCCGCACATAACCGTCGAGAATGGTTGGGATCACTTTGCTCGGATACCAAGCCCGTGACGCGTTGGCATTGACCAGAAAAGTATCGATCCCGCTGTCGGCCAACAAATCCACGTAGTTGTGAATCGCTTTGGCCTTGAACGGTCCACCCACCGGCCGCGCGCCGGGATCGAGCAACCCACTGCGGGCATTGACGACCTGCTGCAGGGTGAAATCCTCCGGCTGCCATTTTTCCGGGTTGTAGAAAAAGACGCAAGAGTCGCCGTTGAACAGGTTGCGATGGCGGGTGGATAGTTTTGCCGCGGAGGACGGGTTTGAAGCAGGCATGGGGATATCGATGAGGTTGAGGAGAGCAGTAAAGTGATTCAATGAACCCGGTCGGTTGGCGACACCGATCGCAGATGCTGGTCGAGCCACGGCCAGGTAGCTTGATAAAAATTGAGGGAACTCGTGTGGGCCAAATCCGGATAAAACTTAAGCAACTTCACCCCCGGCAACCGGTCATGAACCGACTGGATCGTGGTAGCCGGACAGATTTCATCCCGGCCACCAGCGCTCATCAAAACGGGGACAAGCAAGTGGGTGGCCAGTTGCAAGGGATCAAAATAATCCAGAGTGGCCAGGGCCGCCTCGTCGTTGCATCCGGCTTGGTCGAGTAAGATTTTGACGAGCGAGTTTGGCGTGCGGGCCGCAACGCGGAAGTCGCACAGAAAAGGCACATGTGCGACTACGGTCCTGACCCGCGTGTCGAGCGCGGCAACCGCCAGAGAAAAACCTCCCCCTTGGCTGGTGCCAACGAGCGCAACGCGGTCAGGATCGATATCGGGGCGGGTCACCACGAAGTCGATCGCACGCATGACATCAGCATAGGCCCCTTGATAATAGGCGCCCTCGGGTTGCTCCAGTCTCCACGTGAGCTTGTCCGGTCCATCGATTGTCCACAGTTCGGTCGAGTCACCCTGTCCCCGCGGAAATAATTGCAGTATGGCATAACCGCGCTGGCATTCGCTGAGCATCACCCCCTGTTGGGTTCCACCATATCCGGGTGTTGAAATAATTACCGGCCACGGTGCGGGCGGCGACTCGCCTTGAACCGGAAGCGTCAGCCACCCCCGAACTTTGACTCCATCAAGACTGCGCAAGGTCAGTCGGTATTTTTTATAGGGCAACGGTTCAGCTACCGGCTCCAGCAACACCGCCATCGGCTCGCGCGTCAGTTCCTCACGCGTGCGTTGCCAAAAGGAATCCAACTGTTCGGCGGACAAATTCATTTTTGTGCAACGGGCAATGCCTGAAAAATCCGCTCCGCTTCGGTCGCAATGGCCGCATGACCATCGCGGTTGATGTGAATGCCATCGGGTTGGCAGAACTCGGGTCGGATATGCCTCGGATCGTTTGGATCGCAAACCGCCGCGTGACGATCGACGAAGGGGAGGCCGCTTTCGCGGATGAGTCGGTTGATTCGTATCAGTTCGGCATGGTGCGTGGCCGTGGGGAGCACGCGCGGCGGCACGGTGGATAACACCGCCCGGCCACCCCAGGTAATGAGTTCGGTTTGCCGCATCATGTTCTGCCACGCACTGGCGGCGCTCAAGCCCGTGCCAATGTCGTTGGTCCCGCCCTCGATCCAGACGATCTCCGGTTGAAACGGAGCTATTTCGTATGGAAACCGCGCCAGATCGAGCGCCGTCATCGAACCCCCACTACCGGTGTTGAGCACCAATTCCTGACCCAATGCGCGCGTCGCAAGATGCACATAACTCTCCGCCTCAGGCTCACCATCATTACCCGCCGTGATCGAATCGCCAATGACTCCGAGTCGACAATTTTCCGCCGGTCCGACGGGCCTGACCGTCCAGTCAAAGATTGCCAGTTCCCCACCCGCAGCCCGGGCGTTGGACCTCAATCCAAAGCCCGGGCAACCGGGAATAAATCGACGTCGGTCGGGCACGAAGAGCTCCAACTCCCCCCCCGGCAAATCAGCACCGGTTAATCGCACGTAGATGGCCTTTTGAAAGAGCAGCACCGTCAGCGTATAAGTCGTGTTCGCAGACATCGTTAAAACTTGCGACTCACGATCACCGGCCAGCACAGTGTCGCCGTTGAGTCCCAAAATATAAAACGCGCCGTTTTCGATCCTAATGCGCAGGGGCAAATCATCCGGCGTGGTGCCACGGCATAGGCGCATCTCAATCAAACCGTGCTCGCCCGGGTCCACCCCCGTCTGCGTGCTGCCAAATGAAAACTGCGCGAGTTGCGAGCGATTGCCCAGCATCGGCAGGTCGCGCAATCCCGCCCATGCATAGGCATCGGGCAATCCGCCATGCACCGCCCAACCTCGCTCCCGTCGACCGCATTGCGCGGGGTCAGCTAAAGTCGTGTGCACCACCAGCGGCACGCGGGTCGTTGAATTTGTGCGCAACCCATCCTGCACATAATCCACGCCATGATCGGCGGAAGTCTTCAGTCGCGACAGCAAATATTCCAAAGGGTTGGACGCTGGCATTGGTCGGGTTGATCGGATGATCAAAATGATCCGGCTTTAAATCTTGGGGTAAGCCGGGGGCACCAGGGTCTCCCATCATGGTTTTCCGGCGGGTGGGGTATCATAGAAAATATTACTGCACTTTGCCGCGGGCATCGACGCACCACTGGTCAACGACTCTGTCCCCTTCGACCACCGTGACGGTGTCCGTCAGGTTGATGACGGTGCAAACATGAGCAGGCATGATTTGCAGGCGATCACCGATCTTGAGGGTGTCCACGTCTCCCCCACCCAAGTAACCGTGCTCTTCGTTGAGCGAGACGACTTGGATGTCACGCCCATCAGCCGCGATGCCATTGAGGCCGGCCTTGGATTTGTCGGAGGAAAAAACCTTGGAGCCCGCGTCAATCAAGGCGAGTCCGGGTGCCGGACGATCCACCACCGTCACCAACACGTGGATCGCCACATCCGCCGGTCCCATCACTTTGGAACTTACCGCCAAGGCCATGTCCCCAAACATGTAAGCTCCGGGACGCACCACTTGCACTTTGCCCGATGCCGCCATGATCTTCGCCGTCACACTGCAACCGGGCCATAACGGCAGCGCCGGATCAATCGCGGCGCGAAATTTTTCCAAGATCGCGATAATCTCGTTGGCTCTCACAACCTGCTCTTCCGGTTTGGCGCCATACATTTGCCCCTCGTGCGTATAGATCGCGGCGAGTTTCAGTTGCGGGCATCGCTTTATGATCGCCGCAACGGCTTTCGCCTCGTCCACGGTTCTGACGCCTTCACGATTGAGGCCAGTGTTCACCGCCAGCACGGCTTCTAAATTGCGATCCGTCGCCACCGCCACCGCCACCAACGCTTCCGCATGAGGCACACTTGTCACCGCCACGCGTAATTCATCCAGTTGATCCGCCAAGGCGGCCAAACGCGGAGCCACGCGCACATCCACCAGCGAATGCGCGATGAAGATCCGTTTCACCCCCGAAGGGAGCATCGCTTCAGCCTCCCCCACTTTAGCGCAGCTGAGACCTTGGGCCCCGGCGGCCAGCTGTCGCCGCGCGACTTCGACCATCTTGTGCGTTTTAATGTGCGGCCAGAGTCCGACGCCGTGGGCATCGCAGGTATCCTGCATGGCGCGGATATTTTTATCCAAGCGTGTGCGATCAAGCAGCACCACGGGCGTGATCAGATCGTCGATAGAGTTAATCGTTGTCGCCATAAATCCCTTACATCCGGCCTATTTGGCTCACCGTCAACCCGCCATCCACCACCACCACCTGGCCAACGATATAAGCGGATGCCGCGGAGAGTAGAAACACCGCCGTGCCGGCACAGTCTTCGGGTTCACCCAAACGCTTCAGCAAAATCTTTTTCTCGTAGTGGAGCGACTTGTCCCCAAAGCCCAGCGCCGACGTCAATGGCGTGCGAATGAGACCGGGCGCCAATCCGTTGACCCGAATACCGTGCTCAATCAACGCCTGCGAGAGACTGCGCGTCATCATCACCAGTGCGCCTTTGGAGCTGTCGTAGGCCGTGGAATCTTCCTCCGATTGAAACCCGTTGGTCGACGAAACCAGAACCATCGCTCCGGGGCGTTTTCTCGCGATCAATTCCTTGGCAAAGGCCTGACAAAGAAAATAAGTCGCGCGGACATTGAGATTCATCGTCTTGTCCCAGGTCTCCGGATCCATCTCGAGAAACGGCCGGTCGAAAAAACTGCCCGCATTGGCCACCAGCAGATCCAGTTTCGGCTGCACCGCAAAAGCATCCGCGACCAACTTGGGTGCCGCGGTCGGATCCAAAAGGTTACCCTGCACGAACCCACTACCCTCCGGCATGTTTTCGGGTCGTGCAGTGTTGCCGTGGAAAACCACTGCTGCTCCCGCTTCGTGCAATCCGAGCGCGATCGCATGTCCAATACCTTTGGAGGAGCCGGTGACCAAGGCTGCGTTATGCGCGAGTGAGAATGCTTTCATCTTTTAATTGGAGGAGTTTGAGCAGGTTGTCCTGCGTGACGGCAGGCTTGAGCGCCGCGGGCAAGGCATGCACGCAATCCAGCTCATCCTTGTATGTGCTGATCAGAGAATACTGGTCGTCCACGTAACTTTGAAACGGCGTGTCCGAACCCCAGATCAATTTGTGCGGATAAGTCTCGGCCATGGCACGCAACACCGCCGTGGGATCGCGATAGTCGGCGTCAAACCGCCGCGCGGCAGGAGCGACATTGGGCATCCCCAGCCCGACACATTCGCAATGGATGCGATGCGCCGAGCAATCGAACCACGTGTTGGGCAACTCCGCGACCCGGTCGAGACACTCACGGTCAAAGCGGCAGGAATGCGCCAGACAGAAACGCACGTTCGGCGTGGCTTCCGCAACCTTGAGAATATCCGAGGCCTGCGACCACGTGTCCTCCGGCGCCACGCTGGAGTGAATGATAAACGGCAGATTGAACTCGGCCGCGAATTCCAGAAACCCGCGGCCTTCCTTCAACAGGGCCAGCACATCGGACTTGATAATCGTCGCCTGAATTTTCAGGCCGTAGAAAGGATACTTCTCCCGCAATTCGCGCAGCTTTTTCAACTGGGCGGCCGGTTCACGCAGAGGATCGAGAATGGCAAAAGGCAGCACATGTTTCCCCAGCTTCGGGTAGAGATCGTAGATCTCGCGCATCATCCGCGCATTCTCAAAGGCATAGGGCACCGCCTCGAGCCCACCCGTCACCCACTCGCCCCGGTGCATCGCCGCCACGTCAAAGGTAAGATTGCTCACCATCGGAAACACCACCCAGCGATCCACGCCACAGTGGCGACCCTCGGTCATCAGCGCCGGCAAATCCTGCGCATACGGATGGTAACCGTTGAGATAGAAAAACAGATCCACGCCGAGGTGATTATGGCAATCGATGATCATATTGCTATTTTGTTTGACGGAACTATAGTTCCACATTGTGAAATTAGATGTAAAGCATTTTTCATGAGTATCGCCGTCCTAGACAAAGCCTTTTCGATGCTCGAGGTGTTGGCCCGCACCGGTCGCGCCTTGAGTCTGGCAGAGCTGGCCGAGGAAGGCCGGTTGCCGAAGCCCACGGTCCATCGGATTCTGCGCAGCCTGCGCGATCTGGGCTACGTGACCCCGGCGGGGACCCGCGGTAGTTACAAACTTTCGGAGCGTCTGAATTCCCTGCGTGAACACGGTCGCGATGCGGCGCTCCGCGCCCGGGCCCAGCCTTTGATCGATGCATTGCACCAACGCTTCGACGAAACAGTCAACCTCGGCGTGCTCGAGGGCATTTACATTCGTTATGCGCACGTAACGGAAACCGCCCAAGCCTTGCGCTGGATCGTAAAGCCCGGCGCCCGTGACCTTTTTCACACCACCGCCCTTGGCCGGGCAATCGTGGCCCACTTGCCGGACGAGCAACAAGCGCGTCTCGTTACCC
>DFDG01000162.1:0-264 GCA_002367815.1 Opitutaceae bacterium UBA3033 | reverse complement strand
CGCCCTTGGCCGGGCCATCGTGGCCAACCTGCCCGACGAGCAACAGTCACGTCTCGTCACCAAAGCCTGCGCCACGCTGCCCGCGCGCGGGCGCAAAGCCGCCCGATTGCTCCTCGAGCAGGAACTCGCGGCCACGCGAGCCCGGGGTTGCGCCCTGGAAGAAGAAGAGACCGTCGCCGGAGTGGCCTGTGTCGCGATCTCGCTCGTCTCTTTCGATGAACTGCTCGCCGGCATCAGTGTATCCGTGCCGGTGAATCGTTTCCC
>DFDG01000077.1 GCA_002367815.1 Opitutaceae bacterium UBA3033 | reverse complement strand
GAAACGCTGATTAAAGGCAGCTTTGGCGCCAAAAGATTGAGAGCAAAGCCCGGCCGTTCGAACAACGCGCAGAGGGACCTGCGCGTCCACCTCTGAAACAAGGTGGATGGGCACGTCCCTGTGCCCATTTCGATATCCTCGGTTTTAGTAAGATCTGATTTAATCAGCGCTTCCCTAGAGAAGGTCCATCCCAACCTGCCCCCCCCGTCCTTAGATCCCGTAGCACGAGCATCGTAGTGCTGAAATCATCATGGAGGAAACCGAAACCGTTTACCGCCTCCGATATTGGAACACCAGTGCGACGGCCGCGGAGGCCAGGAGCGACAAAAACTGGATACTGGGAGCACCTCCGAAAATGTCGCCAACCCCGGAAGGATCCGGGGGCGCTGTTGGGGAGGAAGCCTAGCCTCCTGCTCCGGCTTCAATCAGAAACAAAACTGTCGTCCCGGCATCCATCGCTATGATACTGCCGGAAGATAAATTACCATCATCGAACCAACGATCGAGTTGCCCCAGACTCGCCACTGGCCAAGTGCAGCCGCTCACTTTTATCACGGCATCAAACGTGGCACCGGTGCTGTTAGTGGCATCTTTGTTATCCCAATCATAGGTGCCGCCGATCGGAGTTGGGCGGAGCCACAGCCTTTCAGTGATGTAACCGGTCATGCCGTTAGGAAGAGATCCGACCATGGTTTGGTCGGCCGGAAAGCCGCCTTTTTCCAGGGAATATCTCTGGAACGCTTCGGAAAAAACCCGGCAATCGTTGTTGAAGGCCACACAGCTGGTCCTTAAATTGAAGCGCAGGACGGACAGACGCGCCATCCCGGCCAAGATTCCGATCAGGGTTACAACAACCATGATTTCGATGAGGGTGAATCCGGAGTGACTTGTCCGCATTTTCATCGTGAAAGATAATTGGCGTTCCTGACTCCAGTATTAATGACCAATTCCTTCGGGCTGGCTAAAAGGCAATTAACGCCCGTCATTAGCATATGCTCAGTGATCGCAAAACCTGCCCTGGATTTACACCTAATGTTCTTTGTGCTCATGCATGGCGGGGTGGAGGGGTAGGTTCACGGACGCGTGGCATTCTGTCGCGCGTAGGTCGCGGTGCCATAGCGCAGGCTGGTCGCCGACACTACATCAAGCACAGCGCCGTTGCCGGCCACCAACACCAGTTGGCCTCCAGGCTGGCGCCGGCCAAATTGGTAGGAAAGCTCCACTTGCGGAACCTTCCGACTATCGTCGCGTAATAGCTCAATCCGCAATACTGTGGTATCGACGGTCATTATTGTCTGGCCAGGGGTGAAAGACACCGCATACGAGCCCATCACTTCCTTCTGGGCTGCGGCAATCGCCGAGGGATCGACCAGCATTTGGATATGTTTAGGATTCTCGTTGGAAAAATTGAAATAGCCCACAATGCCGGCGAGAATGAACAGCCATAAGAGCAACCAGGGTGATCCCAGCAAAATCCGCCAACGCGCTGGACGAACCATGGCTGAGATCACTTCCTGCTCCGCCTGACTGGAGGCAGGTACTACCGAAGTCTGCACCCATGCAATCGCCTCACCCGGCGAGCACGCGATAACGTTATTGCTCAATTCCGGGAGCAGGCATCCGAACAATCTGCCGCCGTTATTGCGCACCGAGATGGTCCCTCCCGGACCGCGCAAGATGAGACGCACTTCCAAGTCGACCAGCGCAAGAGGTGTCTGCGCGGCGAGTGCCGCCAAAGCCTCACAGGCGGATTCAACGCTTACACTCTGCGGTTTGGTTCGAACCTGTGGGTGGTCACTCGACCATCGAGGCTGATGTCTTGGGAAGAAATTTCGAGAGTCTCAACCATGATGGGTAGTTAGATAGGCGAGGAAACGGGTAAAGATGATCAGGCCGTGGATCGAGTTGGACGAGCGTTCACAGGGAAAGTAAACCCGTAGTCTGGTTGATGTCGGTATGCCGCCAGTAGCGTGGTCGGAACAGGACCGTAGCAATTGGTTATGGCCATGTAAAGTCACGAGAAGACAGTTGCTGGAAGAAATGCCCGCCTAAAATCTGATCCAGCGGTCGCAGTTCCGGTTGAATAATAAGCACCATGTCTTCACCGAAAACGCGACGTGGTAATGAAACTTTACCGCAGGAAGCATGAGGTTATAAAACTTCATGACGCATTGATTGCAGGTGCGGCTTTACGTCAAGCCCATCCATGTTCATCCGTTTCAACTGTGGATAAGCCTCTTCCCTCTTCTGTTCTCGTTATTGGCGCCGGTGGTCGTGAACACTCACTGGTCCGCTCACTGGTCACTTCCCCGGGCAAACCTCGCGTTATTTGCGCTCCGGGTAATGCGGGGATTGCCGATGTCATCCCTTGTTTTCCCGTCGCCGCTGATGATATCGCAGGTCTCGTTGCCCTTGCGCAATCCGAACTGGTGGATTTCGTCGTCGTCGGTCCGGAAGTGCCACTCTCAATGGGAATTTCCGATCAACTTATTGCCGCAGGTATTCCTGTTTACGGTCCCAAAGCCGATGGGGCGCAACTTGAGTCTTCGAAAATATTCACAAAAAAAATTCTGCTGAAATACAGTATCCCCACTGCCGCAGCTGGTATCTTTTCCTCCGTCGATCCTGCATTGGCATACCTTAAGACTAGAGGAGTCCCGATTGTGATCAAAGCCGACGGGCTTGCTGCCGGCAAAGGCGTAGTCGTAGCTCAAACACTGGCTGAGGCGGAATCTGCCGTGCGGGATATGCTCGGCGGAAAATTCGGCTCAAGCAGTAGTCAAATTCTTGTGGAGGATTGTCTGGTCGGTGAAGAAACCTCGATTCTCGTGGTCGTTTCCGGACGCGACTACGTTATCCTACCTTCCTCGCAGGACCACAAACGAATCGGCGATGGCGACACTGGACCCAATACCGGCGGCATGGGCACCTACTCACCGGCCGAAGTTGTCACCCCGACAATCCTCGCGCAGATCGAAAGCGAAATTGTCAAACCCTCGGTCGACGCAATCGCCGACGAAGGAATCGAATTCTGCGGCACCCTGTTTATCGGCATCATGCTGACTCCTGCAGGCCCAAGTGTGATCGAATACAACACCCGCTTTGGTGACCCCGAAACCCAGGTGGTGCTGCCACGGCTCAAGACGGATCTCCTCACGTTGTTGTGGGCGGCCGCCCAAGGCAAGTTGCGCAGCATAAAACTGGAAGTGTTGCCCGGATATGCGCTCTGCGTCGTCATCGCCGCCCAAGGTTACCCCGAGTCTTACGGCAAAGGCGACACCATCACTATCCCCGCTCTACCCGATAATATTTCTGTGATCCATGCGGGCACTGCGCGCAATGCATCGGGTGAACTCGTCACCAACGGCGGTCGCGTGCTGGGAGTGACGGCTTCGGGCAATTCCCTGGCCCAAGCCGCCGCCGATGCCTATGCCGCGTGTGCTTCCATCCAATGCTCCAGCAAATATTATCGCCGAGATATTGGATCGCGTCAGCTGAACCGCATATGAGAAAACTACTTTGGACTTTCAGCTGGGTGGCATTGTTGGTCATTCCCGTTCGCACGGAAATTATTACCCATGATCTCGGGTTCGGATTGTCCTATTTCCGCCCAAACTTAATCGCCGCCGATTTGACCGGGGTGGCCTCAAAAACCGGTTGCGTGCTTGATCTGCGCTACGCAAAAAGCAGCTCAACCGAGGTCGGGTCACTCGGAATGTGGCTGGCACAAAATGCTTCCGCTAAAAACCCGGCATTGATTTTAACCAACGAGGAAACTGGTCCGGAAATACGCCAGCTGCTTTCAGATCTTTCAAAGTTATCCGGCGGGCTGACCCTCGGGCCAATCGTGGATGGATTCACCCCCGATATCGTGATCAAAACCAATCCGGCCGAGGAGTTACTCGCCTACAATGCTTTGAGTTCGGAAACCGACATCATGCAATTGATCGCCACTGCACCCATAAAAATTCGACACGATGAGGCGGCCATATTGGCCGCTAAAAATAGTGGAGAAGGAATTCCTGCAGAACCAGCGGCTGAACTGTCCGATGAAATCAATCCCAAAGAGATATCTGATGGGCTGATTGATTCAACTTTGCAACGGGCATCTCAGATCCATCGCGCGTGGATCTTCTTGCGAGGAAGTGCGCGTTGACGACTCAGCCTTTACCTTTTTCGGCAAAACATGTCCCATAATTTCATTCACTGATGTCCAATCTCGGTTCCATACTGATTGTCTGCACGGCAAATATCTGCCGCAGCCCCATGGGGGAAGGCCTGTTGCGTCATGCGCTCGCCGCTGAGCCGGAACCACTGCGGTCGCTCAAATTGCTTTCGGCCGGAGTCGCCGCTCGAGCCAACGATGCTGTCTCCGAAAATTCGGTCGTCGCCCTGCGCAAAGTGGGCATAGATATTTCTTCGCACCTCAGTCAACTGGTCACGCAAGAGGCACTCAATGATGCAATTCTGGTCCTTTGCATGACCGAGACCCACCGGGCCATGATCCAAATGCAGGCCGAACCTCCCCCGAAAGAATTACGCCTCTTTCGCGAATTCATGCCCATCGCTGCAGACAAGGAAGTCCCCGACCCTTTTGGTGGCCCCCTCAAGCTCTACGAAATGTGTCGGGATGAACTGGTTGAGGCGGTCCCATCGATTGTGGCCCACCTTAAGACACTCGTGTCACACAAAAGCTGAGGAAAAACTTTGCCTCAGTCGGGGTTTCCGCGTGGTTTCTGTGCACTACTACCATGCTCAACGCCTCCCCCCTCAAAACCCTGGATCCTGAAATTTACGCTGCCATCACTGCCGAGCTCGGACGCCAGCAGACTCATATCGAACTGATCGCGTCGGAAAATTTCACCTACCCTGCGGTCATGGAGGCACAGAGCAGTGTCCTCACCAACAAATACGCGGAAGGCTATCCGACCAAGCGTTGGTATGGCGGCTGCGAGCACGTGGATACGATTGAACAGATCGCCATCGATCGGGCCAAACAGCTTTTTGGAGCTGATCA
>DFDG01000181.1 GCA_002367815.1 Opitutaceae bacterium UBA3033 | reverse complement strand
CCAAATCGTATGAAGCTATCCATTGTGATTCCCTGTTACAACGAAGCCCAAACCATTCGCACTTTGGTGGACCGGGTGAGAGCCGCCCCGGTCAAGGACATGGAAATTATCATCGTGGACGACTGTTCGCGTGACGGCACCCGCGACGTGCTGCGCACCCAGATTGCCCCGCTGGTGCAACAAATCATCTACCACAATACCAACCAAGGCAAAGGAGCCGCACTACGCAGCGGATTTGCCGCCGCCACGGGTGATGTCGTCATCATCCAGGATGCCGACTTGGAATACGACCCCACCGAATACCCCAAATTGTTGAAGCCGATCCTGGAGGGTAAAGCCGATGTGGTCTTTGGCTCGCGCTTTACCGGCGGTGACGCCCACCGCGTGGTTTATTTCTGGCACATGATCGGCAACAAGTTTCTGACGCTTACTTCCAACATGCTGACCAATCTGAATCTCACGGACATGGAAACATGCTACAAAATGTTTCGCCGCGAGGTGCTTGAGAAAATCACGATCGAAGAAAATCGCTTTGGCTTCGAACCTGAAATCACGGCCAAGGTGGCGCGGCTGCGTGTGCCCATCTATGAAGTCGGCATCAGCTACTACGGCCGCACCTACGAAGAAGGGAAAAAAATCGGTTGGCGCGATGGTTTCCGTGCGCTCTATGCGATTTTGAAATATAATCTGTTTCGTTGACCATGGAAACATCGGACCGGATGCGGGGCTATTTTGTAGCATCAATCGCACTGGCCGGAACGATGGGGTTGAATTGGCTATGGATAAACTTCTGCCTGTTCCCGGCCTCAAGCTGGAATGACATTCGCTTGGTGCCCGTGTTCATGGCCGCCGCGGGTGAAGCGGTCTATACGTTGCCAGGACAAGGGGTCATCTCCACGTGGATGTATGGGCCGGTTCCGCTCTGGTTTTGGAGTCCTGCCCTGTTGGGCAATTCGCCCATCGGCGCCCTGATGATTTCGGAATGTGTCAATCTGGGCCTGACGCTGGGATCCATTGCCCTCACCTGTGCGTATTGGCCCTGCAGGGGCGCAACCCGCACGTTGCGTCTGACTGCATTCATCGCGACCGTCGCACTGTGGCCGGATCATGCCTTTCGTTTTCTCCAAGCCGATAACATTGCGGTTTCCCTGGGTCTCATGGGCAATCTGCTGCTCGTATCCTCAACGGGCAGACCCCAAGGTTGGAAGGCTTGGCTCACGGCTCTCGCCACAGTGGGCGCCATGGGCTGCAAGCAAAACACCTTGGGTCTCCTGTTGGCGCAACTCATCTGGTTGCGATTGGCCTATGATTCAAAACCAATGCTCGCCCATTTGGGCCGGACCGTCGTTTGCGGACTATTCGTGGCCACCATCGCCATCATGCAATTTGGGTTCAGTGCCTTGTGGTTCGGCATGGTTGAAATCGCAGCCGCCCTGCCGATGGCAGATGAGCAGTTGGCTCGTCTTACGGCCTTGGCCACCGTTCTGGTCATCCAATGGGGTGTGCCTTTGATGGTGATCGGATCGATGGGCCGGAAAATTTTCCGGTCTTCACACTCTTTGAGCCTCCCAATTTTCGCTTGGATCGGCAATTTGCCTCTTGGCATTTTCGGCCTCCTGACCACGGGTGGGAGCACCAACAATCTTCATGGATGGCAACTGCTCATCGCCTCCCTGCTTTTGGGTGCCGTGGTAGGTTTGAGTGGGTCGAAGGCTTATTTATACCGCTCCTTAACCATGCTCGGGGTCTTCGTAGTGTTCTGTGGGCGAATCCTGCAAACTGAAAACGCCCCATTTCACCCCGACACACAAAACATCCATCAAGCCATGGCCATTCAGGCATCAATGCCACATCAGGTGTGGTTGCCTTGGAATCCACTGGTTTCATGGTTTTCAGACCGGAGATTTTATCATGCAGAAGATGGCCTCTACGTGCGCTTTATCTCCGGTCAGACCATCAGCGTCACGCAGGCTCGCAATCATCTGCCAAGGAATTTTCACGCCATGGCTTTTCCTTCGCCTGAAATGCAATGGGGCGTAGCGGCCAAATTGGCCCCGCCGGATCATGCCATTCGCCGGCTCGGCAACTGGGAAATCCTGATTTGGGATTTTGACCGACCTTAAGAACAGTCTTTCATCCCCGCCCATTTCCTTCATCCTCGCCACTCTGTGAGCTCACCCAAGGTCGCCCTAGTCATCCCCGCTTTTAACGAAACCGCCGTGCTACCGGAGTTGTTTCGCCGACTCACCGCGATTTTCGACGCCCAGCCTCAAGTAAACTGGTCCGCAATCTTGATCGATGATGGCAGCAAGGACCGCACGGGGGAGTTGTTGGTCGAACAGTGTCAAATTGATCCCCGCTTTCGCATGTTGGGGCTATCACGCAACTTTGGTTTTCAAGCCGCATTAATGGCCGGGCTTGAACAATGCTCCGACATGGACGCCGTCGTAACCTTGGATGCTGATTTACAAGACCCTCCGGAAATCATCCCACAACTGGTGGCAGCATGGCAGACTGGGGCCGAAGTGGTATTGGCGGTGCGCCGATCCCGGGAGGAAAAAGGAATTCGCCGATTGGGATTCAATCTATTCCATGCGGTTTTCGGACGGCTCGTTGATTTGCCGATCGAACGGAACACGGGCACGTTTGGCTTGCTCAACCGTGATGCGGTGGCCGCTTTTGCACAATTACCCGAAGCGCACCGGTTCTTTCCCGGGATGCGGGCGTGGCTGGGGTTTTCCCGGGCCGAGATTCTTTATGATCGTAAGGAACGCGCCGCCGGGGAACCGGCCCAAAATCTTCGGCGCCTGTTTCGTTACGCGTTTGATGGTATATTTAGTTTCTCAAGATTACCCCTTCGGTTTTTGA
Source organism: Opitutaceae bacterium UBA3033 (assembly GCA_002367815.1). Taxonomy (GTDB): domain Bacteria; phylum Verrucomicrobiota; class Verrucomicrobiia; order Opitutales; family Opitutaceae; genus Cephaloticoccus. The sequence goes on along the minus strand of DFDG01000181.1, from coordinate 3,570 downwards.
CCATTTGCGGAATCTTTATTGCCAGCATGGGTTTTGCCGTGGGGGTATTCTTTATCGTGCGCCGGTTGATGGGCATTGAAATTGCGCAGGTCGGCTTCACCACGCTGGCGACCTTGGTGCTGTTTCTGGGCGGGGTGCAACTCATCGGGATCGGCGTTTTGGGCGAATATCTGGGACGAGTATATGATGAGGTAAAAAGAAGGCCCAATTTCATCATCAAAAGGCGCGTCGGCTTTGAATAGATCACTGGCCCAACGATGCCTGGTCGTTGCCGTATTGCTCGCAATCGGCATATGTGGTTATTGGCTGCTTTTCACCCAATTCATGGTCTATGATGACGAGGGTTACGTCCTCTGGTCATTGCACAGTCATTTTGCCGAAGGCGGGCTCTACGCCAAAGTCTATAGTCAATACGGACCCTTCATTTATGCCCTGTATCACGTTATTCATACGGTGTTCAGGCTCACATTCGACAATGAAACCGGCCGACTGATCACGCTGTTTTTCTGGGTGGGATCCTCGTCGTTGGCCGGTCTGTTTACGTGGAGCCAGACCCGCAATATTTTCATGGTTGTGGGGACCATTTGCCTCACATTTTGCAGTTTGATCGTCATGACCAGCGAGCCGATTCATCCCGGTGGCATTCTGGCGTTCATGTCTGCCCTGGGGGGTTTGGGTGGAGCAATTGCGATAGAGCGGAGGAATCATCGCCTGCTCGCGATCACATGCGGAACCATCGGAACGGCCATGCTCCTGACAAAAATCAATGTCGGAGCTTTCTTCCTGATCGCGTCGGGTAGTTGGTTGGCGATTAGCATGCCGAACCCCAAACTCTCCCGGGCCTGCCTGTGGTTGTCTGCCATCGGAAGTCTGCTGGTGCCATTCTGGCTGATGCAAAAACTTTGGCCCGATCGATGGGTGGCAATATTCGCTCTGGTTTTCTCCCTGTCAGCCCTCTCAGTGCTCCACCTGATCAAGGATGCAAATCTTCCGAAATCTGATTGGAAGTCCTGGCAATACTTCATCGGTTCAGCCGCCGGGGTGATGGTAATCATTGTGGGGATGATAGGAATGCGGGGCACCAGCCTGAAGCAGCTCTGGCATGGCGTTGTGACGGCGCCACTCGGTCAACCACTGGCCTACTCCCATCCCATCAATTGGCCATGGCTCATCCCGGTGCTTTCCGTTGGCCTCTTCATATTATCCATATCCACTCCCTTACGCCAAAAGCCATGGTTTGCTCATGTGATTGTCGCCTTGCGCCTCGGCGTTGCCATCGGATTTTTAACGCAATCATTCGGGGATATAGAAAACAAATTCATATCCTATAGTTTCCTCTATGGCCTGCCTTTTGTGTGGGTGATGCTGGTGCCACTATACCCGGGGAGCAATTCCCCGCTACGCCAGGCCAGGTATTGGTTGGCGTGGGTTTTCCTCTGGCAGACATTGCACGCCTATCCTGTCGCCGGCAGCCAGATGGGCTGGGGTTCATTCATGTGGGTGCCGTTGGCTGTGGTCGGATGCTTTGACGCGGTAATATTTTGGGCCGAAAAATTCGGCCGATGGCAAAGAACCATCAAAGGATTCGGGGGAGCGGCATTTTTAGTCTGCTGCGGGGCCTTGGTGGGGGATTTGGGGTATTTGGGTCACTATCGTTATTCGAGCGGTCAGCCTCTGGCCATCAATGGAGCCGCCCATTTAAGACTCCCGGACAATCTTACCGGTGCATTCCGCGTCTTGGATCAGAACATCCGCTATCATGGTGGGCTGCTATTCAGCCTGCCTGGCATGTTCAGTTACAATATTTGGACGGGACATCCCACGCCTACAGCTGCCAATGTTACCCATTGGTTCTCCTTGCTCTCAAACCAGCAACAACTCGAAATTGTGGCTAAGCTTGAGTCTGATGAACAAGCCGTGCTCGTGGTGCAGAGCTATTTGGTCAATTACCTCATTGATCAGGGATTTCCCCCACGAGGGGTTTTACAACAGTATATTGTGAATAATTTCGCCCCCGTTTTCCGTATCGATACATTTGAGTTCTGGGCTAAAAAAGGGCGCACCGTGGCACCGATTGCTACGGCCAAGCTGCACCTAGCCACGCCAACCAAACCTGCCATCCTTGAGCTAGTAACAACTGCGGAAGGAAAGGCATCTAAGATCGTAATCCGAGGATTATTTCATCCCTACAATCAGGTATTCCACCTGCCGATTAATCAAATTACTCCTTGGCAAATTACAAGTCTTCACGCGGACAATTCCCCTATAGGTCCAACCGAAACAGCAACCTCACCGGTTACATTGCAGGGCCTGTCGCAGATCAAAGTTGCCCTAAATATAGACCAACGACTCTCCAAACCGGATATCCTGAAAGTCGTAATCCTTGATGCAGAGGGCAACTCCCTGCAGACACTACAATTCAGCCATTGAAGCAGCTCCTATCAACGGCGGCGGGCCACCAGAATCAGACTCAATCCAAAGGGAAATGGGAGCCACCAAAATGCCATGCCAACAAAAATACGTTGCAGCAAAGCGTTGAGCCATGGAGACGGAATACGATCTTCCATCCGGGATTTAGAGTCACTCGCCGGTTGATTTTTACGCAAGCGCCTGAGTATCCAAGCTATGGGGTAGGCCAATATGTTGGTATAATTTAGATAGAGGATCTCCCACTTTTCATCCGGAAAAATCGCCCGTAAATTTTTCCGGGAGTAACGACGGAAGTGATGCAAGGATACATCCCAGTCACTCCAAAGTGCCATCCCTGCGGGAACCGTGACTAGGGCGATTCCATCAGGTTTAAGCAGTCGATGAAAGCCCTTCACAGCATCAGCGTCTTGCTCCACATGCTCGAGCACATCGAGCGCAGTAATGTAATTTACCGAAGCATCGGGCAATGGCACATCTCCTCCACTCAATGCAATGACTTGATCTGCAGCAAAATGTTCGCGTAGTAAGCGAAGCGATTCCTCATGGTCATCCAAAACAAGCACCCGACAATGCGTCTCCATTTCTTTGGCAAACCGTCCTGTCCCAGCTCCGCAATCCAACAATGTCTCCTCCAATTTCGGAGGGCCCACACGCATGAGCCAACGTCGGACCAATTCACGCTTTCCCGCATAATACCAATGCTTCTCTTCGACTCTGACTAGATTTGTATATTCGGCGGCATCCATACTTTCTGCGTGTTGACGAAATTTGTGTGACGCAGAAGCTGTGTCCACGTCAATGTTACCCCTGCAACGCATCACTCCGCTGTTTCTGCTCGTCCTTTTCGGATGGATGGCGCTGAGCACTTCATCGCGAGTGGGCGTCACTTTCGATGAAACCGCCCACCTCACGGCGGGTTATTCTTATTGGACCACCGGCGAATACCGACTGCAGCCGGAAAACGGCAATCTGCCCCAACGCTGGGCGGCCCTGCCCATGTTGGTCACAAAACCGAACGCACCCGCATGGGCCGGGAAGGCGTGGACCTCCGCAGATGTTTGGTGGTTCGGGCGGGAGATATTTTTCCATGCTCACAATGATGTTCAAGCTCTCCTCCTAAAAGGCAGGGGCATGATTTTA
>DFDG01000166.1 GCA_002367815.1 Opitutaceae bacterium UBA3033 | reverse complement strand
CATCAAATGAGCCGACAAACCAATTCCGCACGCGCAATGCAGGCCGGTCTGAGTGTGCTTTATGGCCAACCCGTAAACGACTGGCAAAACTACGACACCCATATTGATGCGGTGACCGTTGATGATATTGTGGTGTTTGCGCAGACCTACTTTAAAACCAATCGACGGATACAACTGACAGTCCGACCATGAGTAATCTGCGGGATCTTTTTCCTACTGAAGATTACCGATTTCGTATGACTATGCGCCGGGGGAACCCGGCAGATTTTTTTCGGGCACAGGATGACACTGGCAGGCTGCTGAGTGAACGTAATCGGTGGTTGGACTTGGAGCCGCAAAATTACGCCGCTTTGTTGCCTGAGGGTGTCGGGTTGCTGGAGGAGGTGGCGGATTTGGCCGCTGCTTGGGGAATGGATCGCAGTGGTGATATCGTTGCACTGGCTCGTAAATGGGAGCCGGATTTCCTGCTACTATCACCGGATGATGAAGGTCAATTTCGACTGCGCGGCGGCGCTTTGTGTTTCCCTACAGGCTGGGCATTGAACAGGAAATTGGGGGAAACTTTGGCAACGATTCATGGAGTGGTGCCGGGCCTGAACCCCGCGATTGGACCAGCGATCGATCAATTTTTAAGAGGACTAAAACCAGGTCCAGCATTTCTCCGCGAGAACTGGGGAATAACCGCTAACGAAGAACTAAACCTGCACCCGACGCGACTGATCAGTTCGCCTCGATTACCAATCAATCTGGACGCGATGTGGTTGAGGGTGGAACACCAGATGTTAGTCGCGTTGCCTCGGAGTCGTGGGGTGCTTTTTGGTATTCGCATAGCTCTGCATCGGCTTGATGGGCTTGCAGCTGATTCCGAGTTAGCGCTTGGATTGGGTAATGCATTGCGCGCAATGCCTTCTGCTATGGCTATATACAAAGGATTGGCAGAGGTCCGAGAATCACTTGCCGCAGTGCTTATAGCGAGGAAGTAAAACCTTGCCCTGATACATTATATCGTCACAATATGCAACAATATTAAATTAAAACTACCCCTGTCATTTTGCATGCTGACGCTCGCGGCGTTGGCATTTGTTTTCACTGCCCGCGCCGAGGAAGGTTCAGGAAAGAAAGGTCCTTCCAAGGAAATGTTAAAGAAATACGACACGAATGAAGATGGTGTCATCAGTGACGCGGAAAAAGAAGCTGGAAAGATGGCCGCCAAAGCTGGGCGAGAAGGGCGCCGGGCAGAGGAACTCGAAAAATACGACGAGAATAAAGACAGTAAGATTAACAAAGATGAACGGGCGAAAATAAAAGCGGCCCGAGCGGCTGAAGAAACGGTCCACAAGGCAGAGCGCGATGCCAAAAAGGCCGAGCGCAAAGCGATGAAAGAATCTAAATAATACGAATATCGATTCGTATACTAATGACTTCGGCGTTTTTGGCCGGAGTCTTTTTTATGTCTGAATGCCTGACTTATCCACCAAATGACCATTCCATTTCAGTTTGGTGCGAACGACAGAGAAGTGGGAGTAATCTGCCCGTTGTGCCAACGGCAAGCGAATCGTTGACATGGTTATTTCGATGGGTGCATCCATTCCGACCTTCAGGTTCCGTTGCCCGTCCATGGCCACCAACAGCCGTGAATTCGGCGTGCGATTGATCACGCGCAGTTTTACATCCTGCCTGAAGATGATGGACCGATTGCTGAGCGTGTGGGGGCAAATTGGTGTCATGGCAATGACCCCGGCATCCGGATGGATAATGGGACCGCCAGCAGAGAGGTTGTAAGCGGTTGAGCCAGTGGGGGTGGAAAATATAAGCCCATCGCAGGTGTAGTCCGTGACGAGTTCTTGGCCGGCAAATACCTCGAGTCTGACGATGCGGGAATTAATCTCATCCTTGATCAAGACATCGTTAAGCGCGAAGTCGTGCTGACCGGGGCTGGTTGAACAATCGAGCATGGCCCGATGATCTATCCGGAATTGGCCTTTGAGCAATTCGGAGAAATGGGTGCGGGATTCGTCGGCAGAGAATGTAGTAAGAAATCCCAGGCTCCCCCGGTTAACGCCGATGATCGGCACATTGGCCCGGGCTGATTCCCTAGCCACCCCCAACAGGGTGCCGTCACCGCCAATTACACAGCAGGCATCGCAATCGGATAGATAGCCGCGGGGAATAGGGAAGCGCGTCGTTTGTTTCATTTTGACCCCAGCTTTGCGTGCAGCCGCTACCAGGGTGCGGGCTAGTTCGGACGCGCCGGTCTTTTCTTCGTTTACCACGAAGGCAAGTTTACGAATGGGCTTCATGTCTGGATAAAATCGCCGCAATCACCGATTGGCGCCAGTTCATTCTCTCTTTTTCAAGGCGAGGAGAAATTCCCGATTTCCATCGGTGCCAGTGATGGGTGAATCCATGGTGCCAATGAGCAGACTGTCGGGTAGCTCAGTCAGGGCGAAGTTTCGCACTTCGGTGAGGACGGCTTTCTGGATGACTGGATCTTGTATAACACCCCGAGCTTTATCCACGGTAGCTTTCCCGGCCTCAAATTGTGGCTTTACCAATGCAACCAGCAATCCACCCGACCGGAGGAAAGGCCAGACGGCAGGCAGAACAGTTTTCAGGGATATGAAGGAAAGATCCATCACGATGGCGTCGAATTCGTCGCGCGGTAAATCACCGGCTTTAAGATGACGGGCGTTTACTTTCTCCAGATTGGTAATACGCGGGTCGGTCAATAATTTTCCGTGGAGTTGGGCGCGGCCAACGTCAACACACACCACGTCCATCGCGCCTGCTTGTAGCGCACAATCCGTGAACCCGCCGGTCGAG
>DFDG01000082.1:765-8756 GCA_002367815.1 Opitutaceae bacterium UBA3033 | reverse complement strand
TGACAGCAGGAGCCGACGGGTCATATGCTGAAAGAAGCCCAAACAATCCACGGGTTACTACAAAATCAAGGATTTAAACCAGCGGGCGCACGAACTCCAAGCCCTGCCGCACAAATTCGGCGCCGTCGGGGCATTGATTTTGAAACATGCCGCGGCTCCAACCAAAGTCGTCGATCGAAGTATTGTAACACTCGAACTCGACAAACTCTGCCGGGGTTTCCCGCACGGCGTCAAAAATTTCCCGCCAAGGCATCAGGCCGCCGCCGGGCACACCACGATCATTTTCACAGGCATGCAGCGCCATCAGTAGTGGTCCGACTTTGCAGATCTCGGCCGGCAGATCGCGCACTTCAACCGCAAGGTGATAGGTATCGATCGCGATTTTAAGATTCGGGTGATCACTCATCTTCACCAGTTTCACGGCTTGGGCCGGGGTGTTGACCAAGTGCGTGCGAAAGCGACTCATCGGCTCGATGCCCAACCCCACTCCGGCCTGTTGAGCATAGTCGGCGAGTTGATGTAACCCTTCTGCAGTGCGCGAATATTCATCCGTGGGTGGACGTCGGCGCAGCACTTTGCCGGGTCGTCCGTAAATCGCTCCGGAATACGCTTTCGCGCCCATCGCCACCGCGAGATCAATCTGCTGACGATGCCAATCCAGCGCAATTTTCCGGTTGGCGGGATCGTCATCAGATAAATCGGCTCCTTCTGGCCACAGTCCGCCGGGACCAATGACTATTTCCATGCCTGCATCCTTGGCCGCCCGATTAGTCAAAGCGACATCGAACAAAATATCATCACCGATGGAGATTTCCAAAAGATCCATGCCGAGGGCCTTGGCCCGCGCAAATAGACCGACTTCACGATCGGCCCAAATCTTCGTCCAAAGGTAAATGTGCGCGGCGTATTTCATCTGCTGCTGATTACGCGGATGTAGGCGGATAAGAAAACCTCAAAGCGTGTAACGATCATATTTAACCGGTGACGTGCGCCAAGCACATCAAGGTCTGCCAAAGCATAAAACGCTTCCCTACTCACGCATCGTGCCAGGTTACCCGATCCAGCAGATCTCCCCGCGTGGACGGAGGGGGCAATTGGTCGGACTGAGGCCAGCCAAGATAAACCAATCCCATCATCCGGTGCGTTCCTTCCAATCCCAGCCAACGGGTAAATTCGCCACCACAAGCCACCGGCGGTGAACTCCAGTAAGCGCCCAAACCGCGCTCGTGCGCGGACAGCATCAGATTTTGCACCGCACAAGACACGGCCGCGATTTCTTCCCACTCCGGAATTTTCCCACCCGTCACGACACGAGCCCCGACGGAGATCACCACCGGCGCGTGCTGCAGATTGGTCAGCAACTTCGTCCGCTTGGCATCGATGTGTTTGGCCACCGGCGTGATCTCATCATAGATCGCCTGCAACCCCTCTCCCAATCGCGTTCGCGCCGCCAACGAAGCAAATACGTGGAATCGCCAGGGCTGGTTCAGGCCATGCGTCGGGGCCCAGTGGGCATCTTCCAACAATGACATGACCACTTCACGGGAAACCTCCCGCTGCGGATCCATGGCCATGGGTTTGACTGAACGGCGGGTTCTATAAATCGACATGATGAATTATTTCCAAATTGGCGGTGAGTCCATCGTTTCGATTTCTACAGCTGCATCAATTGCGAACCGTGAGCTCGAGAACCCCGCTCGACTCATCTCTTTTTCTCCGTGAACACCCAAAAAACTCCAGGGCGTAGCAACAAACCTGGCGGTTGATTGAGAGTTACTTAACTTTTTGTGCCCTCCTTCGCGTGAAGCTTCGGAGGGCTGTTAATTCCGATGGAACTAACGCAGGAAGGCTTCATGCAAGCCACCGTCGACCGTGATGATCTGGCCGGTGGTTTTGCTGAGGCGTTGTGACACGAGAAGGAAATATGCCTCGGCTTGATCCGCAGGCATGATGGGCGATTTCGTGAGGGTGCGGTCGGCGTAAAACTGCGCCAACTTGGTCACGAGTGAATCGGTCGCTTCATCCTCCGTGTAGGCGATATTGTATTTCGCCAACGAACCGATGACCCGGTCGCGTGGGAACATCGCCGAGCCCTTCACCACCGTCGCCGGAGCGACGCCGTTAACGCGCACCGTCGGCGCAAGTTCGATGGCGAGTTCACGCACGAGATGATTAGCCGCGGCCTTGGAGGTGTCGTAAGCAATCGAGCCTTTTTTCGCCACCACGGCATTGGCTGAAGTCGTGAGCACGAGTTGCCCCTGAAGGCCTTGCTCTTTCCATGTCCGTGCGGCTTCGTCACCGACGATATAGCTGCCCGTTACATTGACGCCGAAAGTGAAGGCCCACTTGTCATCAGGGATGTGACCGGTCGTATCGCTCGGCCAGAATACCCCGGCGGTGACGATGATTGAATCGAAGCCACCGTATGCGAGGGCCACTTGATCCAACATCGCACGCACACTGGCCCGATCCGTGATATTGCAGGCCAATCCAATGGCCGGACCGCAACCGGAAATTCCCGAACCGGCAACGCCGATACCCTGCCCAAGCTTGGCGATGATTTCATTGGCCGTGGCCTCAGCCGTATCCGCCTTCATGTCCACGCAAACAATGTTCGCGCCTTCCTTCGAAATGCGATGCGCCGTTTCCTTGCCGATGCCCGAACCAGCGCCAACCACGATCACGGTTTGACGGGCCAACTCGGCTTCCGCCGGCATACGTTTGAGTTTCGCTTCCTCGAGCGCCCAATATTCAATATCGAACGCCTCCTGCTGGGGTAAGGCGATGTAAGTATCCATTGCCTCTGCGCCGCGCATGACTTCAACCGCGCAATTGTAGAATTCCGCGGTGACGCGCGACTCAGACTTGCTCTTGCCCCAGGCCATCATGCCCAGACCGGGGATCAGCACGACGGTCGGATTCGGATCGCGCATGGCAGGCGAACTGTCGCGTTTGCACTTGGTGTAATACGTCGCGTAATCCTGACGGTATTGCTCGATACCCGCGGCGATTTTTTCCTTCAACCCGCCGAGATCTTCCGTCTGCGGATTCCAATCCACGTAGAGCGGTTTGATCTTGGTGCGGAGGAAATGGTCGGGGCAACTGGTGCCGAGTTCGGCCAATCGCTTGGCGTCGTTGGAATTGACGAAACGCAGGATCTTCTCGTCGTCCTGCACGGTGCCGATGAAGCGTTGTTGCTGCGACACCAGGCCGCGCAACCAAGGGAGAATCGCTGTAAAGTTTTCCAAGCGCTTGGCTTGCTCAAGTGACTTATATTTCGCCCCACCAAAGGCGGCTTTGTCACCACCCTTGGCTGCGTATTTAGCCTCAATGAACGCCGCTGCTTTCTCGATGCAATCCAGCGTATAGAGATAACATCCCTTTTCGGTTTCATCCCACGAGATGAAGCCGTGCTGACCCATCATGATGGACTTCACTTTGGCATCCTGTTGGCAAATTTCCTGCATGGCCAACCCGAGCTCAAAGCCGGGACGCATCCAAGGCACATAGCCCATCTCGTCGCCGAAGATTTCCTGGGTGAGTTTTTCGCAATGCTGGGAAGCCGCGATCGCGATGATCGCATTCGGGTGCATATGATCCACGAACTTCGTCGGAATGAAACTGTGCAACGGCGTGTCGATCGAGGAAGGGCGTGGGTTCAGGTTGAACGTCGCATGGCTGGCCATCGCGACCATCTCATCCTCAGCCGCGGACTTCAGTCCCTTGTCAGCACGTCCCAGATAAAGCGACTGCATGCCGATGAGCTTTGATTGATAGAGGGACGAGAAATTTTCGCGTTTGCTGGTGCGCAAATCGCCACCCGAGCCTTTTACCCAAAGCACCTCGACCGCCTCTCCCGTGAGCGGATCCTGCTGCATCAATTTTGAAGACGTGTTGCCGCCGCCGGTGTTGGTGATGCGTTGGTCCTGGCCCAATAGATTCGAGCGATAAACAAGACGTTCCACTTGATCGAGCGACTCGGCTTTGGCGTCGTCCCAAAGATTGTTCACGTAGGTGTATTTTTTCATGAGAATTAAATGTTAGCGCAGCCCGAGAACCTTCTCGCGGTAATGTTCGTCGGGGCGACCGGCGATACGTTCGAGCGTGGCCTTGGTGAGAAAGCGTGGTGAACCCAGCGCCACCGCGCCGGAATAAACTTCGGCGGCCTTCACCGCCATGAGGGTCGCGGCAAGCACGGCTTTCGGGGTGCCGCCCAACGCGATCATCCCGTGGTTTTCCAAAAGAATCACCCGCGGGGCACGCGACACGCGTTTGATGTAGGCTGTCACGGCATCACGAATCGCCTGCGCCAGTTTGAGACCGGGATCCACGTAAGGCACGAGGACAAATTCCGCGCCACAACATACGATTTCATCCGGACACAAACGTTTGGTCGCAAAAGCCTGCGCATGCGGGGTCGCTAGAATTTGATTGATCGCGACTGGATGGGTGTGACCCACAAAATGCACCCCCGGCAGGGTCAACAACCACGCGTGAAACATCGCCTCGACCGAAGGCTTGCGCGACTTGGCATTGGACCGGGCAGCCAACAGCGCAGCATCGACATCCGCATCACTCAATTGCTTGGCATCGAGCAAGGGCAGCAGACCGTCAAAACGACATTTCGTCACCGCAGCGGCATCTAGTGTGGCGAGGTTGGATCCGCTCGCTTTAACCAGAAAAGTATTGGCCGACACCCGGGTTGAAGTATTGCCTTCGCCTAGGATCGTCAGTTTGCGGTCCTCTCGACCAAGCTGATGGGAGAGGTCCAGAAGTTGATGCAAAAGTGGTATAACCATGGTGTGGGACGGAGATCAAATGATAGATTCTGGTAGATTTCCAACCCAATCTACCACAAGTGCGTTTTAACCCACAGGTCTCCTATCAACGAGTGATCGAAAACCTATTTATTGGTCGGACCAGGATCACCAGCGGCCAACAACTATCCGCGTTAAATATTCTATAACAATGCGTTATCAACCAGTCTCAGTTCGTCCACCCACACCGAAACAACTATCAGACATTTACCCGGCACAACTTCACGGACGGGATCCATCGTCACACGATCGACGACGGACACGTAGATCACCCTCACTTTCCGATGCTCGCCCAAGATATGGGTCGCCTCCGCCACGAGTCGATCCGGACTGCGCACCCCACTGGCGGCCATTTCAGTCACTTTCTTCAAAGCCGCACTAATGGAAAGTGCTTCCTGCCGCTGACTGGGGGTGAAGTCTTTATTGTGAATCCCATAGGCCAGCCCATCGGGTTCACGCACCGTCGGCACAACCACCACTTCAATATCATAACCCAGATCGAGAATCATCTTACTCACGACCGCCGCCCGTTGCGCGGTCTTTTGCCCGAAAAAAACCACGGCCGGCTCGATCAGATTGAACAACTTGGCAATCAGCGTCGTCACACCGCGAAAATGATTGGGCCGTGAAACCCCGCACAACGGTTTGGCCAATACTTCCTCCGTCACGAAAGTGGAAAATCCCTTGGGATAAATATCATCGTTCTCCGGACAGAAATAGACCGTCGCACCCGCCTGCTCGCACAACTGGCGGTCCACACCCGGATTGCGAGGGTAGCGGGAGACGATTTCGTTGGGGGCAAACTGCAGTGGATTCACGAAAGCCGCGACCACCACCACGTCTGCTCGGGCCGCAGCTGCGCGCACCAACGCCTCCTGGCCCGCATGCAAAGCACCCATCGTCGGCACCAACGCGATACTCTTGCCCGCCGCACGCCATCCGGCGCTGATTTGTTTCAATTCAGAGACCGTTTCGATGATTTGCATGGTGGGATATGACGCCGATGAACAACGTCGGGCTTGAACTAAGTCCACTGCGCCGGTTTGTTCAAGTTTTTCGCCGACCCAAAACATTTTGATCCGTAATTAACAAATCCACTTCGCCGCAGCTCACCTGACGACGAACCCGCTCAATCTCAACTTTTACTTCCCATGATCCGCATCAACGAAAATTATACCAAGCTCAAGGCCTCCTATCTCTTCAGCGACATCGCCAAGCGCGTGAACGCTTATGTTGCCGCCCATCCCGACAAGCCGGTCATCAAACTCGGTATCGGCGATGTCACCGAACCCCTGCCCGCCGCTTGTATTGAAGCACTCCACGCCGCGACCAACGAGATGGCCGATCGTGCCACCTTCAAGGGCTACGGTCCTGAGCAGGGCTACGCATTTCTTCGCGATGCCGTCACCAAAAACGACTATACCGACCTCGGTTGCCAGGTCGAAGCCGACGAGATTTTCATCTCCGATGGTTCCAAGTGCGATTGCGCCAACATGCAGGAAATCTTCAGTGACGACATCCACCTCTCTATCCCAGACCCCGTGTATCCGGTTTACGTGGACACCAACGTCATGGCCGGTCGCACCGGGGCCAATGTTGATGGTCGTTACGAAAATATCACCTACCTCGAGAGCACCCCGGCGAATGGTTACGTGCCGTCAATTCCCGCCGGCGCCACCGACCTGATCTATCTCTGCTTCCCCAATAATCCGACCGGTGCGGTCGCTACGAAGGCCCAGCTCGCCGAATGGATCGCCTACGCCAAAAAGAATCAGGCCATCATCCTCTTCGATTCCGCCTACGAATCCTACATTCGTGATCCGGCGATTCCCCATTCAATTTATGAAATCGAAGGCGCGCGCGATGTCGCCATTGAGTTTCGCAGCTTTTCCAAGCTGGCCGGATTCACTGGCACGCGTTGCGCCTACACCGTCGTGCCCAAGTCTCTCAAGGCCTACGACGCAGCGGGCAAGGAACATTCCGTGCACGCGCTTTGGAATCGTCGCCACACCACCAAGTTCAATGGTGTCGCCTACCCGATCCAAAAAGCCGCCGCCGCAGTCTACAGCGAAGCGGGCAAGGCGCAGACCAAGGCGCTCACCGATTTCTATCTCGGCAACGCCAAGTTGATTCGCGAAGCTGTCAACAAGCTCGGTTACTCCTGCATCGGTGGCGACAACGCGCCTTATATCTGGATCAACACCGGCACCGATTCATGGGCCTTCTTTGACAAACTGCTCAATGAAGCCCAGGTCGTCTGCACACCCGGAGCCGGCTTCGGCACTTGCGGCGAAGGTCACGTGCGTATCAGCGCCTTCAACTCCCGGGCCAATGTCGAGACCGCCCTCGCCCGCATCGCCGCCGCTTTGAAATAATCAAAGGTAGGGCGAGGCGTCTCTGCCGAGCCGCCTTTGTTGCGCCTTCTTTCCAAGCCATTTAATGTCGAACGGGGCGAAAGAGAAAGCTTTACTCGAAGGTCGGATCCTTCCCGCCGCTCTAACCTCTGCTTGCCAAATCCTTCACGGGTCGGGACCGGTCAAATGAAAACACAACTTTCAAAAATAAAATTTGGTCCTCCCTCAATTGACGGCACAAATTTCCTGAAGTAGTGTCTGGGTATTCAACCGCATTATCTGCCATGAGAATACCATCCCTGATTGCCATCCTGGCCTTGGCCATTTCGCCCACCTTCGCCGCCGAAACGGCAGCTACGTCCACCATACCAGCCGCTGAGCTGCCGACCGTGGACCACTTGGTTTATCTCAGCGAATTACCTGACCCAGCCGACCTGATTAAGGACGCTGCCGCCAACGGCCTCACGATCAAGCGTGTCGACCGCACCAGCGACCGGATCGTGGTGACCTACGCTTATCCCGACGGCCAGATCTCCACCTTGGGCTATGCCTTGTTGACCGCCGCCCGCAGCTCCGACCGGGTGGCAGTGAATCCGGTCCAGCAAGACCAAGGCAGGGATGATCGGACCTACATCGAGGTTTCACCCGAACCTGAGATCGTTTACGTTGAGCCCCGCTATCGTCGGACTCGGATTGTTTACCGCGATAGAATGGACGACGTCTGGCTGCCACTTTCGTTGGGCATCGGCATCGGTTGGATCGCCAACCACCATGGCGGCTATTATGGCCACGGCCACAGTAGCCGAGGCCGGCGTCATTG
>DFDG01000082.1:0-562 GCA_002367815.1 Opitutaceae bacterium UBA3033 | reverse complement strand
GCGTCATTGAGTGCTGATCGCACACCAGCCAATCCTTTGGCTTCGTAGAGGAATAAATAACAAATATTATTTAGCCAATCTACCTCGGTAAAACCTGCTTAAATATGAATATTATTCGAAACTCATTCACCTTGGGCGCGACTTCAACGTTGCTCCTTGGTTCATTTTTCATCTCCGGTTGCGCCACCGATGATACCAATACCGAACGCGGTGCCTTGGGCGGTGCGGTCGCTGGCGCCATCGTGGGCGGCATTATCGGTCACCAATCCGGCGAACGAGACAAGGGCATCGCGCTGGGGGCTGTCACCGGGGCAGTTGTCGGCGGCCTCGTCGGCAATCGCGAAGATCGGCACGTTCAGGAAATCCGGCATCAGCGGCAGATAGCGGAAGCGGCCGCCGCCCGGCAGCGAGCCGAGGCTGAGTCTCTACGGCAACGCATGATCAGCCAGGGAAAATCAATCGAAGATAGCGAACTGCTTGCCGCCCGGCAGCGAGCTGAAGCAGCCGAGGCTGAAGTCAGCCGATTACGGGCCGTAGAGGCCGCCGCGCTCAAGAAGGCAAA
>DFDG01000030.1:14052-14226 GCA_002367815.1 Opitutaceae bacterium UBA3033 | reverse complement strand
GCAGTAGTAGGCGGTCACAATGGTGCCATCGGCCAGCTGAACAGTGGCGGGATAGCCGGCGTCGCGCACCGTGTGGCTGTGCGAGTGTGGATTGGTGGATCCCTCCAAATCGACCAACACTTGGGGTTCGCTCCAACTGCGCCCACCGTCCCTCGAAAGCCGCGCGCCGATGCC
>DFDG01000030.1:7307-13813 GCA_002367815.1 Opitutaceae bacterium UBA3033 | reverse complement strand
CTCGAAAGCCGCGCGCCGATGCCGTAGAGCGCGTCGGTGCGAATGCCGTAGGTTAACAGCACTGCGCCGTCATGCAGCAAGGTCAGGGCGGCGGGATGCTCATTATTGCCGGTAAGTGGCTGATCAAGCACCCAGGTCCGGCCCTGATCATCCGAGGTAAGTAACTCCAGCCGCTGGTCCTTCGAGGTGCGGGCGGCCGCGATGAGCCGTCCGTCGGGCAGGGGCAGCCAAGTGGTCTCTGTAAAATAATCCTGCGACCCAAAGGTGGCGCGATGGGTCCAGGTGCGGCCCTCGTCACTACTGACGTAGAAATGCCCGCGGCTGGAATAGAACATGGTGCCGAGGGCACCGTCAGCGAGCGGCCAGATATCGCCGAAAGGAGTGAGGTTGGCGGCTCCGGTGGCGGTTGTCATACGAATCCCGTCGCCGTAGTGGGGCCCGGTATCTTCGGTGGCGGAAAGTGGAGCCGTGAAATTTTCCCAAGTGTAACCGCCGTCGATCGACCGCGCCGGAATGGGCGGCAGCATGCGATCGGCTGAAGTATGCCCGCCGGGGATGCCCCGCGGGGTGCGTCCCTCCCAGCCGGAAACCAAGGAGACTAACGCGCCATCGCGTGCGAGCCCGGCGGAAAGGTTCATGCGATTGGTGCCGGGAACGAAAGGCACGGGCACGCCGCGTTTGGCCCACGTGTGGCCACCATCAGTGCTGCCCCAACATTCGGCGGCGCCTTCCCACTGGCCATGACAAGGATCGGGCCAAATCAAGGTGACGATGTCACCGTTGGGCAGGAGCGTCAGGTTCGGCCAGCCACAGGCGTGATCGATGGCAATGTAGCGTTCGAGTATCCGGGGGATGAATGCAATGGACATAAATAAAGTGCGGTGTCCTCACCGAAAAAGCCACCTCCTCAATCGTGCGTAAAACGTACTCACCAAGCTAGTGATTCAGTCTTCGGTCGGTAGTGGCAGCAAAGATTGCACAGTCTCCTGTATTTTCGATAACGGTGATGTTTTCTCCAGATAGCAGTTCACGATATTGTTTAAAACCTTATCCACCACTTCACGATCAAACAACACGCCGGTTAGTAGTATCACGGGGAATTGAGGGAGTTCCGACTTCAGTTGGGCAATCATGGCCAAGCCATCTCCGTCTTCCAGTTGTAGATCGGATATCATCAGATCGGGTGGTTCGCGACGAGCTGCACGTAATGCCTCACTAACGGACGAGGCACTCGTCACCCGGTAACCGATACCGCTTAAGAAACGACTGAGCAGGTCACGGATGTTGGCTTCATCATCGATGATCAATATGTGGTTATTCATGTGATTCCTATGGATTGGACTTGGTTGTTTAAACTTTAGCTCCCGATCCTGGTGGAATGATCTGAAGGGTGACTATCCCGCCGATGACCTTTTCTTGGTCACGCAGCGGGAATAATGAAAAGCGCACGGGAGCAGGTTGGCCGTTACGGCCCAAAATGAAGGCAAATTGATCACGTAAATCACGCCCTTCCTTCATTGCTTGCGTGATGGGATTGTGTTGCTGGGTCGCGGTATCGGGATCTGGGACTCCTAATTGCACAATACTCGCCAAAGGTTGGTTGATGAGGTCAGTGGTATCCAATCCAGTGAGATGCTGAACGGCCGGATTTACTCGTGAAATATTTGCGACTTTGGTGATCACCATGACCAAATCAGTAATCGAATCGACGATGTTGTGGTTATATCGCAACTGATGCTCCAGTGCCAGATTGGACCATTCGCGTTCCAAGTTTTTTGCGGCCAGATCGCGATTCGCCACCACCAGCTCAGTAGTGCGTTGTTGCACTTGCTTTTCGAGTTGAGCGTTTGCCTCTTGCAATGCGAGGGCGACCTGACGACGAGCGGCCAGATCATCCCGAATCAACCAAACCACGCCAAGCAAGAGCAACCCGTCGAGCACCACCCCCAACCACACGGTCCATCGGGTGGTCTGCGCTTGCAGATACGATGCCGTGTCTCGAGTGGAGAGCAGATCAAGTTCATCCTCTTTCAGTTTTTTTATTTTTCGTTGGAGATCCGGTCCGTCGGTGCCGCCGATGACCGCGACTAACATGCTTTGCGCCTGCTCGATTCGACCCTCCTGCCGGGCGGTCAGGATACCCTGCAGTTGGACCAGCCTTAGATTTACCAGGGTTTCAATTTCCGTGATCTGTGCATTTTGTTCCGGCTCATTACGGGTCAGTACCATGATTAAGTCCAAATGTTCGAGCACCGCGGAACGTGCTCGGTTGCAGACGGCGAGCTCAGTGACGGTTCCACTGGCGATATAGGTCTGGGTGGACACACATCTGCCACATATAACGCCGTCTGAAGGGCCTCGACTTCCATGATGACGGCATGCGTGTGATTCACCCAATCACTGTTGGGCGTCGAGTGGTTAATGTTTCGCACGGCCTGCACCGCGACCACCACGAGGACGATCGAGATGAGCAGAAAAAATATCAAGATGCGCCTGAGGGTATGGTCCTTCATGATGGGTGGGGCTAGCGGGTTCGAGGGTCTGTATTATTTGGCAATAGGCTGGGAGGCAATCCTGTCGGGATCGGTGTCCGGCGGGTCAGTTAACTGCGCGTTTGATATAGCTGTCGTAGTCAAAGGTGAATTCCTGGGCGAAAGTCCAGTTGGCTTCGAAAGAATCGGCAATCTTGGTGGCAATTTGCCGGATTGAACGTCCGCTTTTGGCCAGGGTGAAAAAATACTTACGGTTGTTGTAGTCCAAGTAGACCTTGTCGTCGTTCACGTAGCAAACGGCATGCCCCGCGTTTTTACCAGCCATCTCGACCCGGATCAACCGGGTGTGGTAACCTTTGTGCTTTAATATGTGGTCGGCCAACACGGCATAATCAATGCAATCACCCGCTCGCTTGGAGAGAAACTGATTCGGATTTTACATATCAAATGGATGTCGATCGAAAGCAAAACCCTCGAAGTAACTGGCGAACCGCTTGGGTGTCATCTTCGGATCGTTCAGTAGCTGATCCATGGTGTTGGCATGCAGAGGCAAGCAAGCGGCCACGCCGGTTAGGGCAGACACACACACCTTGAAACTCCATCCGCGGAGGTCCGGGATCAGCATGCGGAGATTGGATAATTTAAGTGCCCCAATATCGAGGGTATTGTTGCATGACTGATCATGCTTTTGCATTTTGCCGTGATCCCGACCCCCGGGCGGTGCGAGGGCACCCCTTCACTGATGCAGGTGCTGGCCGCCAAGACCTGATCCGGTTGCACGGCCGACTCCAATTTTCCCATGGCTTCCATACTTGTATTTGAAGACGATGAAATGTTCCGCTCCTTCCTGATCGAGGCGCTGAGCAATGCGGGCCACGAGGTAAGGGGGGCCGCCGACGGAGAGAAAGGGTTGCGGATGTTTCAAGCCCAACCATCGGATCTCGTGCTGACGGACATCATCATGCCGGGCAAGGAAGGCATCGCCACGGTAAGGGAATTGCGCAAGGCCAACCCCACGCTCGGCATCATCGCGATGTCCGGCGGGGTGGCGAAAAACTCCCCGCTTTATCTGGAATTGGCGCACGGATTGGGCACGGACCGAACTTTGCAGAAACCCTTCCGTCTCGAAGTGCTGCTCAAAACGGTGGCTGAAATTCTCGCTCTGGACGCGACCCTCAGGTCAAGAGCTGGCAAGAAGCAGCTTGATCAAGGTAATTGAGGGTGGATTGGCGATATGAGGTTTAAAAGGGAAGCGCGCCAATTAGGTCCAGAATCATATCCGGTTTGGGCAAACCTCCACCGGGTGCGCTAAAATGGCGCAGAAATCAGCTAGGCATTGCTATTCATGGGTTGGATCACAATTAGGTTTGGCGATGAATTTATCACCGGTTCGACTAGTGTCCAATGCTTGGTTATTTGGTGGCGTGCCGGTGGCTCTGTTGCATTGAGGCATACAACAAACAGCCTCCCATCATGATTGATCTGTCTTCTGAAAATAACAGTGAGGCTGGGCGGGTAATCATCAGCGGTCGGGAGGCCGAGGAGTTCACGCTGAAAGGACATCGGGTATTTGTGATTCCTTCGCCATCTAATCAAACGGCCATCGCCCAGCCTTGGGTTTGGTATGCCCCTACTTTACCGGGACTGCCTTCAATGGAAGAGCAAGTCATGTTCCAAAAGTTTCTGGATGCCGGGATCGCGATCGCGGGAATCGATGTGGGGGAATCGTATGGCAGTCCACCGGGGCGGGCGTTGTTCAGTGCACTTTACGCTGAGTTGGTGCAAGGTCGTGGGTTCGCTAAAAAACCGGCCTTACTCGCCCGCAGTCGGGGCGGCTTGATGCTCTACAATTGGGCTGTGGAGCATCCAGAGTGGGTTGGATGTGTGGCGGGGATTTACCCCGTGTGCAATCTGAAGAGTTACCCGGGATTGGCGAAGGCCTGTGGTGCTTATAATCTGAGCGAAACCGAACTGGCGGCCAATCTGGCTCAGCACAATCCAGTTGATCGTATCGCGCCGCTCGCGCGAGCCGGTGTGCCGATAATGCATCTACATGGAGACAATGATGAAGTGGTTCCGATGGAGGAAAACTCTGCGGCGTTGGCTGAAGCCTATCGGAAACACGGAGGGCAGATGAAGTTGATGGTGGTGCCGGGGCAGGGTCACAACCGCTTGCCCGTTTGGTTTCAATCTCCCGAGCTGATTGAATTCGTGATCACCCATGCAAAGACGTGATCGGAGATCTTCCGTTATTATTTCTAAAATTGTAATGACTCAGACCGGCGTGATTGCCTATGAAACCTGAAATATCTCCTGCGACTTCGTTCAATACTCAAACTGGTCATCCCAGTGAAGCGGGTGCAGTCCATCGTTGGCCCACGAGCGAGACCCCCGAGTTTTCCGTGCCGCTTGGTGCGCCCAAGGCTGGGGTTAAAGTCTGGGCCGTTGGTGTGCCGATCAAGTCCAGTCGACAGAGCATGTTGTTCGTGGAGGTGATCTTGGATTGCAGCGAGGCCGTGGACGGGCCGGTTACGACCGGATACAAAACCACTTTCGTCGTTGAGTGGTCAGGTTGGAATACGATGTATTTCACCGCGTCATCGTTGGTGAAAATCGGCGCTCCTGCAGGTCTTCACCAAGTTAAACGCCTGCGCCTCGTCGCTGGCACATCTACTCTCGAAGGCACGGTGCTGGAATTGGGTGTGGTGACATGGACGAGTGATGTTCCGTTGATCGCGGTCACCCCCGGCGAAGACATGGTGATGAACTTCCTCCACGAACGGATGTGGGATCGCAGTGATTGGATGCATACAGGCAAGGGGACATTGCCCTCTCGCGAGGAAGGATTGGATGTGGAGTGGATGTATGCCAATTTACGTTATCTGCAAAAGCCGGGTCGCCGCCATCAGACGGCCTACACGCGCAAGATGGATTTGGATATTTCGGGCTATCAGGCGGTGACGGTTTGGACCGCGACGGACATCAGGGCGAATTTTAGTCTCGTGCTCGAAATCGATGGCGTGGCGGTGCGCACGATCGATCGACGCCGGGGACTCGGCGGTGGAGATGAAATGCGCGCTTTGATTTCCGGACATCGATTGACGGCGCTGACCATTGAGCTTGAGCAAGCGGAAGACGCAGTTGTTGATGAGATTGAAGTGCAGGTCGCTTCGTCCCTTCGCTGGGTCCTGCTGGAACGTAAAGGGGTCGATACCGCAAAGGTGGGGCAGGTGCATGGCCTGACTACGGTATTGCCACCGATTCGGGTGGAAAAATTGGAATCAAATATTTTGCCGGTGGGCATCATGATTAGTCGCGAGGATTTCCTGAAGCTTCGGTCGGCTGCGCAGAGTCCCGGGCCACTGAAAAAGATGGCCGACGAAATCATCGCTGAGGCAACTGCTCATTTGGATTACTCGCCGGAGCAATATGCCGGCCGTTACCTGCCGGTCGACTTGGGCAATCAAGGCTGTGAGCGTAAAGTTTCACCGTCCGACCAAATGTATCACCTCAACAGTTGCATGGTATACGGCGCGGTGGCTTACGCATTGACGGGCGATTTACGCCATGGCCAGACTGCGCGAAGAAGCCTGTTTACGGCACTGCGTTGCAGCACCTGGCAATGCGGATTCCCCAGTCGTATTCCCTGCGGGTTACCGGGTTACCGCGCGCCATTCATCGAGACCGCTACCGCTGAGTGTGTGGCCCAGTGCTATGATTTTATTTATCCACTTTTATCGGATGCCGAACGTCGAGAGGTGGAAGATGCGCTCTACGAAAAGGCCTTGCCGTGGATCGACATGTATCTGCGTTACTACGGTGAAGGCTATTTGCTGAACAGTAATCAAGGCGCGGTTTATATTGCCGGTTTGGTAAATGCAGCATTGGTGGCGCGGCGCAGCCATCCCGATGTGGATGTGATACTGGAGCGTGGAATCGCGTGGTTCCCGCGGATGATGAACAATTATTACAAGGAAACCGGCGCATCCAACGAGGGACCCGGCTACTGGGAAT
>DFDG01000030.1:6759-7122 GCA_002367815.1 Opitutaceae bacterium UBA3033 | reverse complement strand
GCGATTTGCCGTCACCAGAGTTGGCGAGTGCAGGACTACGCCCCGAAACATCTCAGCCGAACGATGGATTATCTGATGCACCTTCGTTCTTTATCACGGGAAAAATTATCGTTCCTGCCTTTGAGCGATAACATCGAGGGCGTGGGCTATGATTTCATGAACGGTTCCTTCATGTTTTTCGCGAAATACTATCAGGACCCAAACGCTCTCTGGTTGTGGCACGAGTATTTCGCCAGCCGAGCCAATCTTCCGGGTTCCAATTTTTTCGGCAAAAAAATGGCGGGGGCCTGTTCCTTGTCCGGTCTCATGAATTTTCTGCTCTACGTCGAAGACCGCCCAACCCAACCGCTGTTGCCCCCGTCC
>DFDG01000030.1:6122-6509 GCA_002367815.1 Opitutaceae bacterium UBA3033 | reverse complement strand
AGCACTTCACCGGCTCCGACCGGATCATGCTGCGCACCGGGTGCAACTACGGGGACATACTGTTTTTCTTCGAGGGCGGAGCACAGACCTTTGATCACACCCACTGCGACAAAGGTGAGTTTATCATGGAAGCCTATGGCGAACGCTTCGCCGCCGATCCGGGAGTGGTGAAATATCAGGATCCGGCGTGCAACAATTACAAGCGCACTTCTTATCACAATCTGGTCACCCTGAAGGGACGCGATCAGGATTACCTTGATCCCAAAAATGCGGTGCTTTTGGACCAAGTGGAATTGAGCAAAGCCTTTGATTATATCGCGGCTGATCTGCGTAATTCCTATAAGTATTTGATCCACTATCGACGCCGGATATTGTTTGTCCGGCCTA
>DFDG01000030.1:4985-5953 GCA_002367815.1 Opitutaceae bacterium UBA3033 | reverse complement strand
ATAGGTCCACGTGTCCCCCGGATATTGTTTGTCCGGCCTAGCTATTTTTTGATTTTGGATCAGGTGAAAGCGAACGAATCGGGGTTGGAATGGAACTACCATAGTTGCGCACCAATCAGTGGCATTGATCTCGAGAAAGGCCTCATCCGCTTTTCAGGCACCAAGGCCGGCATGACCATGGCGTTGGGCTGTAGTCACGCGCTCAAGGCGAGGGTTGGGTCCTACGAATCTGCGGGCATGGTCCTGACCCACAATCTCGTGCTTTCCCCGATCGAGCCCACCACGACACTAACCGTCGCGGCATTGCTCCTGCCGTTTCCACTTGATCGGGATGCCGGCTTGCCAGAGCCGGTGGTGCAGGTGGAGACAGATTCCGACAGCGTGATTTTCACCGTCACAGGTGCTTGGGGTATTGATTCCGTTCGTTGCGGGTTGGGCATCGAATCATCGAGCCCGGATCCGATTATTGAAGTTTGTCGTGTGGCAGGCGGGAAAGAAATGATCTTCAGCAGCCAAAATTGATTTGAACCGGTTCAGTTACTCATGGCCACCAGCGCCTCATTGCAATTTATGCCATGGCTTACATTGGGGATGGAGTGATGTCACCGCCCCTCTTCGCCACCCGCACCCTTTACGCTCCCGGTCATTTCGGTAACAGCTACGAAGTCGTGGGCGACAACGAATTTCGGACCTTGCTGACGGCGTGGCAGTCTTGGGGGTTCAATGAATATGCGGATTGGTTTGATCCGGCAAATTGTGCCGATCCCTATGTCGAACCGCTTTACGATTTGGGCAAGGCACTGCGGGATGCCAAGAAACGCCGGTTTGTGATCGCCCAGGAACTGGGTCTACCGGGTGTCTTGGTGTTGACGCCCAACACGGTATTTCAGGAGCAATGCGCCCCTGACGTGGACGTGGTGAAATCCGAACGTATTTTTGGCCAGTTGGTTTGTCCTTCGATTCCGCGA
>DFDG01000030.1:0-4773 GCA_002367815.1 Opitutaceae bacterium UBA3033 | reverse complement strand
CGCGATCTGGCATCCGCAGGCGTGAAACTCCGGGCGATCGCGGCTTGTCCCTACGATTTTGGCGGTTGCGCCTGCGACCAATGCAACCCGTGGATTTTGACTTTTGCGAAGTTGTGCCGGGAAATTCATGCACTTGCGGAATGTTATCATCCGGATGTCGAAATGCGGATGATCGGGTGGTGGTGGTCAGCGGAGGAGCACCGCCTGTTCGCCGATTGGGCCGATACGCATGCCCCCGGCTGGGTGAAGAGTATCACCCAGCACATTCCCTACGATCAATCGGATGAGGCCGATGTTCCCTTGCCGAAAGGCTGCGAAAGACAGGCATTTGTGCACATCGGTTATGCCGAGGAAGCGGCGCCGCGCGATACCTACGCTCATCTTGGCCCGGTCATGGCCGCGGATCGGCTTGAACGCACCTTGCACGCCCTCAGAGCCCGTGGTTGCACCGGTTGGCTGGCGTATTCCGAAGGGGTTTATGATGACGTGAACAAAGCACTGCTCGTCAAAATTTCCGGGGGTCAATGCGATACGGCCGGGGAGGTGCTCGTCGACTATGCAAAAGATTTTCTCGGAGCGGATGACCGCAATGTGGCGACATGGGTGCATTGGTTGCGCCAGTGGGGTCGGCCTTATTCCGTTGATACCGCCGCGGCAGAACTTGAACTGGCGAAACTTCAAATTACGATCAATGGAACGACGTCATGGCGGATTCGCCAATGGCAGTTGAAGTCAAAACTCATGAGGGCCAATACTGCCGTGTTGGCGACCAAGATAAGAACCCCTGAACGGGCTGCCGCGATTGCCGCGTATTGGGCCGTCCATGAAGTTCTCGTTCGTGAAGTCTACGGCATTGGTCTCTTGCGGCATATTTTTGCCCGGGATTTTTCACCCACACCCTGGATGAAAGAGGAACGTGAATTCACCCTGTTAGATCAGGCATGATTCCAACAATATGATGCTTGGTTTGTTCGTTTCACCTGCCGGTTTGGGGCGCACTCCTGAGTGCATGATGCAAAAATTAACTCATGGTGAAAGGGTGACTTATTCATGCGGGAAAACCGGGCGGTGCCTTGCCTCCGGAGGCAATTGAAAGCATAGTGTAGCCATCGGCTCCATAAAAGATCCGGTGTAATAAAACCTCCAACCCTCAACCCCATGCAATTATGATCACGATCCTTCCCGAGACATCCGGTTATGCTTTGGTAGTGAAAGCGAGCGGCAAACTTTCCGCCGAAAATTACGAGATGGTTTTCATTCCCTTCCTGGAAAAACTGCTGAAGCAATATGGCAACATCCGCCTGGTCATGCGATTGGATGACACCTTCACCGGCTGGGATGCCGGAGCCATGTGGGATGATGCAAAATTTGGGATGCACCATCTCAATGATTTCAAAAAAATCGCCTTTGTCGGGGCGCCGAAGTGGGTGACATGGGCCACCAAGGTTGCTTCGCATTTGATGGGCGGTGAATTGAAAATATTTCCACCGACAGATTTTTCCGAAGCGGTGGTTTGGGTGAAGCAATAGCTACTGGCCAACTTCGTTGATTCATTTGCCCCCCTTTGCCGAGGCGGCATCGGTTGGTTATCTGTGTCACAAACAGATTTCGGCTCGCGTTAGTTGCGGCAACGATTGTTTTAGGTGCTTCTGTGCTGCTTGTGGCATGGGCTTAATCCAGTTTCATGCGTTTTTCAGAATATAAACCCCACCTTCCATTTTTGCGACCCAGGGCTGATCAGCGGAAAAATAATCGGACGGTTTTGACTACCAAGGATTCTTTCAAGGGTTTAATAAAAGCCACGAGGGTGGGAAAGAATTGGCTGCATGCAGTGGATTGATTGGTTGATCGTAGTCATTCCGGTGGCCTTTGTCCTGTGGCTGGCCGTTTACTCGCGGCGCTACGTCCGGGGCGTGGCCGACTTTCTCGCGGCGGGGCGCGTGGCGGGTCGATATGTAATTTCCGTCGGTGATCTGGAAGCCGGCCTGGGTCTCTACACCTTGGTGATGTGGTCCGAAGTGAGGTATAAGACCGGCTACGCCCTTTTGTTTTGGGAAAACATGGTCTTCCCCTTGACGATCATCATGGCACTGACCGGCTATTGTGTATACCGCTACCGGGAAACCAAGGCGCTGTCGGTCGGGCAGTTTATGGAGATCCGCTACAGCCGGCCATTCCGTATTTTTGCGTCCATCTTTCGTGCGGCCGGAGACACCCTGACCAATGCCATCGGACCGGCGGTAGCGGCCAATTTCTTCATTTATTACCTGGGCTTGCCACACAAGCTCGCGGTGTGGGGGCTGTCGGTTCCGATGTTCAGCATCGTGATGATTATCGGGCTTTCGATGGCGGTCCTGGTGATGTGGATGGGCGGACGAATTTCCCTGCTCATCACCGATTCCATCCAAGGGCTGATGAGCTACCCAATATTTGTGATCATAACCGTCTATGTCCTGAGCACCTATTCATGGGGTGGGGAGATGGCCCCGGTGATGATGGACCGGGCCTCGGGCGAGAGTTTCCTTAATCCTTTCGACATCGAGCAACTGCGGGACTTCAACCTGTTTGCCCTCGCGGTGACCGTGCTGTCGCGGATTCTCAATCGGGCGAGTTGGTTTGGCAACGACACCTCCGGGGCGGGTCGCAACCCTCATGAACAGAAAATGGCCGGCGTGCTGGGGGCTTGGCGCAATGGTTTTGCCACCATGATGATCCTGTTGGTCGCCATCACCGTCATCACGGTCATGTCGCATGAAAATTTTGCCTCGAAAGCCCGGGAGATTCGCCAGCAGCTTTCGCATGAAGTAATTGCAGAGATCGTGCCGGACGTCGCCCTGCGCGAACAGATCAAAATGGAGGTCGAGAAAATACCGGAGCAACACCATCGCATCGGGGTGGATGTTCCCCTTTCGCAGCATCTCAATCTCGATACGCCTTATATTGATGCGGTCAGCACGGCGGTGGGACAGGACGGGGCCGGCAATTTCATCACCCAAAAATTCCGCGTCATGTATCACCAGATGATGCTCGCGGTGAGTTTCCGTCAGATCCTGCCCGCGGGCATGCTGGGGATATTCTGCCTGTTGATGGTCATGTTTATGATTTCAACCGATACTTCGCGCATCTTCAACTGCTCGTCGACCATCCTGCAGGACATCATCATGCCGATGCGCAGGACCGCCATGTCTCCGGAGCAGCATGTGCTCTGGTTGCGGATGTCCTCGGTCATGGTGGCCGCGTTCTTTTTCGTGTTTTCGCAGTTCTTTGTGCAGATCGACTACATCCTGATGTTTACCACCATCATGGCCGGAGTCTGGTTGGGCGGAGCCGGACCGGTCATGATCTTTGGGTTGTATAGCCGCTTTGGGAATACGGTGGGGGCCTTTGGTTCGATGATCGTTGGCTCCGGCATTTCCATTCTGGGTATCATTTTCCAGCGCAACTGGGCTGATGGCATCTATCCGTATATCGATCGGATGGGTTGGACCTCCACCTGTGACACTTTTCTGCGCACCTTGTCATCACCACTTTCACCCTATTTGGCCTGGCAGATGGATGCGGTCAAATTTCCCATCAACTCCACCGAGATCTTCGGGATGGCTCTGGTCGGTGGACTCGCCGCCTACGTAGGGGGATCGCTGCTGACCTTCCGCAAACCCTACAATCTCGATCGAATGCTGCATCGCGGGAAATACAGCATTGATGGGGAAAAGCGGATCAAGTCCGCGTGGACCTGGAAATCAACCATGGGCAAACTCATCGGGATCACGCCGGAATACACCAGGGGTGACCGCGTGATCGCCTGGGCGATGTTTGGTTACACTTTCATCTACCAAATAGTCCTGAGTTTTCTGGCGGTATTGATTTGGAACTTCATCGAACCTTGGCCCGCCCATTGGTGGAGCTATTATTTCCTGATCAACAGTGTGATCATTGGAGGGGTGATCGGGGTGATATCGACCGTTTGGTTCATGATCGGAGGAGTCTTGGATATTCGGCAACTATTCAGGGATCTGGCGGCGCGGGTGGACAACCCGTTGGACGACGGCCGGGTGGAAGGTCACGTTTCGTTGATGGACCGGGCGGCGCTTGGAGCCGATGCCGACGACGAGGATTAGAGGGGGAGGAGGGTTAATAAAAATGCCGTTCGGCAAAAGTTTTGCCGGATCCGCTTTTTAAATATTTCTCAAAAGCTAATGCGTTGGACTCATCCGGAAATGCATAATAACCGGCAAGGTTCCATGGTCGGTCCTTGGCGGTGGACGAATTCTGCCGGCGTTATGTCTGGCCAATCTGGTTTTCAGATTATGGGTAAACCCAACATAGTGCTTCTGCGGATCCCGATGGCTGCTCTACAGGTAAACATAGTGCATGTCTATTTATGTGACATATGCCCTCCTTCGCCAAGCCTACGGCGGGCAGCCTTCGCACCTATTGTTGGTTAGGCTCTCCACTTGTTCCCCAAGCGGGCCTGCCAGCCATAGGCTTGGCGAAGGTTGGCGGAGAGGGAGGGATTGACTCACTTTGTTCGGAACGTTGCCTCAAAGCCTAGCGGCTTTGCCCTTATCTTCTTCTCGCATTCGCTGCGCTTCTGCCTCTGGCTTCACCAGCCACCATGTGCCGATGGCACATGCTATGCCCTACTACTCTGAAGCTACGAAGGGCATACTTTGCTAAGGAACGATCTCGTGGGTTTTTAGATTTTAGGTAGGAGTTGAAACGGTCGGGATTGACTCGCTGCGCTCGGGGCGTTGCCCCAAAGCCGATGGCCTT
>DFDG01000078.1:507-9615 GCA_002367815.1 Opitutaceae bacterium UBA3033 | reverse complement strand
CCCGGCAACGCTCCAACAATCCATCGCCGAGAGCCTCAATCTCCGCAGCCATGGTCTCCAGCAATTGCGCCCGCAGCACCGGTGGCCGCAGACGGAAATCAGCAAAGGCCGTTGCCGCCGCTTCTACGGCCTGATTCAGCTCCGCCGGGGTGGCTTCGTAAAAATCAGGCTCAAGTGTTTCGTTGGTTGCCGGATTTACGGCCCGAAACTTGTTTCCATTCGTATCGCCAGTCGCACCGGCCAGCAGGCTTTTCCCGAGGATCGTCATAGTCATTCAGGCCACAGAGTTTACCAAGGTGCCGATCGGTTCAATGGTGATGCGGATTTCATCCGCGCTTTGTAACGTAAATCCATCCGGCGGCACGATACCGGTTCCGGTCATGAGGTAACACCCATGGGGGAACGTATTATCACGAAACAAAAACTCCACCAACGAGGGCAGCGAGCGTTTGATCTGGTCGATGGTGGTCTGGCCGGAGAACGCCGTCTGTCCGGCCCGGATAATTTTCAGGGCAATTTCCGTGGTGGGTGGCAACGGCTCGTCCGTGAGCAGCAAGGCGGGGCCGATGGCGGCGGAACGATTATAGACCTTGGCTTGCGGCAGATAGAGCGGGTTTTCGCCTTCGATATCGCGCGAACTCATATCGTTGCCGATCGTGCAGCCAAAAATCCGCCCCTGGGCGTTGATGGCGAGAGTGAGTTCAGGTTCAGGCACGTTCCATTGGGAATCCGTCCGGATACGAACCACCTCACCCGGCCCGGCCACCCGATGCGGTGTAGCCTTGAAAAAGAGTTCGGGGCGTTCCGCATGGTAAACGCGATCATAGAACGTGTCGCCGCCGGCTTTCTTCGATTCTTCCTTCCGGGCACTCATGCTCCGGAAATAAGTCACTCCCGCGGCCCAGATTTCCTGCGACTGCAAAGGCGCCCGCCGGGTCAATGGGATCGTCGCAGACGGGGCGACGGGCATTAGCCGCCGCAGGAGTGCTCCGGGATCGTCGGCTGCAAAGAGAGCATCAATGGTTAAGGGCACTTTCACCGTCTGGGCTGCCGTCGCCGCGATCAGGTGGTCGGATTGGGGATATACGTGGATCATCACTGAGGGTTGGATTTGAGTCGTTCTTTTATCAGGGCGGTATCGTAGACGCAACCGCCCCAACTGCCGCCGCTGACACTTTGCAAGGCGGCCCAGAGTTCCGTGTCATCCGGCACATCAGGATTAGCGGAAAGCTTACCGCTCATGGCTCGCGATTGCAGGATGATCTCCGGGGATTCAACCCCGTCGGAGGGTCCTACAAAGTCGATCGCGCCTTCAAGCTTTCGGGTGTCGATACGGATCCGGAGCCGGTCACCATCCTGCAGTTTACCAATGGGGCCACCAGCCCACGCCTCGGGGCTGATGTGCCCAATGCAGGGCCCCGTGGAAACGCCGGAGAACCGCCCGTCAGTCAGCAGGACAATCCCCTTGGCTTTACGCAGATATTTCAGAGCCGAGGTGATCTGATAAGTTTCGGGCATGCCACTAGCCGGTCCGATACCCAGCAGCACCACCACTTCGCCCTGCTTGATCGCATCTTCACCCCGTGATTTGATGGTCGCGATGGCCTCGGCTTCCGAACCAAAAATCCGCGCCGGACCTTCATGTCGAAAAACTCCCTCGGCATCCAGGAGACCCGGATCAATGGCCGTGCTTTTCACCAAGGCTCCCTCGGGAGCGAGATTGCCCTTCAGGAAAGAAACCGTGCTGGTCAGGCCGGCGATGCGAGCCGCCTCGGGCGAAAGAATCACCTGATCGGGATCAATGCCGTCCAATTCCCGCAGCTTGTTTCGCAACCGCGTGCGGCGCTCGGAATTTTCCCACCAGTCCAGATTTTCTCCCAAGGTGCCGCCCGTAACGGTGCGCGCATTCAGTCTGAGCAATCCCAGTTTACGCAGGTGCAACATCATTTCGGGCACGCCACCCGCCAGGAATACCTGCACGGTCGCATAATGATTGGGTCCATTGGGCAGCACATCCACGATGCGCGGCACCTGCCGGTTGATCCGCGCCCAATCCTCGACCGTAGGCCGCGGTAAACCGGCCGCGTGGGCAATCGCGGGCAAGTGTAAAACCAGGTTGGTCGAACCGCCCACGGCCGCATGCAAAACCATCGCGTTATGCAGCGAATCTTCGCTCAGGATGTCCGCCAAAACCATGCCCTTGGCTTCCATCGCCATCAGGGCAAGAGCGGAACGGCGAGCCATGTCCCGCCAGATCACCGCACCGGAAGGGCTCAGGGCGGAATGCGGCAGGGATAAACCCAACGCCTCGCCCACCACCTGCGACGTGGCGGCCGTGCCCATGAATTGACAGCCCCCACCGGGCGAACCGCAGGCCCGGCAACCCATCTCAGCCGCGTAATCAAGCGTGATTTCACCCTGAGCAAATCGCGCCGCCAAAGTCTGCACTTTGGCGGTATCCTCCCCTTCCTCAGTTTTGAGCGTTGTCCCGCCCGGCACCAAAATTCCGGCCAAATGTTTCGTGCCTGCCAATGCCATCATCATCGCCGGCAGTCCTTTGTCACAAGTCGCCACGCCGACCACCCCGTGACAGGTTGGCAAAGAGCGAATCAGGCGTCGAAAGACGATTGCGGCGTCATTGCGAAACGGCAGGCTGTCAAACATTGCCTTCGTCCCGTTGGAACGTCCATCACAGGGATCGCTCACGTAGCCGGCAAAGGGAATTGCCCGATGCGCCGCAAAGGTTCGCGCAGCTTCCTCCATCAACAGTCCCACCTCCCAATGCCCGGTGTGATAGCCCAGAGCCACGGGCGTCCCGTCCGGTGCTCGGATGCCCCCCTGCGTGCTCAAAATTAGAAATTCCTTGCCGGCGAGTTTCTTCGGATCCCAGCCCATCCCTGCGTTCTGGGTCATGCCAAAGATGTGACCACTGGTCGCATTGCGCAACAATTGCGCGGTCAGAGGTAGTTTGCCCTGAGGACCAGGCGCAGTGGTGCGCAAGGTATATATCGCAACATCAGGGGAATCGAGAAACGCCGGGTAAGTCATGATGAGGGGTTTAATCGAGCACGCGCTTACGTGGATCAATCACCAACCAACAGGCAACCCCTACAAAGAAGAGCAGACTCATCACGTAAATGGAAATATCCCAATTATTGAACCACTTCAGGGTGTAGGCAACCAGCAGTGGGCTTAAGAAACTGCCGACTTGACTGGCCGTATTCATAGTGGCGCTCACCACCCCGGAATTATTGCCGCCAATTTCAATGCACGTGCCCCACGCCGCAGAAAGCGTAAACGTGTTCGCCGCGACGGCCAGGGCAATCAATGCCGCCGCCATGACCGGGTTGGAACAGGATGGCACGATCAGTAAGGATATCGCCGCCACCCCGTATGCCACGGCACCCAGTCCGCAACGACCGACCCGTTCGCCATAACGGGCGGTCAGACGATCCACCGCGACACCGCCTAGTATTACACCGGGCACACTGAGCATGAGCGGCAAGCCAGTAAAAATGTTGATCGAGCCGGTGGTGAAATCATGTCGTTCTTTTAGATAAGTTGGCAGCCAGGTAATGCAGAAATAAAAGGCGAAACTGTTGGGAAAATACATCAGGCACAATGCGAGCACATTGCGATTCAGGATGATCTTTCTCCAGAACCGTCTGCCACCGACATGAATGGCTGCCGGTTCAACGCCATTGGCAATTAAAGTTCGCTCAGCCGCGTTTACGCCCGGGTGCTCGGATGGTTCATTCCTGAACCAAAGTGACCAGATCAACGCCCACACCAATCCGGAGCAGCCGAAGAGGATGAAGACAATGCGCCATGATATGATGCCCAGCAACCAAGTCACGATCACCGGCGTCAATGCACCGGCAAGAAATGCCGCACTGAAAAAAAAGCTCTGCAGGGTGCCGCGTTCCTTCTTTGGCACCCAACGCCCAAAGGTGCGGGCCACACTGGGCCAGGCACCCGCCTCGCCGGCGCCGAACAGAAAGCGCGCCACCAGCAACGAGACAAAATTAAAAGCCATGCCGGTAGCCATAGTAAAGACCGACCACCAAATCACAATACGAGCCAATATTGCACGCGTGCCGATGCGGTCGGCATAACGAGCTGTAGGAATTTCAAACACCGCATAGGCCAATGCAAAAGCGCTGAAGACATAACCCATCTGCACTTTGGTCAGGGTAAACTCCGCCATGATATTTGGCGCCAAGGTGGCGATACAGACCCGATCGAGGTAAGTGATCATCGCCAAAAAAACCGTCAGCACGGCGACCTTGTAACGGACGCGAGTGGGTTTCTCTAATTCGGCGGTTTGAGACTGGGTTTTGTTGGGCATGGGGTATTCAAGGGTAAAGGATCGTGTGACTTCGCAAGATGGCATCCCGCCAGTCCTCAATATTCAGACGGTTGCTGGCATGTATTTTCAAATGAGCTATGATCAGAGCGTCCGATACACTATCTCCACCTCCGAAAGACGCGCCGAATTGCCCCCATTCGGCGCCGTCAGCACGGCGCGATATTGCAGCCAACGATGCGAGCTGGGCGCCTCGGATAGTGGCGTGTCGGTGGTAACATAATACGAACCGGGTCCATCCGGCCCCGACCATACCGCCGCAGCCAATGCAGATGAAGTGGCCGCACTGCGAACTTGGAATTTTACCGCCGTCCCCAGTTCGGTCTCAGCCTGCCAGCGCAGTCGGTCAAATTTCATGCCTTTAGCCGCTTCGATCGACTCCGATAAATAATCCCACGCGTAGCTGCGGTCATAGAGATTTCCCGCGTCGACGGCCGCGTCCAGGTGGGAACCGATCGTCGGAAGGTTGTCCCGGCGGGCGATGGAATATCCCTCCGCCCCACCCCAGTAGATATTCGTCCCGCTGGTGTGACTGAAGTTTTTCTGGTGATTAGTGATGACCAGATCCAACCAACCGTCCTGATTCAGATCCAACGCATCAATCGCGGCCGAGGAAGCCGCATCGAGCAGGGTGCGGCGGCTTTCACTGTAAACGCGGGTGCCATCTCCCCAATAAATAAAGGCAGGAAGTTCCCGCGTTGTGTCAGAAAGATAGTTGGAAAAGGCCAGATCGAGATGTCCGTCACGATTCAGATCGGCCACGGTGACATCCAAGGAGTTGAAGATTTCCAAATACGCAGCTTCGTGAAATTCACCCTTGGCATTGCCCCAATAGATGGAGGCGCGGCTGTTGCGGGTTGTGCCAATGATGCCCGTTCCCCCTATCGTCGTTTGGTCCGGTTGTGCCTTCCCCATCACACCGCTCGTGAAAACAATATCCAACCAACCATCGCGGTCCAAATCCGCCACTGTCGCCTGACAACCTCCGTTTGACTCCAAGGTGGTAATACGACCTGCGGCATAGCCTTCCGCCCCCCCCCAGCGGATTTGAGAATTGCCCACGTCCTGCAGCGGAAAAATCAAATCAAGAAAGCCATCCCGGTTCAGGTCGGCCACAGTGACCGTCGTCGAGCCCACCGTGGCGGCACTTCCCGACAGCGCGAATGATTCGGT
Organism: Opitutaceae bacterium UBA3033; assembly: GCA_002367815.1. Taxonomy (GTDB): domain Bacteria; phylum Verrucomicrobiota; class Verrucomicrobiia; order Opitutales; family Opitutaceae; genus Cephaloticoccus. The sequence continues at coordinate 4,076 of DFDG01000078.1, read as the reverse complement.
TCGGGCAGTCTTAAAATGGACTTCACTGCCATACACGATGATTGCATGGGGACCAGCGGATGCATCCCGTCCTGAACAGATGATATCGAGATAACCATCACGGTCGAAATCAGCTACATTGAGACCCAGCACGCCCGTTCCACCGGGCAGGGACATTATCGGCAATTCGGTGCGATTATCCACCGCGTAGCCTGTCGCACTGCCCCACCAGATCCACGGATGTCCGGCTTCCACCAGGACAATATCTGGGTAACCATCGTCATCCAGGTCGGCGATAGTATACATCATGTAGCCGCCAGGATTCAGTTGGGTTAAATTTTGTGTCGTATAGTGATGCGCCTGATTCCCCCAATAGATGGATGTGGGCAGGCTGGTCTCGCCATTGCCGGAAAGGTGATTCAGCAGAACGACATCCTGATTTCCGTCACGATCAAAATCAGCAATGCCCACCCCCATCGCACCAAAGGACTGCAAGGCATATTGCTGATCATCAGCATAGCCCGATGCGCTGCCCCAAAATATCTGCGATGGCGTATCCTTGGTCGTATTCACGTTGCCGAAAACAAGGTCCGCAAAGCCATCGTGATTCAAATCTGCCGCCTTCACCGACATTGCCCCGATGGTGGCCAGATTGGACTTTCGCTCAGCAGAATATCCCTCGACACCGCCCCAGTAAATCACCGAATCCGATTCGTCTAGGATCACCCCAGCGTTGGTGACCACGAGATCAATATGTCCATCCTGGTTCAAATCGACTGCTTCAAGCCCGTGACAGTTTTTCGCGGGCAGACTGCTCGCCCCGGCCGGATTGAAACCCCCGCGACCGCCGTAGTAAACCACCACCCCGTCATTGCCCGCTACCACCAGATCCACATTTCCATCGTCGTTAAGATCGGACGAGAGTGCCGTATTAAATTCGAGTGTCACCCCAGCGGCACCCTTCGTCTCTGCACCCGGTCGCAGGACCTGGCGATTGGCCACATCAAACCGGCCCGTGCCATCACCCCAATAGACATAGACGCTCTGTTCCTCGCGAAGATTGTTGAGGAAGGCCAGGTCGAGATGCCCATCACCGTTGAAATCACCTGTGGCGACATCGGCCGCAGCGAGGGTGGGCAGTTCGAGTCTGCTCGTGGTGTCAAAACCCGTCGGATGCCCCCAATAGATAAACGACTTTTCATGACCGCTCATCGGACCAAAACGAAGATCGAAGCCCCGCTCATATCCCTGATTGGCCAGAATCACATCCGGAAGACCATCCTCGTTGAGATCGCCAACGGCAATACCACTGGCGATATAGGCCGGCAGGATCGTGCGCTCACTCTCCCTGAAACCCTCCGCACTGCCCCAGTAGATGTAGGCGGGCATGTCATGACGAAAATTATGCATCATATTGCCCGAAATAATATCCAACCACCCGTCATTATTGAGGTCCGCAATCTGACAGCGCCCCCCACCCAAACTGGGCAGCCAGGTGATTTTTTTTAGCGCATGCTCCGCCTGCTTTAACAGCGTATAGGCGGAACGGTATTCAGGCAGAAGGGGTTGCAAAGACTCGGGACCGTTCATCCCGCCCCAGTAGATCATCGTATCGGGCGCATAGTTGAAATTGTGGTCTTGGGTGAACACCAGATCCAACTCGCCATCGCGATTCAGGTCCCCGCGATGGATTGTCTCAATGTTTCCCCGGGCAGATACATAGCTATTAGCCCCGGCATCCCCCAACGTTCCGCGAATAAAGGTGGTGAATCCCTCATGCACGATGGTCATGGCATCCTTCTCCTGCGGGCTGGCCGCAAACACCGAGCCCCACATGGAAATCAAGCAACTTATCAAAATTCCGAGGCTCGCGGCACTTTTCCAGTTCATGATTAATGTCCGTTCAACTGGGCCGGCGTCAGTAAGTTGAGCAGTTGATCGTTGCGACTGAAACGCATGGTATTCTCGGCAAAAATGGCCCAGAGGCGCTCGTGAAAATGCGGGCTGAGGCTCGAGCCCGAGATGTGCGGGGTCAGTATGACGTTGGGCATGCGCCAAAGCGGATGCGTCGCGGGCAACGGGTAGGTGTAGTGCGTATCCAGCGCCGCGCCGGCGATCCACTTTTCCCGCAGGGCGCGAATCAACGCGGACTCCTGAATGAGGGGACCACGCGCGGGATTGAGCACGTAGGCATGACGCGGCAGGGCTTGCAACTCCGCCTCCCCGATCAGCCCATTCGTGCTTTTGGTCAAGGGCAGTCCGACGACCAGAAAGTCCAAACCGCCGAGAAATTCCTGGGTTTGCGACGCCGCAAATACCCGGTCGGGCAAAACGCCTGCGGGATCGCCGGTTCCCGGCACGACATAGACATCATCGCGGGGTGAAACCAGACCGCTGCGGGTGAGCACGTGCACCTGCAGACCGAGCTGCTTGGCCAGACGGGCCGTCTCCCGGCCGATGCCACCGTAGCCCCAGAGGCCCACGGTCAGACCGCGCAATTCCCGTTGAAATTCTGCCGAGCGATCCCAGATGCCGCTATCCTGATGACGGATCATCTGGCGGACATCGCGCACGAGATTGACCATCATGGCCACGCACCATTCACCTATGGGCGTATCAAAACAGCCACGGGCATTCGTAGCCTGAATCCTTTTGCCCGGCAAATCCAATCCGAACAACTGGGTATAGCCAGTCGACGCAATTTGCACCCATTTCAGATTCCGCATCTCTTGGAAGTTGGCAGGAGGAAACGTGCAAAACAGCACGTCGGCATCGCGGATGCGGACCGGATCCAGCTCCCGACTCTTTTCCTCGGGGGGCTCGATGCAATCTATTACCAATCCAGCCGATTCGCGCAACTGCGCGAGAACAGGTTCAACCACCGGCACGTCGACAACGATCTTCATATCATTCGGTCAGGATTTTCCCAGGCACACTGTTGAATTCCCCACTGCCAGGTTTGAATGGATAACGTCGACGGGTCTCTTCGGTCAGCACGATGCCGAGGCCCGGACGATCCGGTGGCAGCACATGACCATCTTTGATAATCAAACCGCCATCGATCACTTCCGAGTGCAGACCAGCGTAATCCGGGGCAATTTCGAGGATACAGGTATTCGGCGCGGCGAAGCCGCAATGCACATTCTGCATCAGTGACCCACCCGCACCCCAGGCATGGGTGGCCACCTTGCGCCCGCGCTCCTGCATCATTTTGGCCACGGCCATGAATTCGCCCAACCCCCCGGTGAATGACGCATCGGGTTGCCCGATGTCGAAGCAGTCCTGCTCGGCAAACACCCGCCACTCGTAACTGGCTGTCAGGCATTCACCGCCGGCAATGGGCACGGTCGTCGATTTGCACAATTGCGCATAACCCCACGGGTCCGTGTAGTGCAGCGGCTCCTCGAAGAAAAACAGGCCGTAAGGCTCGAGCGCCGTCGCCACCGCACTGGCCACTTCGAGCGTCCATGTCGCCTGCGGATTGTTGCCCATGTGGCCGTCCATCATCAACCAGGCGTCGGGTCCGGCATGCGCGCGCATGAAGGCCAGTTTGTCCGCTTCAAAATCTGCGGCCTCCTTGGAATCTATCG
>DFDG01000078.1:0-338 GCA_002367815.1 Opitutaceae bacterium UBA3033 | reverse complement strand
TACCACCCTTCCCCGGCCGTGAAACTGCCCGCGCCCACCTTGATCCCGCGGAACCCGAGGGAGAAATAGTGATCGATCTTCTGCGCGAGTTTTTCCTTCGGATAATTGCTGGGACCCCCGGTAGCATAACAGGGCAACCGGTCAAACTTCGCGCCACCCAACAGGGCATGAACCGGTTGACCAAGCAACTTGCCCCTCAGATCCCACAGCGCCGCATCGATACCATTGAGGACGATCGCCCCCAGGCCTACGCGACACCAAAAGTTGCCACAGTGATACATGCGCCGCCAGAGCTCGGGAATATCGTCCACGTTTTGTCCGACCAGTATAGGTTTGAA
>DFDG01000015.1:2036-6555 GCA_002367815.1 Opitutaceae bacterium UBA3033 | reverse complement strand
GCGCCCAAGCCAAACTTGGCATTCACTGGGCCGCCCAATGCCAACTCGAAATCGAGGTCGCCGAACGCATCCAGTCCATGATCCCCTCGGTTGATCTGGTACGATTCAACAACAGTGCCACCGAGTCCGTCATGGCCGCCTTCCGCCTCGCCCGCGCCACCACCGGTCGCCCGCTCATTCTTCGTTTTGAGGGTCATTATCACGGCTGGGGCGATGAAGGTCTCACCGGTTTCGCCAATCCGCCCACCACCTGGGATGATCCGGAAAATCCCGCGCACGTGCATCCCAGCAAGGGCATTATCCCTGAAGTCACCGAGAAATTCGTGGTCGCCCGATGGAACGATCCCGAGCATCTCCGGCGCCGGGTCGATGCGTTCAAGGGCCAAATCGCGGCCATCATCTTTGAGCCCGCCTTGTGCAACACCTGCTGCATCGAACCGGTCGCCGGCCTCATGGCCACCATTCGCGAACTCTGTGATCGCGATGGCATCATGATGATCGCTGATGAAACGATCACTGGTTTTCGCTTCGGCGCTTCTTGTGCCCAAGGTTACTACGGCTTCAAGCCCGACCTCACTATTCTGGGCAAAGCCATTGGTGGCGGCACTCCGTTCGCCGCGCTCTGCGGCACCAAAACGGCGATGGCTAAAATTATTTCCGGCGAAGCCATTCATGCCGGCACCCTCAACGCCAACCCACTCTGTCTCGCGGCCAGCAAATGGTGCCTCGATGAAATTATCACCCGCGGCGATTCCCATCCCGCCTGCACCATTGCCCTCGGCCAACGTCTGATGGCCGCGCTGTCTGACCTCGCGAAAAAGAACGGTATCCCAATGAGACCACAAGGTCCCGGCCTGGCGTTCCACACCGTCCTGCTCAAGTCCGGTGCCGCCGAAGGTCCGATCAACGATTATCGCGACTACGCCACCCGCCACGATGCCGCCCGTTGGGGACACCTCCGCCTCATGCTGCTCGAGGAAGGGGTGCGCGCCATTGAGCGCGGGCTTTGGTCCATCAGCACCACGCACACCGACAAGGATATCGACGACACCCTGGAACGCGCGGCGGTCGCCTTTGCCCGCCATGCCGCCGAATGGAAACCCGCGAAATAAATCAGGCAATGCAGTTCAGCTCATTTTCAGAGGTTTTTGTAGGGCGGGGCCTCCGAACCCCGCCTTCTCCGACGTTACATTCAAAGGCGGGGTCAGCGCCCCCGCCCTACAATTCGTTTATCCGCCCATGAAACCCCGCATACTTTTCGCCGGCTTTTTTCACGAAACGCATACGTTTCTGGAAGGGACCACGGCGTGGTCCGATTTCGACGTCACCCGTGGTGACGACATTCTCAAAAAACTCGGCGATGGTTCCCCTACGGATGGGTTTCTCCAGGTCGCCCGGGATGCCGGACTGCAAGTCATCCCCACCATTGATGCCCGGTGTCTGCCCAGTGCGATTCTCGAAGACGAAGCGTTTGAAAATTTCTGGAGTGAACTCGCCCTGCAGGCGACGACCGCAATCGCCGGCGGCATCGACGCTATTTACCTCTTACTCCACGGCGGGATGTGCACCCAGACCATTCGCGATCCCGAGGGAGAATTATTGAGTCGTATCCGCGACCTGCCCGGGGCGACGGACCTGCCACTCTTCGGCGTGTTTGATCTCCACGCGAATTTGTCGCTCCGCACATTTCGCTTGTCCCAGGGGCTCGTGTGCTACCGCCACAATCCGCACAGCGATGCCCGTGAATCGGCCATGCGGGCCACCCAAATCATGGTGGATGCACTCACCGGGAAACGAATTCCCCGCACCCTCGGTTGCCAACTTCCGCTGCTCCTGCCGCCGCCATCCACCGGCACGGCTGACGACCCCATGAAGGCACTGGAAATGCGCGCGCGTGAATTGGAAACCGTCCACAACGATATTTTGGTGATCAATATCGTGGGCGGTTTTGCCTTTGCCGATTCCCACGATACCGGCGTGAGCCTCAGCGTTATTTATCACGACAACGATCAACTGGCCAAAACCGTGCTGACCGAACTCGCCAATCTGGCGTGGTCCATGCGGGCCAAGGCGGAAATCAATTATCCCACGGCTGACGATCTGCTTGCGCGGATCAAGCCTGATCCCAAGGGGCCCACCCTCCTCGTCGAACCGTCCGACAATATCGGCGGTGGCGCCCCCGGTGATTGCACCGGAGTGCTTCGCGCCTTGCTCAAACACGGCACCCGGAACGCGTTGCTCGCCATCAATGATCCGGAGGCCGTCGCGGCTCTGGCCGATGCGCAACCCGGTGAGGTGCGCACCTTGGCCATCGGGGGCAAGCGTTCCCGCCTCGATCCCGGGCCGGTGGAGTTATCGGTCACATTTGTTTCGCGCAGCGATGGCAAGTTTACGTTGGTCGACCGACACAGCCATCTCGCATCGATGGGCGGCGTAAATATCGACATGCATAGCTGCGCCGTGGTGCGCACCGCCAATCTTACGATACTTTTGACCAGTCGTAAAACCCCGCCGTTTGATCTCGGTCAATACCGGAGCCAAGGGATCGAGCCCAAAGACTTCGCGTTCATCGGCGTGAAAGCTGCCGTGGGTCATCGCCAGGGCTATGATCCAATCACCGCCCAATCCTATTGGGTGGACACTCCGGGCCCCTGTCGCAGCGAACTCACCAGTTTTCCCTGGCAGGAAATTCGACGCCCGATCCACCCGCTCGATCCCATCACCAACCCTGAATTCAATTTCTCATGAACAACCCAATCGTATCCTATCCTCGCGACGAATCGACTCCGGTCTCGCATCTTCCCTTCAGCCCCGCCGTGCGCGTGGGTGACTTGATCTTTGTTTCCGGCCAGGCCTCGGTCGACAAAACCGGCAAGATCATCTCCGGCACGTTCGAGGAGGAATTCCGCCGTTCGATCGAGAACCTCCGGGCCGTGCTCGAATCCGCCGGCAGTGATCTGGCCCACGTGGTGCAGACTCGAAACTACATCCGCGATAGCGCCAACACTCCACTCTACAACAAACTCTACGCCGAATATTTCACCGCACCTCTGCCTGCTCGCACCACGATAACCGGCTGTCTCCCGGCGATCCTGCACTACGAGGTCGACTGCATGGCCGTGCCCAAGGTCGGTTGAAGTGAATGCCTGGTCCCCAGTGGCGAATTTCCCCTTCATACGTGAAGGCGGTCATGGCATAACCAGCTCATGGTTTGCGCCTCAATCCTCCTCCGACCAATATTGTATCAGCATAACCTGTGGTCCTTTTCCCGTTTGTAGCCCACACGATAAAAACAAAACACCAAGATCTACTGGGCGGATTCCGGACAGAAGTAGCTGGAGTAAGTTTCCCCAATCTCCGTTTGCGAACTTCGCTGAGAAACGGGTCGTTGGTGCACGGCCCAGTGAGCAGGGTCGTGCGAACATCGGTGATTTTCATCGGAATATTATTCCTTCATCTCCTTCGGTCGGTTCTCCACTGGCAGTTTCCAACGGACCACGCCAACATGATAAATCAGGTGGGTGGGCATGCCCCATTCGACTCGATTCCATTAGTTTTTTAGAAATTCCTTCAACTCCCGTTCATACTGTGCCCTGGCGGTCTCGTCTCTCGTGGATCGCGAGGAGTGGTAGGCAAACCCAAAGTTTCGGCGCTGTTTCGCTGTTAGGTTGGGTCCGGTGCGGTGGATCGTGTTGACATGATGCAGCGAGATATCACCCGGCATAAGCGATAATGCCACTTCGGCGTATACTCCGACCGCTGGAATCCTGACCAGACCACGGCTCGCTCCGTAAACCCCGGAAGGACGGTGCGGCAGGATCCCCTGTGTGTGGGAGCCTGCCCGACAAACGATGGCGCCGCTTTCCTCCGACGATTCGTCGAGCGCGAGGGTCACGGCGACCGCGTCAGCCGGGCTCCAGAACTGATACGCATTGTCCTGATGGTCAGGAAATTTATAGGCGGTGAACGGCGCCTTCGTAATCATCATGGCGCCGTCCGCAAAAACGTCAGCGCCGTTGAAAAGGTGCCGGACTATCGTGAGCAGACGCGGTTCCCTCATGAGGGCGTCAAAATATTCCGAACGCTCATGGAGACGGAAAGCGCAGCGTAACGACTTCTCGGCATTATCCTCAAAAACGAACTCGCGCGGTGTTGCGGTTGGGATGGTCCGCTCTAGATATTCTGCCAAATGAATTTCTACGTCCTTCAGTTCTGCTGCCGAAAAGACGCCCCGGATCACGGCAAATCCATTTTGGCGGTAGGAGGCTAGGTTTGATTCGTTAAGCATTGGGTGGGTTTAATTCTCTATTTGTGGCTAAAACTGGAATCGGAATTAGCTAGTGGTCTTTATTGCCTTGTTATCACGCACCTAGCATGACGATTCTGCTAGATGGATTGCTCTGTTGTCCGCTTCGCGGCTCCTCACAATGATAAGTGATACCACTACCCACTGCTAGGCATGGACCGGCGAGATAAGTAACAATGGATCGCCATAATTCGAGAATATCCATCTCTTCCA
>DFDG01000015.1:622-1824 GCA_002367815.1 Opitutaceae bacterium UBA3033 | reverse complement strand
TTCGAGAATATCCATCTCTTCCACCGGTTAACCGACAAGGATGGGTTTGAAGAACTCCATGATGGCCGGCACCGTCTCGGGGCAGAAATAGCCCGCGTAGGTATCACCCAGCCCAATGTGTTCGCCGTCGTTAAGAACCTCGATAAAGGCGGCGCTGCGGAGCTTGCGCGCCTCGCTCAGAAAGGGATCGTTGGTGCAAGGACCCGTTAAGAGAGTCGTGCGGATATCGGTGATTTTCATGATTATGTCGTGATGCGGGAGTGAATCTAAATTATCAATTATCGTTGTCGGAGGCTCACTTCTCCAAATTGAAGTCGAGGGATATTTTACGGCTGGCCGTGTAGCGTCCTTTGATACCGTCCCAATAGCCATCCTCCCAGCGTCCGTGGCAGTCATAGAGCACATGTAAGAGATTGGGTTTAAGCTCGAGGATGTTCATGTAATGGGTGGTCATGATGCCGGTAGTCAATTGCACGATATGGCTCCAAGTCGCGCCATGATCCAAACTGAAGGCCAGGTAATTGCCGTTGCGCTCGTGGCGAGGGTTCACCCAGCAGAGCTTTTCGGTAATGCGTAGTCCGAAGGCGCAAACCAGCACGCCGTTTTTCAGCTCAATTACATTGGGATCGACAAAAGTCCCGTGCATGTCGCGGTCATAGCCCGGCAGGTCGGGAGTGTCCTCGAAGAATTTCCTCCATGGCGTCGGATCATAGACATCAATGATGCCAAATTGTTGGGCTGCCGGCGGCGTCCAGGTGACCCCGTCATCATCGGAAATACATTGGTAGAGCGCACGACCAGTCCGCATGTAGCAGATCAATCGGCCTGCGTTCGGTCCCTGCGAAATCCGCACCATATCGGGTTCGCCAATCCCCTCCGTGCCCAACTCCGGACCGACGGCGATCGTCGAAACCAGCCGCCAGTGCCGTCCTTGGTTGGACGAGCGCAGGAGCAGGGTGCGGACCTTGCGACCGTTGGGCATGTAATCCACTGCGGTCGTGTCCTCAAAAAACCAGCCGTAGATTGTGGCCAGCAGATCGCCGCCGGGCAGGGCGAGAATCCGCCGATGCAACCGCTCGGCCCGATGCGGGTTGCCCCCGTCGTCGACGCCCTCGAAGTCCATTCCGGGAAGATCGAAGGTGACTTCGAACGGGCCTTCGAAGATGCGAAGGTCGTTGGAAAAAATCTGCGCCAAGCCCCGG
>DFDG01000015.1:0-361 GCA_002367815.1 Opitutaceae bacterium UBA3033 | reverse complement strand
GGTGACATAAGTGTCCAGCAGAAACATTTTGCCGTCGGGCAGGACAATGGAGCCACCTTCCATGTAGAGTTCATTTTGTCCCGGCCGGTGTTCCACCCGCTGCCAGGAGTCACCGCCATCGCGGGAGACAAAGGAGCCGATCATCCAGTGGAAAACGATCCGTTCGGATGGATGGGATCGCTCGGGCATTTGCACCTGCGCGAGCAAAGTGTCACGCGAGGTGGCGATCGCAAACGGTTGCAAACCGCCATTGATGGCCAGGGTTTCAGGTTGTGTGGTCAGATGCACGCGCAGGTCGTGTTTCAATTCAATAAGGGGGTGGTTGTTCATTTTCAGGATTAGTTGGGTTGTGCAAAATATC
>DFDG01000075.1:6967-10390 GCA_002367815.1 Opitutaceae bacterium UBA3033 | reverse complement strand
CGCTCTTCCGATCTCCGTAAAACACCAGGGGCCGCTTTCACCTTGATCGAATTGCTGGTGGCAATCGCGCTCATGGCCATGTTGCTGGGCGCCTTGCTCAGCTTTGTATTTTCGATGACTGAGATTTGGGGCGGAAGTGGCGAAAAACGACTTTTTGACCAACACGTCAATGCGGCCACCCAACACCTTGAATCAATGTTGCGGCGAGCTGCACTGCCTTCATCCGGCCGGCTTCATGCCGAGCCCTTCTCCATCCATGAAATCCGCACCCCCAGCTATGGCACCGTAACCGGCCTCGTCTTCGAGCTCATTGAAGGCGACCGGTTGTTGCATTGGGGCAACACCCCCGCGCCCCTTGTAACTTGCACCTTGGGGTTGGTCTCCAATCAGGGATTGGTGATCTTCTGGCGCTCATTGTTGGAGGAGGATGAAGCCAGCATCCATGAAACCGCCATCACGCCTCTCATCACTGACCTGACATACAATTACTACGACCAAGACGGCGGCACGTGGCGCAACGAACGCAATGTGCGCCGAGGCTCTGAAAATCGATGGCAAGTGCCCGAGCAAATCGTGCTGCAATTCACCTACGGAAAACTCCAGACCACGCGCACGATAACGCTGCCTCTGGCGCCGGGCGGCGCCCCCGTATTTTGATGCCAATGGCCTTCTCCAGATCCAACCCCCGGCACCCGTATTACGCTGCAAAAGAACGCGGCTCGGTCATTCTTTTTGTGCTCGGGTTGGTCTTGCTCACTTCGTTACTGCTCACCCGATTCATTGCGCGGGCTCACACGGAGCTGCTCACCGAAGCACGAAAGAGCCAACTGGAACCATTGCGCGATGAAGCCTACTCGGCTCTGCAAGTCACGCTGGCGGTGTTGGCCGACTTTCAGGCCGTGGACACGGGCCTGCACATTCCAAGTCAGGGCTGGGGCGAGCCTTTGACGTATGCAAATTATTCGCCCCCCCCCGGATTCCAAACCGAGGTGATCGTGGCAGACGAGAGCGGTAAAATTTCCCTGGCCAACATCGATCCTGCCACCCTCCATAATCTATTACTCACCCTCGAATTCATCTCCTCGGATGCAGATCGAGTCGTCGATTCAATCCTCGCTTGGACCAAAGTCGAATACCCCGCCCAATACACTGAATCTTCAACCACCCAAAGTCAGGATGGTGTTCCCGATTTGATTCCGCCGTATGAAGCTCTGCGCTCATACCACGAACTGAAGTTGATGCCGGTAGTCCGTCAGTTGTTGTGCAATGAAAACGGTGATTGGAACGAAGCCGGCCAACGCTTCCTCGATAACGTCAGTCTTTTTTCCTTTAATCAGGTCAACCTTAACACCGCCCGAATTGAGGTGTTAACCGCGCTGGGCTTGGATGCCAAAGAGATTGTTGCGCGACGCGAGCAAGTGACCGGCGGTTCGCATCCGGGATTTTCATCGCTGGCCGAGGTGGGGTCTGTTCCCGGGCAAGACTCGGGCTCCACCCAAGTGGGTGTTGATGCAATCCAACTTCGCCTCCACATCGTCACCCGATACGGCAGCCGCAAATTTCAACTCGTCGTAAATGTGCAACGTGGCTCAGCATCAACCCAGCCGAATCCCACCGGCGACCCCGATGCCCCAACCTCTGATCCTCGACCCTGGACACGCAATAGCATCGACTCCGGATTTCGTATTCTCGAAATTAGGGAGAACAACGGATTTTAATGTCTGCCTCGTCTCATAACAAATCGCGCAATACCCCGGTGATCTTGCTCCCTGGTGATCGCTTCTTTGTGCGGCGAATAACCCTCGTCAACGGATCTCCCCTGCCAGCCCAGCTTGAGCTTGCCTTGGAGACTTTGTCGCCATTTTCACTCGAACAATTATTTCATGGCAGCGTATTGTCTGCATCACGCGGTCACGCTCTGGTTTATGCCGCCTATCGTAGAACATTCTCCAATGCAGAGCAGGAGAAATGGGGAGAAGCCCAATCCGTGTTGCCGGAGTTTCTATACTGGGCGGCGACAAAAATCAGCAGGAAGGAATCATCCGCCATACTCTTTGAAAGCAGCAACCACATCACGGCGGTGGCCTGGGACGATGCGTGCGAACTGCCCTCCTTGATCCTTTCCCGTGCCATGAGCAGCAGTGACGATGCGAATGAAACTCGCGCCCAGCTTCTGGCTGAGGTTTCAAAACGTACGGGCATTCCTGTCCATAAAATATCAACCTCTCAGGGCAACGTAACGGCGGAATCACTTGATAAAGTTGGGCTAAGTCTATCGGGACCAAACGGCCAAAAGGCAACCCTACCCGCCGCTGCGCTTACTCTGGCGGACATCAGGGACAAGGCCCTGTTAGCCACCCGACAAAGTGAGCAACGCCACTCTACCCTGCTATGGCGGCTATTCGCAACGTCCACGGCTGCACTGGCCCTGTGCATTTTACTTGAGGGCGGGCTTTGGGCCTCGCGCTCCTTGCTCGCAAGCAAACAGCAACAATTGGCTGATCGCACCCCTGAGGTGCAACAAATCGAGTCAGCCCAAGCCCTGGCTTCCCGACTTGAAAAAATGACTGCTCAGCAACTCAGACCCTTTGAGATGCTGGCCGTGGTCAACAGCCCCCGGCCTGCATCCGTGGAGTTTTTGCGCGTCAGCACCAACGGTCCACGGCAGTTGGAAATTGATGCCCAAACCTCTGATGCGGGTGATCTGCGCAATTACGAGAATGCCCTGCGCCAAACCGCCGGGGTTGAAAAGGTTGATATTCGCGATCCCCGCATGCGCGCGGGGCGCACCAGTTTCCAACTTGAAGTAACGTTCAAGCCCGACTGGTCGCATCCGGGAGGCAGCTCATGAAGCAATTTTTCCTACAACGTTCAGCCCGGGAGCGCTGGTTGATTTTGATCTTCACCGGCATGGCCCTGACTTGGTGGAGCATGGCCCTTAACAGCCGTGTCGGCATACAGTATCGCGGTTGGCAATCCGCCAGCTTGGAACGCGAAGCTCAGGAACTTTGGTTGCAAAATCGCGACAGTATTTTGGCCCGGGTCGCCTCGGCCGGCCAGTCACTGGATTCAACGAAAGCAATGGACTCCGCCCAAAGTTTCGCCGCCTTGAACACCATGTTGAGCGGCCTCAACGCCGAGTTAGGCTCACAGCGCACCGACCGCACCGATCAATTCGCTTTGCACAGTTTGCAGGTCAATATTCGTCAGGTCAGCCTGTCGGCGATTTTGCAATTCTACGAAAAACTTTCGGCCAAGGCGCCCTACCTCGGCATAGATCAATGCGTATTGGCTACTGATCGGGCCAACTCCGGATTACTCAACGTGAACTTCCGCATCTACTCCATCGAGGTCATTGCCCCCGCGAAGTAACTTTATGATTTCGATCGCGGTAGGCAGCGTGCTGGCACGCGCTCCAATAGC
>DFDG01000075.1:3047-6775 GCA_002367815.1 Opitutaceae bacterium UBA3033 | reverse complement strand
ACTTCAGCCCGACGCACCTACCGTAAAGGCCGCTCCAAATGGAAACGCCCTGGTCCTCAGAAATGGAAACTGGCGCTCACTCTAAGCACCGCCGCGACGATGGCATAAGCGAGAAATCCCACGAAAGCGAAGGCGAACAATAGCACGCCATTCGCAATGATCCCTACCGAATGTTCGAGACGTTGCGTGTGCCGCGACGCGTAATGCCGCGCAATATCACGCAGGCACGGCGCCAGTTTCCCCGTGCTCTCGCCCACCGCCAATCGATCCAGCACCAGATCGGGAAAATAGCCGGTGCGCGTGAGGGCCAAGGATAAACTATCCCCCTCCAACACCCGTTCGGTCGCTTGTCGCATCGCCGCGCGCATGGTTCGATTGGGCACGGTGCGTTCAGTCAACCGCAAGGCTTCCACCGTATTGATGCCGTTTTCCAACAACACTGCGAGTGTCTGCACAAAGGCCAACACGCCAATATCGATCGCCCACGTGCGGATCAGCGGCAACTTCACCAGTTGAGCATCAATTGTCGCCCGGCCGGTTTCAGTTTTACGCCAGCGCCAGATCAACAGCACTCCGACCACTGCCAACGGAATGACGATGAGTCCGTATCTGACCAGCAGCTCTGAACCGGTGACCAGCAATTGCGTTGATAACGGCAGTTTACCCCCGAGCGAGGTCAACAACGCCTGCAATCGTGGCATCAGGAAAAAAACAAAAAACAAAATCACGCCAAAAGCCACGAGACACACAAACAAGGGATACGTCAGTGCCGTGGTGAGTTTCTGCTTCAGTTCCCGCTGCTCGGAGTGGTGTTGAATCAATCGCAACATCACTTCGTTGAGACTGCCCGTAGCCTCCGCCGCGCGCACCAAACTCACCGCTTGAATATCGAATACCAGGGGAATGCTCTCCATGGCCAGCGACAAAGTCTGTCCTTCTTTCAACCGATCCCACAGGCGCCCACACAATGTCCGTAGACGTGGTTCCTTCATTCGATTGGCCAACAATCGCACCGCCTCGCCGGGTGACAAACCACTCGACGTCAATTCGGTCAATGCCTTTAGAAAGGGCAATAGATCGCGGGCCACGGGCTGGCGTTCAACGATGCGGGCCGCCGGTTGATGGAGTGGGATGGGCACACCTGCGTTGGTTGATTCCTTCAACTCCAGCGGTTGCAAACCCCGGGCCATCAAAACCCGCAACGCTTCCTTCCGCGACGCAGCAGAAATCACATCGCGCATCGTTTTTCCCTGAGCATCCCGGGCGGTATAGGCAAAGCTCGCCATGTTCAGCGGTCGTTCACACTAATGATCCGCAAGATCTCTTCCAAGGTGGTATCGCCAGCCCGGACTCGCGCCCAGCCGGATTGCGCCAGGGTGCGCATGCCGTGCTTGACCGCACAGCGGGCCAGCGTCCGGGTGGATTCCCGCTTAACGATCAAATCGTGCATTTCTTCGTTGGGCCGTAAGATCTCAAACAAACCAATCCGTCGGCGAAAACCTGTCCCCCGGCAAAAATCGCAGCCCACCGGGGCCATCAAAGTTTCCACCCCCTCGGCTTCGGATGCATCAATCCCCAACACGGCAAGTGTATCACGCAGTTTGTTCGGTGACACTTTTTCTGGCCGAGCGCATTTCGGGCACAGTTGCCGCACCAACCTCTGTGCGATCACCAACTCAATGGCCGACGCAATTAGGAAAGGTTCGATCCCCATGTCGATCAGCCGGGTGATCGCCCCGGCCGCGTCATTGGTGTGGATGGTGGTGAAAACCAGGTGCCCGGTCAGCGAAGCCCGGATCGCAATGTCCGCGGTTTCCCGGTCGCGAATTTCGCCCACCATAATGACATCGGGATCCTGGCGCAGGATGTGACGCAGGGCGCTGGCAAAGTTGAGGCCGATCTCCGGGCGCACCTGGATTTGATTGGCCCCAGGCACTTCATACTCGATCGGATCCTCGACCGTAATGATCCGCAGATCGGTCGAATTGATTTCGCGCAGAAACGCATTGAGCGATGTCGACTTTCCCGAACCGGTAGGTCCGGTAACCAATACAATTCCGTGGGGTGAATCCAATACGCGCGCGATGCGTTCTTTCTCTCCCGCATCCATCCCGATCCGATCCAGCGTGTAAGCTTCACGACGCAGGTTCAACAAACGCAAACTGACACTCTCGGCGTAGATCGTTGGAATAGTGGATACGCGAATATCCAGCGAGTTGCCGCCCGCTTTGAAATTGATGCGTCCATCCTGCGGCAGGCGACGCTCCGAGATGTTCAGCCGCGCCATGATTTTCAACCGCGAGATGATGGCATCCTGGAAGCGCAGCAAATTTTCCGGCACCGGCACCGGCACCAACAACCCATCGACCCGGTAGCGAATACCCAACTGACCTTCCTGCGGCTCGAAATGGATGTCCGTCGCATTGTCCTCAATCGCCTGGGTAATCACATCGGTCACAAATCGGACCACGGCCGCATCTTCATCCGCATCCGTGTCACCCGCAATTTCCGCCAAGGCTACATCCACCTCATCGGCCATATCCAGACTGCCAGCCCCCACGCCATAATTGTCGCGGATCAATTGTTGCACTTTTTCTGCGGCGGCGAGGTGCCAGTGAATCTCACGCGGCGTAAAAGTATGCACCCAATCCGTCGCAATATCGTCGGGCAACCACGATGTCGCCAAGTGCAGTTCACCTGCTTTGGCTGCTGCAATTTTCAATGGCACCAACTGGAATTCCGCGGCCAATCGCGCCGGTAACAACGGTCGTGTTTCTTCGTCGATTTTTAACTCCGTGACGACCGACAATCCGGTGGTCCCCGCGAGTTCCACCAGCGTTTCACCGGGAGGCTGACCCAATGCCTGCGCCAACGCCGCCAGACGTTCATCCCGCGGCGCCTCGTTAATTTTGCGCAACGCCGATTCATCCAACCGGGCGGCCAGCTCCGCCGGCAACACTTCAGTTACCGTTGCCATGCTCGGCACTCCCCGTTGGTTCCAAGACGCTCTTCAATTTGGCCCGTTGGTAATCAGGGAATTTCTCAATCTGATTCATCGCTTTGACATTATCATCCGACGTGTTGGTCAAAATCGTTGGCCGCAGAAAGAAAACCAGATCCGTCCTCGTTTTGCTCCGTGATCGTGAGCCAAACAAATCACCTAAAAATGGGATTGGGCCCAATCGACTCGTATTCTTGGATTGGGTCTCCCGTTGCAGCCCACCCAACACAATGATCTCTCCGGTTTTCACGCTGACAAAAGAGTTGGTCTCCCGACTGCCAATCAAAGGTTGCGGATTACCGTCAATCGTGACTTCGCGCAACACATCCTCAACATTTTGCTCGATCTCCAATTGCACCGAACCATCCTGGCCGATGAGTGGTTTGACGGTGAGGGTGATGCCAATCTTTTGGGACTGCACGGTTGAACGGTAACCCGACCCCACATTGCCCGACGTTGAATTTGAATCATTCAAGTAACTGCTGATCACCGGCCGTTGTTCACCCACAAATATTTTTCCCACCTTGTTGTGGGTGGTCACGATATTCGGCACGGAGAGAATGTTGATGTTTGATTTGCGTGGCGTAGTGCCAAGGGAGATGAGCGCGGCCAGATCAATCCCACCTGTAGCCGGTCGTGATAGCGCCCCACCGGTCACGCCGATCCCACCGGCGGTGCCTGAAAACCCAACCAGACGATCTGCATCTATCTGCAGTCCCATTTCGCT
>DFDG01000075.1:2438-2752 GCA_002367815.1 Opitutaceae bacterium UBA3033 | reverse complement strand
CAGTCCCATTTCGCTGATACCGGAAGTGGCATCGCCATTGAGCGTCACTTCAGCAATCACTACTTCGATCCGTACCTGCGCAAGCAGCACGTCTAGTTTGGCCACCAGTTCCTGGATCAGACGCAGATCATCCACCGTCCCGGAAATCACAATGGCGTTGCTACGTTCCTCCGGCAAAATCGTGAGCACACTGCTAAACTGATTCGATGATTCCAATCCCAGCTGGGGAACCAGCGAAGCAACTGCCGGATTCACCACCGGACCGGCATTGGTCGTGGCTGGCGTTGCTGTTGCGGCTCGCACTGTTTTTTGAC
>DFDG01000075.1:0-2199 GCA_002367815.1 Opitutaceae bacterium UBA3033 | reverse complement strand
GACCATTAGTCGATGAGGCATTGTTCTGACCCTTGACCAAATCACTTAGAATCGACGCGACATCCTTGGCCACGGCATGTTTGAGATAAATGACTTCGTTGCGCGTGTTGGGGTCGGCCCGCACATCCAGCCGGGCGATCAATTCGTCAAAGAAAGGATGCTGGCGGGAATCAGTGATGAGCACGATCTGGTTCGTGCGGTCATCCGCATTGTAACTTGTGGCACTGCCCAATTGCGTTTGCATGGGCCCCGTGAGCATGGCCTGCAACCGAGCCACCACTTCACTGGCCTTGGCTGAGCGCAGCGTGTAAAACTTCGGGGTCAACCCATTGAGCATCGGCTGATCGAGTTGATTCACCAAGGTTTCAATCCGCTGCAGATTACTGACCGAATCGGTGATGAGGGCGGAATTGGCCTTGTCAAAAATCACCGGGGGGCTGCCCGCCGCCGGGTTGAGCAATCCCGCCACCTGCGGCATGAATTCGCCGACCCGAAGAAAGTTGAGCTGAAACAATTTGCTGACCGTCCGTCCGCTCGCTGGTAGATTCAACGTGGTGCCATCGATCAGTTCGGGCGCCTCAGATTTGGCCGCACTCAACGGCGTGACCTTCCAAAACCGATCGCCCAAAGGCGTCACCGCGATGCCATTTAGGTTAAGCAAGGTTTCCAATGCCCGGACTGCTTCCGCTTTTGTCACCTTGTCTTTTAGATTCAAAGTAAGGGTGAGCGCCGGGAGATTCTGCGGTCGCAGGACGGATCGCCCCGTCCACCGCTCCAACAATCCCAGCATCGAATCCAAGTCACCCCCCGGTATCGTGATCGGCCCAATCAACTCGGCTTTAGAGTCAGAACTATCGGCGGTAGCGCTCACCCCTGATTCAACAGATGCCGCACTCGTCAACGAAATGAGAATGAATGCCAGGAAAAAGGCTTGAAAGGAGGTTCTAAATTTCATGCAAGCGAACACCAAACTAGGGGATGCCCACCCCACCGATTAGCAATCCGAAAATTGAAATTAGCACAGTTCATTGATGCATCTTTAACCTCAACTCAGTGACATAACGGGCCAAAACAGAATATGCAAAGAGAAGGGCAATAGGCGCGTGGCATTTAACCGCACCCGTGCTATAATTAATCATCATGAAAACGATTCTTGCCCCGATTGATTTCTCTCCCGTGAGTGACCATGTGCTCAAGGCGGCGGTAAACCTCGCCCGGGCCATCAATGGCCGCCTGCTTCTCCTGCACGTCGTCGTGCCTCCCGTCATCACCAGCGAATATGGTGCAGTGTTGGCCAATATTCAGGAAATCATCAACGTCAGCGAAGCCACGTCTCGCAAGCAACTCCTGCAACACAAGAAACGCCTGCAGCAGTCCGGTCTCAATGTCGGCATCGTTTTGAAAACCGGAGTCCCCGTGCCGATTATTCTCGATCGAGCCCGCAAGTCACGTGCGGCCTATATCGTGATGGGCTCGCATGGTCATTCCGCGCTCTACGATCTGCTGGCTGGCAGCACCGCCACCGGGGTGGTCAAGCAATCCCCCTGCCCGGTCGTCATTGTGCCCCCGATGCCAAAGAAGCCCGCAAAGTAAGCCTATCTAGCTTGGTCTTGCATGCTGAATGGTAAAATCGATTCCAGCAGGCCAGAGGAACCTCTGCGCAAACCTACCCGACTATTGCACAACTGAAGGCCTCGCGGAAATTACCGTGGACAAAGCCTCTCATTTTGGTCTCTTTTCGACCTATGGAACAGTCCGAGCAAAAACACACCACTCCCGTCAGCCTGCTGGTAGATGCCATTTTGGTCATACTTTTCTTTGTGTTCATGTTTGGCGTGTTGCAGAAGCATGTGCCTTCCAATGATCCGCATATGATCAAACTTTGGGGCGCACTGGCCGCCGCTTGCATGAGCGGCGTTTTTTGGCTCGCCTGGCAAATGTTTAAGCAGGTCTTCCGTGCCCAACGCGCCGCCAAGAAATAAGTCCGTTCAACAATTCGTATATTCCCCACCCGTCGCTTCAACGTGGCGGGTTTTTTTTGCCCGAATTGCTCACGCCAACCACGCCTCTACCCCACAATGGGCTGCAACTGAAAGTGTCACGTAATACGTGACACTTTCAGCTGAAGCCCATTGTGGGGTAGGGGCGTGTTTGGCGTGAGCAATTCGGGCAAAAGAAAACCCGCCACGTTGAAGCGAC
>DFDG01000113.1 GCA_002367815.1 Opitutaceae bacterium UBA3033 | reverse complement strand
ATTACCTATCCGGTTCCATGGTTTCAATTACAGCTTGCGCGCACTACTCAGCAACTGTATTACCCAGAGTTTCTTCCTGATGTTATGCGCCCACTCGGTTTGCCATATTCTACGAGCTCTGCCCGCGGAGATCTCTCCGAAAGTTTCGGCACTTTGCGCTACGGTCAGTTGTTAGAGGTGTTGCTTTACGATGTGCGCCGCACATTGAGCGTTGGCGAACTCAATGCCGCTTTTCTGGATAGTAATGTTGAAGACTGGCTGGTTCAGCGCACGGCATCACAAGACACTCGTCATCTTGTCCATGTGCCCTCCAATCCGCCCGGATGGACCGCCGGGAAATGGGGCGAGTGGTATCCAGATGTAATTCATCCGGAGACGGGTCAATTGACTACCCAAATTCCCAAGGCTCATTGGCGACAAGGCTGGCTGGATCAGCACGACCGCATCATGCAGTCATTGGCAGATATGAAGCACCGAAATCCTCTAGTAATAGCGGGCGATCTTCATGCCACGGGTGTCGGAACGATGCACGGCGCTGGTAGTCTGGATTTCAGCGACAACCCCATCACTAATGTTCTGTGTGGGCCGGTTGGCACTTCGATTCGAGGATTCCCCTCAGTGGTTCGTGGTGTGTCTTCGGCGCCTTCGCAATATTTGGACTTCCTGGAACAAGTGCCACCGATTGAAGAGCATGGTTTTACTATCGTAGATTTTGAACAAGATCGAATTATAGCAAAGCTTTTTAAATGGGATGTGAATAGCCAGCCGGTGGACGCTATTGATACCTTGGAGCCTTATCACACAGTTGAGCTAGATAGACCTTAAATCGGACCTCCTTTATCACGGGTTTATGGAATCAAGACCAGTGACAGACAGCACGTCAAAGATGCTTTATACATTAACTTATGATGTATCAAACCTGGCAGATCAGGCTGCGAAAGGTGCAGATATTGAAAGACGTCGTGGCATGTTTATCAATGCACTGGGAGCGATGCAAGCATTGGCTGAAGCTGACTAACTTTTATTACGTGTAGCTCACCCTGAGTACGAGGAGCAACCAACATGAAGCCTCTTTTTGTCGGTTTTTTACTTTTTTTGTCATCATTTGCATTTTCTCAAGAAGAAAACGCCAGGCCTGAAATATTGTCCATCTATCATGGACTCGACCCGCTTCCGCCCAGAGCAACTCGTCTTTGCGGTTTACCACCTGCAGCAAATCAGGATGGCATGCCGGTGATATTTTCCGTGCAAATAGATGGAACTACTATTTCCCCGGAAGCCTTTGCGGTCGAGCTAAGCACTGGTGAACGCGTCACTCCGCTTTGTGCGACTCTTCGACCAGCTTTGGAACCTTTGGAGCAAAGAACCATCTTGCTTATAGGCGAATTTAGTCCGGGCGATTCATTGCCTGCTGGCGTGGAAATTGTATCTGAGCTTAATGACTCAGACGGCAACTCATTGCTTGGTCTAAGCAGCAATCAAGTAACTTCTCTGGAATCGGGACCAAGCCTCGTGTTGGCTGAATTATTTGCACCTGATACCCCCGGGCTAGCAGGCAAATGCCCTGAGCAAAGCTCCCAGGCCATTCAGCTGGTTTGGCAGGGCGGTGTTACCGGACCACAGGGAGCTGACCTTCTAGAGCCGCAACGCCTGGCCGTCTCAATTGAATTAAGCAATGGTATCTATGTAAATCCAGATACTCTTGTTGATGATGACCCCGACAACCATGTGATCGCCTGCATTTCAGCTAGTAGCGAGCCCATATCAGTGATTGTTGAGGCCGGCTTTTTCCATGACCCGGGAGATGATGCCAATCCTGCAACTGAAATAGATGTTGTCTCCAGAATAAGTGAAGGAAAGTAGCTTCAGGCAAAACGAAAGAGCAAAGAACACTAAGATTACAGGGGATGGTTTTTAAGGAACTCAACGATAGCTGCTGCGGTTTCGTCAGGCTTCTCCAGGCCCAACGCGTGTCCGGCGTCGGGTATCACCACGAGGGTGAGTCGGTCCCCGTACTCGGTTTTCATGATTTTACCGTTCTCGATCGGCGCGGTGAGGTCATCCTCACCCATGACCATAAGCAGCGGCCCTTCGCCGCCGGCGACCCATTCTTCCAATGGGGTATTGCGGTTTGCTTGGCCCTGGGCGACTCTGGCCTCAGGCCAGTAATTGAGTTCTCTCGCGTATTCCTCCACCAGCGCATCGTCAGTGGCCGGTGAAAACAGTGTCCTTCTTGCCAGCCTGACTTTTTCGGTGAAGGGCAGATCCGAATTGCCGAGCAGACTGGCAAGTTCACCGCTTTCCGTGAGAGCTGGCACGATACCGCCGGCAGCAATAAGAGTGACACTCGCTACTCTATCGGGATAGTCGGTGGCGAGCATGCGAGCAGTTCGATTTCCAAAGGCCCAGCCCGCCATGTGAAACCTGTCTGCGCCCAAGCGATCGGCTACGGCAATGACGTCATCGGCGAGATCGTGCAAGGTCAGGTCTTCCAGTTCCCCGCTGCTGCCCATAATGCCGCGCTGGTTGATCACTACCAGCCGATAGCCGGCCTCGGCGAGCAGAGGTGCGACACGCTTATACCTCGAGTAGTCACCACCGGAGCCCGGCAGGGCGAGGATCAGTTCGGCCTCCGGGCTGTCGGCAGCCCACTCCATCACGGAGAGTTCTGCATGACCGATGTCGATGCGATGAAAATCTCTTTGTTGAGCGCTTACATCAAGCCAGATCCCGCAAAGCGGGAGGGCGAGTGTTAAAAGGTAGCGAGATGGTTTCATATCCAGGGCGCTCCATCCAGTATGTCGGTAAATTGGATACTGGTATTTTTTGAACCTGTAGTCGGTTACTGCGAAATTTAATACAGGCCGTTCCACCACACAGAGCCTCTAAATATGCGGACCGAGCGACCCGCGGCTCCAAAAAGCTCGACCCACTAGCGGCCGCTAGCCCGTCACCGGTATTAACTCACTTTGTTCGGCATCTTCGGAATAAAAATCGCTCCAAAATTTGATTAGTCGATTCTTTATTCGCGCGAAAGCTTAAAAACATAAAGCTGCCCCCCTTCCGGTATGATTGAAGTATCTGCACCCGAAAAAGCCGATATACCGCCGAAATTTCCAGAGGCAATCGCAACATAACTTTCACCGTCTAACTCATAGGCTATTGGCTGACTTCTGATTCCCCCTCCTAAACGAGCTCTCCAAACCTCTTCTCCCGTTTCAGCATTGAGTGCAAAAGCGTGACCAGTTTGACTTCCAGAAAAAACTAACCCGCCTTCAGTGCTTAGAGTACCAGCGAGCATTGGCTCGGCATCATAATGACGCCATGCGACTTCGCCGGTTTGATAATTCATTGCAGTAATATGACCATATGATGGAGTTTCACCAGATTCATCAGAGACCCCATCTACAGACACAGGTAATCCACCCATAAATAGTTGGCCCTCAACATGCATGCTTATTCCTTTTTGCATGAGTTGGCAGCTCTCAATTACAGGCAAGAATGCTAGATTCAATGAAGTATTAACCGATCCTGAAACAGACCCATTCATTCCTCCGAGTGCGCCAGGACAAACTCGCATAGTCGGCTCTTCTGAAGGCATAGCTTCGGGGTTAACTACGGGGCGCCCATTTTGTTCCATAGATTCAGCCCAATTAAGCTGCTCCATATAACTGGTTGCTCGTATGAACTCTCCGTTCTCGCGATTGATTGCGTAAAAGAACCCATTACGATTTGCCTGAACTAAAGCCTTTGTGACGCTCTCTCCTTGATTTAAATCAACCTGAAAAAGGTGTGTGTTACCGTCATAGTCCCATACATCATGGGGTGTAAATTGGTAGTACCATTTCCTTTCACCCGAATCCGGATCAATTGCTAAAACGCTATCTGAGAACAAATTGTCTCCTAGCCTCGCATCTCCGTTCCAATCTGGGGAAGGATTTCCAGTTGTCCAATACAATAAATCAAGCTCGGAGTCGTATGCACCAATGGTCCATGCGGGTGCGCCGCCGGTTTCGAAAGAATTACCGGACCAACTTTCGTATCCAGGCTCGCCTTCAGCAGGGACGGTATAGTGGCGCCAAACTCTCGCACCGGTTTCGATATCGTAAGCATCAAAGAAGCCACGAATACCAAATTCGCCGCCTCCTACACCTATTACTGCTAAGTTCTTTACAACAAGTGGTGCAGACGTTGCGCTAAAGCC
>DFDG01000214.1 GCA_002367815.1 Opitutaceae bacterium UBA3033 | reverse complement strand
CAGACGGCCACCGTCAATTACTCGAAGGATCTGCCGCTGGCTCAAGGCATCAAGTTTGGCTAAAATTCTGACAGACCTGTTACAAAAATGTTTTTGCAGATACCTTGAGATTCCTTTTGATGTCCACTTCTCCATGACTATGCGCTCTTTGTTTTTCTATACTTTGTTTAGCGCGACGATGATGTTTAAAGGGCATGCGTCTGAGCCCGTAGTCCATGACCCGGCCGAAAAGGAAGTCACCAAATTGGAAGAGCAAATGGACCGGATGAACACGGCGTATCGCAAATTGCGCCGTCAGGTGGGTGATGCCTCCAAGAATGAATCTTCGCTTGAATTGGTTGGCATCATGCGGGAGGTGGTCACTACGGCACGGGACCTGGCTCCAGTCAAAACCGCCGATTTGCTTGAGGAAGAGCGGATAGAATTTGTCGCCGGTTACCGGGAGCAGTTGGGAAAGCTGGATATCATTCTCACGGCCATCGAGACCGCATTAAAGGCGGGAAATAATACGGATGCCACCAAACTGATTGGCGATTTGCGTGAGGTCCAAAAGGCAGGCCATCGCGAATATAAAAAATCCGACCAAGCGTGAATTGATTTTGGGCCTAGATGGTCCAATCGTTTCGCAGACTGGCGTAATGGGCGTTTTTATCGAGCACCTTTAGCCCCATTTCCTCCATTACGACGAGGGATCGTTCCGGCACACTGTGGGTGACAAATATGTTGCCGCCAATGGTTGAACCGGAACCGATAAAGGTATCGCCACCCATGATCGTGGTGCTGGCATAAACCGTGACTCGGTCGCCAATGGATGGATGACGTTTCTGGTTGCGCAAAGCTTGGCCCCCAGCAGTGGATCGGGCAATGAGCGCAACGCCCTGATAAAGTTTCACGTGCTCACCGATTTCAGAGGTTTCACCGATGACCACTCCCGTGCCATGATCGATGAAAAAGTGGCCCCCAATTTTGGCTCCCGGATGCAAATCCGATCCGGTGCGCTCATGGCCATACTCTGTCAACATGCGGGGTAACAAAGGGACGCCAAGGGTGTATAGCACGTGGGCAAAACGCTGCAGTGAAATCGATAACACGCAGGGATAGGCGAGAATGATTTCCTCCACACTGCTAGCGGCAGGGTCGCCAGCGAAGGCGGCGGCGACATCAGTCTGAATGATCTTTCGCAACCGGGGCAGCTCGTTGAGTGCCGCAATGGTCAGCTCTTGGGCATGTTTCGTCGGATCAGGATTCTTGGCAAACCGCAGGCTTTTTTCGGTTTCGTGGCGCAGGCGATTTTCAACTTTTGCCAGTAATTGTGCGACATGCTCCGGCACATCCTGCTTGGTCAGGCAGGTCTCCTCAAAAAATCCGGGGAAAATCAGATGCATGTAATCCGATGCCAGTTGTTGCACCGAGTCCTGCGTTGGCAGATTAACCCCATCGAGGTGATTGATGCCGCCATCTTGCTCGTAAGAGTTGAGGAGGGCTGACTTGATGTCGTCGAGATTCATGGCATGTCGCGTCAGTTACCTGCAAACGCAGTTGAGCGGTTGCAGGCGAGCCTTAAGACGAGGCATATGAAAACGACGACTGGCGTCTGTGCAACTTAGGAAGCGACTTCGAGCCGGGCTTTCTCTGCCAAGGCAGTCGACAGATAGCGTTCACCGAAACTGCAGGCCACGGTGACAATGTTCTTGCCGGCAAATTCAGGGCGCTTGGCGATTTGAATCGCAGCCCAGATGTTGGCCCCGGTGGAAATGCCGCCGAGGATACCGTCGAGCAGTGCCGTTTGACGGGATGTCTCGAAGGCGTCGTCGTTGCTGACTTGAATCACCTCATCGATGATATCGATGTTGCAATTCTTGGGAATGAAACCGGCGCCGATACCTTGGATCTTGTGTGGACCGGGCTTGCCTCCAGATAACACTGGGCTGGCGGTGGGCTCGACCGCGAAGGTCTTGATGGCTTTGCGTGACTTGATAACTTCGGAGACGCCGGTGATGGTGCCGCCGGTGCCAACACCCGCGACGAAAGCGTCAATATTTCCACCTGTGGCGGTCCAGATTTCCTCTGCGGTGGTGCGACGGTGAATTTCCGGATTGGCCGGATTTTCAAATTGTTGAGGCATGAAGCCATTGGCGCCATGTTGCGCCAGAATATCCTCGGCGCGGGCGATGGCACCTTTCATGCCCTCGGCACCGGGGGTCAGCACGATTTCGGCGCCGAGCATACGCAACAATACGCGTCTCTCCTGCGACATCGTCTCCGGCATGGTAAGGATCAATTTGTATCCCCGCGCCGCGCAAACAAAGGCGAGGGCAATGCCGGTGTTACCGGAAGTGGGTTCGATGATGACAGTGCCTTCTTTGATTTTGCCGTCCTTTTCGCCGGCCTCGATCATGGCCTTGCCGATGCGATCTTTGACACTGGCGAGGGGATTGAAGAATTCCGCCTTAACATAAATGTTGGCATGCAGACCGGCGGCGATGCGGTTGAGTTTGATGAGGGGCGTATTGCCTACGGTAGAAAGAATGTCTTGAAAGATAAGTGAGGACATAAGGTATATAAAGTATTGGAATAGAGTTATTGGTCAAGCTTGGCGGTTTGAATCTGTGTCATCGGAGTTTCAGCCTGGTTGGGGCTCAAATGTGATACATCTCGGCGTCATCCTTGGCGACAAGTGTATCGAGGGTGTAGCTTTTGGCTTTTTCGTCCAAAGTTGCGCGAATATCCCCCCAGATTTCCTTCATGCGCCGCCCGCTACGGCCATCGTAGTTGCCACTGAATTCGATTAATTCCCCGTCGATTACCTTGATAATATCATAGAGCGAGATCTGGTCGGGTGGCTTGGCCAAAGCATAGCCACCCTGAATCCCTCGTTTGCTGACAACGAGACCGCCGTTGCGTAATTCACCCAGGATTTGAGCGAGAAAATTGGCGGGCACGGCTTCGGTTTTGGCCAAATGATCGATTTGTGCCAATTCGCCCGTGCCTTGAAAACGGGCCATTTCTGCCAACACTCTACAGGCATAATCAATCTTTACTGAAATCTTCACTAAAGAACTTAAGTAATGGCTAAGCATGACTATGCAATCACTTTTGCGTGGCGCGTTAATAGATGACTGGCCGATGTTTCGGCTTTAGCCCGACAATCAATTGGTTTTGGGTATGAACCTTCAACATGATTACCCCTTTGAAAATCGGACTCTTCGGTATAGGGCTGGATGCTTACTGGCCGCAGTTTGCTGGGTTGAAGGAACGCCTTGAAGCTTACGTCGGGCGCGTGGCGGAGAAACTTGGGCGTGAGGGAGTTGAGGTGGTCAATGTCGGTTTGGTGGACAATCCCGACCGGGCCTATGCCGCCGGACGCGAACTCCGACAGGCCGATGTGGATGTCATCTTTTTACACGTCACTACCTATGCGCTTTCGTCCACAGTGTTGCCGGTCGTGCTGCGGGCTAAGGTGCCGGTTATCATTCTCAATCTGCAGCCGACGGCGGCGATCGACTATGCGGCATTCAATCGGATGGGTGATCGCACCAAAATGACAGGCGAGTGGCTCGCGCATTGCTCGGCCTGCCCGGTGCCGGAGATTGCCAATGTGTTCAAACGCGCCGGGGTCACCTTTCATCAGATCACCGGGACTTTGGAGGATGACCCGCAATGTTGGCGCGAAGTGGATGCCTGGGTCGAGGCGGCCCGGGTCAGCGCAGCCATGTATGGCAACCGGCTTGGTTTGATGGGCCATTATTACGGCGGAATGCTTGATATTTATTCGGACACCACGCTGCAGTGCACAACCTTTGGCACGCACATCGAGTTGCTCGAAGTGGATGAACTATCCGCGCTGCGCCGCGAAGTGCAGGCGGCGGAGATTATAACCAAACTCGCGGAGTTTCATGCCACCTTCGACGTGCAGGCCGATTGCCCGGTGGAAGATTTGGCGGAGGCCGCGCGCACTTCGGTGGCTTTGGATCGATTGGTCGCGGAATACCGTTTGGGTTCGATGGCGTATTTCTACAAAGGCACCGGAGTCGCTGAAAATGAGGCGACAATCGCCTCGATTATTTTGGGCACATCACTGCTTACGGCGCGGGGCATTCCAGTGGCGGGTGAATACGAAGTCAAAAATGTGCAGGCCATGAAGATCATGGATCTGTTTGGGGTGGGTGGTTCGTTCACCGAATACTACGCGATGGATTTCAAGGATAATGTGGTGTTGATGGGGCATGATGGCCCCGGGCACATTGCAATAGCGCAGGGCAAAACCAAGGTCCGCCCTTTGGATGTTTTTCACGGAAAAGTTGGACGAGGTGTCTCGGTGGAGATGGCGGTCAAGCACGGCCCGGTGACGCTGCTATCGGTGATCGAAACCGAGGAGGGCAAGCTCGCACTTCTTTATGCCGAAGCGGAATCGGTCGCCGGGCCCATCATGGAAATCGGCAATACCAACAGTCGGTATCGATTCTCCTGCGGCGCACGTGAATTCGTGACTCGCTGGAATCAACACGGTCCGGCGCACCATTGTGCCGTGGGCATCGGGCATATCGGTGATCGATTGGATCGACTCGGCGCCTTGCTCGGACTCGCAGCGATTCGCGTCGTGTGAGCCCTCTCTGTATTTCCCAACCAAATCGAAAAATACCCACCATGATTCGCCAAGCATTTGTCATGCAACTTAACGCCGGCGACGAAGCTGAATACGGGAAACGGCACAGCCCTATCTGGCCTGAACTCGAGAGTGTGCTCAAAGCACACGGCGTGCACAACTACAGCATTTTCCTGCTCTCTGCGACGCGGCAGCTATTTGCCTATGCCGAGATCGAAGACGAAGCCCGCTGGGCTGCGATTGCCGAGACGCCCGTGTGTAAACGCTGGTGGGCCCACATGTGTGATATCATGCCCTCAAATCCTGATAACAGTCCGGTCGCCGAAACGCTCAAGGAAGTGTTTCACTTGGACTGAATTGTCCGGTCTTAAGAAACTCAATCGTCTGGGCAATCGCGGTTTTGTTCTTCATTATGAACGGGTGTGGGGCATGGATTACGAGGTGGGCTTTCATGCCTTCAATCCTAATCCGCTCGACCGATACTTTGCCGTCGTCCTCGCCGGGAATAATCAGGCTGTTGATCCAATTGATGGAACGGTCACCCGCAATGATACCAAGTTCGAATTCAACCGGACCCAATTGATTGGGTTTGGAATCCGTGGTGGTGCCAAGTTCGTTTCCGGCGGGGCCGTTGATCTTTTGATACAACCACCAATCGCCCAATTTATCGGCCAGCTCGCTGCCCTGATTGGGTGGGCCAAGCATGACGACGCGTCCGAGGCGCGGTTCAGAGTGATTTTTGAAGTAGGCCCGCACCAGAATTCCGCCCAGGGAATGCGTGACGAAATTGATTTTCCGACATTCAAGTAATGACTCGTGCCGCAGAGCGGAACCAATAGCAGCATCACTCAACTCATCAATCGTCGCGGTGCGCGAAGGGTAGCCGACATTGACTGCGACATATCCTGCGTCAGCCAAAGGGGCTGCCATCTTGGCCATGCTGGAATTGGTCCGGGCCAGTCCGTGTAATAGAATGACCCCTTCTTTGGCAGCGGCTGAACCCATGATGCAGATGGCCAAACCTATTATCGCGATCCAACGCATACGATTGTCAGACGTCCCGAATCAGGGGCGGGATTTGAACGGGTCCAACCAACCAGCAATGTAGGCGTCTTGTTTTTCGCGGATGGGTTCATGGAAATGAACGTGGTCACAGTAGAGATCGGGACCGAGGTTGGCGGTGAAGGTGTGGAGATCAATTACCGGGACTGCGGCCTCATGCATGATTTCGTCGGCGACCAGATTGTAAGCTTCATGATCGACGTTGAAGCGGAGAAAACCGACGCCCCGGGCATTATGCACATTTTCATCCAAGGGCGTGGTGCGAACCCAAACCATCTTTGGTTTCATGGCTGTTATGGTTTGAATGATCACGCGCAAATTGGAGGCGTAATTTTCAATCGCCACCTGCTTCTTTCCGGAATCCCGATACGTCTTGATGTCATGCAAACCACAGTTGACGAGTATTAGATCGGCATCGATTCCTCCGGTCTTTGCCTTGCCTTGTAGAAATGAAACACCATGGACGAATCTCCCCCATTTGCCCCGCTGGGATTATCCAAGTTCAGCCGCACTTCTTCTTCACCCTCTTTACGGGCGTAACCCACGACCCCATGCAGCTGTTTTTTCAGATACGGTCCATAGTGAATCGAAATGCTATCGCCGATTACATAGAGGTTCATGGCTTTACTGAGGCAGGAAAGTTACTCCGCGCTGATATAAAACGGCTGGGTCCAGGCGGAACGCCCCCCTCGGCCGAGACATTCGATCCGGACATATTTGGCTTTGGCGGGAACTTCGATGTCTATGGCGGAGGCATCGGCGCGGGCAAATTCCGAACCGACCTGTTGGTAGGCGAGAATACGGTCGGCATTCTCGGTTTCCACCCGAATGCGATTTCCAGTGATTTCGATCGCGGTGATGGTCACGCCGGTGGATCCATAGAAACTGCCGCGTTGCATCGCGTTCAATATACCCTCCACGCTGCGTTCCTTGGTGTTGACCACGTTCCAACCGAGCCCGACATCAACCACCGGCAGATGACTATCATCATTGGCGAAACCCCAGACCCGGCGACCACGAGAGAGCAGGCGATCCCACTTGTCGGTGGCGTAGGGCGAGCCGTCCAGTCGGCAGATGACCCCGTTGAAGATTTCCATGCCGAGGTAGTTGCTCCATGCGGCCAGATTTTCAAAAGAGCAATGGTTGAAATCACTCAACCAATTGGGGTGGTTGATCACGGCAAACCCGGAACTGGCATTGATGGCATCAATGACCTGTTGGCGATCGGCACTTGGCTCGATCAAACTATCGGCTCCCACGTGCAGCAAGTGTGGACCATTGCGGGTCACCTCATTGCCCGGAATCAATATTAGGCCGCGGTTGTCCAGTTTGGCGTAGTCATCCTCATTCGTGAGGATGTCATGATCACTGATCATTAGAAAATCATGACCCAAAGTGGCGTAGGCATTGATGACATCCTGAATCGGGGCGCGTCCATCGCTGGCGGTGGTGTGAGCATGGAGATTGCCGCGCAACCAGTTGCTGTAATCGAGACCGGCGTAGGGATTTTCAATTTTCATCATATCGGGTAGGGTTGTTTAATGAAGCAATGGGCATTTGGCCAAGCGGCTTGCTCGGTCATACTTGATGCCTACGCAGATGTTGAGGTCGAGCAGCGATGGGTTATACGGCGCTATTTCATGAGTATTGGTTTGAGCCCAATTCATCGACAATCTGAATGTGGTTATGGTTGTCGGCAGTTGTCCGGTTGCCGGTCGACTTCGCGCCATCAAGCGTGCGAGCGGTTGGTGGGATGGCAGGACGACGCCTTTCATGGCAGCGGTAATAACATGATTTTACAGGATTGGAATAATCCTGTAAGTGAGCCGCACCGGTCTCAGATCACAAAGTCGGCGTCGTCGGGTCTAACGACCTCCTTGGAGGGCAACAGCATGCCGGCCGCGACCGTCGCGTGGGTTCCCGGTTCAATGAGAATAAAAGAGCCGGTCAGGCGGTTGGTGTGATAGCCATCGTAGACCAGTTGCTCAGCCGTGCGGATTCGGATCTCGCCGATGTCGTTCAGTTCGAGTCCAGAGGGAGCTGGGCCGGGCTCAAGGGTGGTGATATCAATCCGGTGCGTTATTTCGCTCACCACTGCCTGCGTGGTGTGCGTGGTGTGTTTGAGCAAGAACTTGCGACCGGGCAATAAGGCGCGCGGGTGCATCCAACAGACCTTGGCCAGCAATTCGGTTCCCGCACCAGGCAGATCTTCCGTGCCAATGATCATCTGACCGCGACTGACATCAATATCATGCTCGAGTATCAAAGTAACGGATTGAGGGCAGAAGGCTTCATCAACCGGGCCAGCCAAAGTGTGTATTTCTTTCACCTTGGTGATCATGCCCCCGGGCAGAACCATGACCTGTTGACCGGGGCGCACAATGCCGCCGGCGATCTGTCCGCTGAAACCACGAAAGTCGTGCAGCTTTTCATCCGTGGGATTGTTGGGCCGGTTGACCCACTGCACCGGGAAACGGAAACCCTGCAAATTCCAATCGCTCGCGATGTGCACCGTCTCCAGGTGACCGAGGAGCGATGGACCGGCATACCATGGGGTCTTGTCCGAAAGCGTTACCACATTGTCACCATTGAGCGCACTGATGGGGATGAATTTGACGTCCTTGATGGCGAGGCGGGGAAGGAATTGTTCGAACTCGGCACGGATTTCGTTGAAGCGGTCCTCGCTCCAACCCACGAGGTCCATCTTGTTGATGGCGACGACCAGATGGGGAATCCGCAACAATGCGGCAATGCAGGTGTGTCGGCGGCTTTGCTCGATGACGCCGGCACGAGCATCCACCAGCACGATCGACAGGTTGGCGTTGGAGGCACCTGTGACCATGTTGCGCGTGTATTGGACGTGGCCGGGGGTGTCCGCGATGATGAATTTTCGGCGAGGGGTGGCAAAGTAGCGGTAGGCGACATCAATGGTGATGCCCTGTTCACGTTCGGCGCGAAGTCCGTCAGTCAGATTGGCGAGATTGATTTGCCCACCACCAGTGAGATCGGCGGAGCGTTGGAGCGCTTCCAGCTGGTCCTCCATGAGGGACTTTGAATCATAGAGCAGACGGCCGATGAGGGTGGACTTGCCGTCATCGACACTGCCGCAGGTGTTGAAACGCAGAATATCGATCGGGGTGATCGAAGAACCGGGATTTGATGGGCCGACTTGATCGGTCTCGATGGCTGAAATGGAAAGGGACATGATTAGAAGTATCCTTGTTTTTTCCGGTCTTCCATCGCGGCTTCAGAGCTGCGGTCATCGGCGCGGGAGCCGCGTTCGGTGACCCGGGCCGCCGCAATTTCGGCGATGATATCGTCAATATTGTCGGCGGGTGACTCGATCATCCCGGTGCTGATGATGTCACCGATGGTGCGCACGCGCACGATGAGTTCTTTGATCTCCTCCGTTGGTTTGGGCGGCACGAGATCGTTGACCGGCAGCCATTGATTCTGCCGCCGCAAACATTGCCGCGGGTGACTGAAATAGATCGAGGGCACCTCGAGCTGCTCGCGTTTGATGTATTCCCACACATCAGACTCCGTCCAATTGCTGATGGGAAAAGCCCGCATGTGTTCCCCGGGATTAACCCGCGTGTTGTAGAGGTTCCAGATTTCCGGCCGCTGATTTTTTGGATCCCATTGCCCGAAACTGTCGCGAAAGCTGAAAAAGCGTTCTTTGGCGCGGGCTTTTTCCTCATCGCGCCGGGCCCCACCGATGAGGCAGTCGAAACGAAATTCCTCGGCCGCAGCGAGCAGCGTGGGGATTTGCAATCGGTTGCGGCTGATCTCGCCCGGGGTGGGCGTGGCAATGCCGCTGGCGATGGCGTCCTCGACCTTGCGCACGATCAATTTTGCCCCCAGTTGAGTGGCGCGCCGGTCACGAAACTCGTTGAGCTCGGGGAAATGATGGCCGGTGTCCACATTGAGCAGCGGCATGGGCAGTTCGGAGGGGCGAAACGCTTTTTCCGCCAGGCGCAGCAGGCAGATGGAATCCTTGCCCCCCGAAAATAGGATGGCCGGACGTTCGAATTCGCCGGCAACCTCCCGCATGATGTGGATGGCCTCGGTTTCGAGATGCTGAAGATGATCGAGATGATAATTGCTCACTGTGTTCGCAATATGGAGATCG
>DFDG01000188.1 GCA_002367815.1 Opitutaceae bacterium UBA3033 | reverse complement strand
GCTTTGGCGTATGCCAGCACCCCATTCGATTGGAAGTCTCCATGGCGCGGATCTGCAGTCCTTACTTCAGGAGAAAATGAGTCCGCCTCCAGTCCGGCCTGTTGGGCGGCAGTCTTAAGGGCTGCATCCAGTTCTGCGGCAAGGTTAAACGTCACGTGCATGGACCCACTCAACGTAGGTTGAGTAGTGCCCTGCAAGCGCTGAATTCGATGCCCTTCTGACTCTAGTTAACTTATAGATCGCAATTATATAGCCTACAGGAGGATACGGCATTGATCACCTATGTATACCTATGAGTAGTGGGTAGTTTTGACTCGACATTTCAGTATTAGCATCTTTGCTGAAAGACTTTTCCGCAAAGCGGCCCTGTTACAGAATTTACACACAGTCCACATGACAAGCAAACGCACCATCCCTGCCCGTCGGTTCATCAAGCCCTCTTTCAATTACTTGATCGAGAAGAAACGAGATGGACAGGAGTTTACGCAAGAGGAAATTCGATATATAGTTGATAGTACACTAGACGGGGATATGCCGCAACACCAGTTGGCAGCGCTTTTGATGGCGATTTATTTCGCTAATATGTCTGCTCAAGAGACTGCGATTTTGACCGAGGAGATGATGCTATCAGGTGAGGTTATAGATCTGTCTCACATCGCGAAGCCTAAGATCGATAAGTATTCCACCGGTGGTGTGGGTGACAAAACATCCTTGGTGCTGGTCCCCTTGGCAATGGCAGCAGGGGTGGTTGTTCCTATGATGTGTGGCGTAGAGCACGATTTCATCATCAGTCCGCTCGATAAAATGGCTGCTTTCCCCGGGTTTAATAGTCAGCTTTCTATCGAGGATTTCACGAAACAACTGGCCCGCATTGGTGGTGCCATTGTCCAACAGGATGAAAAACTCGCTCCGGCAGACGCCAAATTTTACGCCCTCCGTAAAGATACCGGCACCATCCCCAGCTTGCCCTTGATCACGGGTAGCGTGCTCTCTAAGAAACTGGCTGAAGGTGCTGAAGGACTTGTTATCGACGTCAAGTGGGGCAACGGCTCTTTCATCAAGGATCTTGAGCAAGCCAAACAACTGGCGCGTTCAATGACTCGGGTAGGTCGCTCGATGAAACGTCGCTGCGTCGCCTTGGTCACCGACATGAACCAACCGCTGGGCGATACGGTAGGCACGGCCCTTGAGGTCAAAGAAGCTATCGCACTGTTGAAGGGTGAAGGTCCCGATGATCTGAAGGAACTTGTGCTCAAACTGGGTATGGAAATTGTTCGATTGGCCGGTGTGGCTGGATCAACCCTCTCTGCCAAACAGACGGTGCAACGGCATCTCACCGATGGCACCGCATTGCAGAAGTTCAAAGATCTTATCAAGGCCCAAGGCGGTGATACCAGCTATGTTGATCACCCGGACAAATTCCCGGCGGCGAAGCATGTGCGCAAATTACCTGCTCCCAAGCGCGGCTATGTGCATACCATTAACGCCGCCTTTATTGCCCAAGGTGTCTCGATCTTGAGTTCCAACCACGATAAGAAAAGCAAGATTGACCACGCTGCCGGTGTCTCGGAAATCAAAAAGGTCGGCACTCAGGTGAAACAAGGTGAGCCGCTCATGATGATTCACTACAACGACGAAGCCAAACTTGAGCAGGCCCTGGAGTGTTTCAAGACAGCTTACCGTTTGGCTCCAAAGCGTCCTACACCTCCACCATTGGTCGTGGAGCGGGTTGCTTGATAAAGCTGACTTTGATCAAACAAAAACCCCGGCTGTGAGCCGGGTTTTTTGTGTCCCATCAGATACTGGCATTACAGTTGTTAGCTGGTCGGGTTTAGATTTTGGAATTCCCATCGGACATTCTGCTGACAGCCAGATCAATCTCTTCCTGGGTCTTTTCCGCTTTATCTGCACGAGCAGTGGAACGTCGGCGTTGCACCACGCCCTTCACCCAAATATCCAACTGGTGAATAAGCCACCGGGGTTGTGGACGAGTAAATTCACTTTCCTGCCACTCATCACCATCGGCGTAAATGCTTTGCGGCACCACGCTGGTGCCAAAAGTCCAGTCGGCGAGTGGTACTCCAAAAAACCCGGAAATAGATTCATTACAGTCGATGACAGCATGATGACGCAAATGAAATGAGTAGGCCGGATGCCAAAACCATTTCCAGCGAGGGTTCTCTAGCAGGGGCAACCATTTCTCAATCGGCCAGTGATTGATCGCGTGAAACATTTCGTAGAGGATTAGAGATGATGCCAGAGCCAGAAAACCTCCGAGAAACCAAGGGTAGGAAGGGATAAGGAAGTGGGCTAAAATCAAGAATGGGCTTAGCAGAATTCCAAATACACCGAGTGTAAACCAAGGGAAGAATGAGGCTTCCCCTTGTTCCTCCTCCACGATGGGAAATTTGTTCTCCACCACGACCAGGATATCGGGGCCATTAGGGCGACTTTTACGGACAATCCTAGTCAGTCCATGATGGAGCGTATGTTGGCGATACAGTTTTTTGACCAGAGGTAACAAAGGCTGGTGCAATACATACCGATGGAAAAAATATTCAAAATAGCACGTGCCCAAACTTGTGAATAGAAAAACCAATATAATCTTACCTATGGGAGCGGCATATTGCGCCGCTGAAATTCCTGGAGCTGCGACCCATAATATAGTCAGCATACAGGCCAAAGTGGTAAGAACAGTGAAGGCAAACAGGGGTAGTAAAAACTGTTCGATCTTCACTCGTTTGATAAGTTGGTTACTCGCCATGCGCAATTACAGCAAATGCTTCAAGCCTTGGATTGGCAACCATTGAAAAGCGTCGTTTGGCATTCTGCTGGCGACACGGATCAAGATTATGAAATTGGTTTCGTGGCGTAAAAATCAGGGCTGGGAATTAAGCGAAAGCTTAATTTCGACCCGCAAAATTCCTGATATCCCCCGTTGTCTGAGAGTTAGTCGTGGCTGGGTTTCGGCATGGGCCCATCCGAATTGAATCAGTTCGCTACGTTGTTCGTCAGTGGCCTGACGGCGTGGATCCATCAGCGGGAGATGCTCGACCAGTGCTTCTACCCCGGCGGGGATGTCGAATTCTACGCGAGCACGCCGACCTTGGATGACCACTTGATTATTTCTGAGTTCGATCGGAAGCCGCGTGGTCCAATGGAAGATGGCCCCTTTACCTTTTTCGACCGCCCAATCATCGGTGATGGTAATAGTGTCGGGTGTCGGTGAGTCCCAAGTGCGATGCCACTTGGTGAACCAACCCTCCCAGCCGGGAGTGGCATCGATGGTAGCTTGAAAGTATTTTTCGTCTCCCGCCCCGATCGGTTTCACATCGGTGCGTATGGGGTTCTGTGGTTTGGGTCGCTCGGTTTCATCCCAAGGGGTCAGCATATTGTGTCGTTGGCATTGTTTGAGCAGATTGCTTACCGGATTGGCGTAATCCACCATGCCGAAATCGAAGGCGAAACTGTCTCCCGCGCATTCGAGGATGAAGCTGCCTTTGTCTTCATGCTGGTGGTCCCCGTCGGCCTTATTGCCCAAGATGAATAGTTTCACCGTTTCTGCGCCCAATTTACGCACGGAAGCCATGTAACCGAGATCGGGCATGCTTAAGAACGGGAGCAATGCGGGACCTTGGGCAGGAATCTCTCGGTCCAACCGCATGGGCAGCAGCATTGCCGCCGCCCCGGCGCGACGCAGGGATTTGCGGTAAATAGTGACCCAATGTGAATCGGGCATCAACCATGCGAGAAATGCCACCCCTTCCCCTACAACCATCATAGCATCACCGGTGAGTAACATGTCCTGACCCGTATCGGTGGAGTAAAGCATTTCGGCCAATGTTGTGGTCTTGAAAATTGAAAGTGGGACTAGCTTGCGTACGTCCTCGCCGCGACCACGACCGTATAAGAAAGCACAGAACGCCACTTGTCGGGCGACCCAGGTGAAATAGGTTGGTCCCTCGACGTAACCGCCATCCGGCAACAAGGCCTTGGCCAGATTGTCCTGCACATCGGCCCAGATAAGGTCAGTATGAGGTGCGACTCGTGATGGCGGTTTGGGGTGATGTTCAAGTCGCGCCGGCATGGTTTGCTCCAGAATGAGAGATCCGTAGAGTCGGGCGGGTGATATCCAAACCATCTGATTGGTGTGAAACATGTATTCCCACCACCATGAGGCATGACACATGGCTCCGTGACCTTCCGTCGCGATGCGGCGCAATATAAGATCGCGGCCAAGCGGGGTAAACCATTCCCCGCACAGATCAAGAATGATGGAGCAATCGATGACTCCAATGGATTGCACGAATCCTCGTTGATCCCAATTGCTGCCACGCATCCAGGCAAAGAAAACGTCTTCCCAATGATCACAGTGCACCATGCTCAAGGCATAACGGGCAGCGAGCCGGCAGAGCTCTTTGTCTTTCCAAAAAACTCCGGCCTGGGCGGCAAACGGCCCCTGCATCGTGATCATTTTACCTATGTCTCGCTCCCGACGAAAACCATAGAAATTCCAGAAATTGATATTCTCTCCGATCAAACTTTCAGGCCTGGTGCTTCGTGCCATTTCACCGACTTTGCGCAATTCTCTGGGCAGATCCGTGTCGGCGAAATTCTTTCGCACATCTTCCAGTTCCTCGGCGTTGATCATCAGTCCGTAGGTCGGTTTAAAAGTGGGCTCGAAATCCGGCGGCTGCAGATACTTGTCCCATTGTTCATCATAACCGTCCCATTGTGCCAGATGGGCTGGCAAGTGCTCGGTATTTTGCAGGCCAAACCAAAGTAACCATCCCGAACCGGCAGCGCGGTGTGGATTACGCACTTCGATCGTGAGCGAGTGGATCTGTTTTGCTCCATCCAGTGGCAGCCATTCCTCATGACGGGTCGCGCCGCAGGGCGTTCCGGTCCGCTGGCGGTGACCGGCATCGGTTTCTGCGGTGAAACTAATAATGCTGTCCTCGGGTAAATTAATGGCAGCAATCAATCGGTCATAGCCCGAGCAATCGAAGGCCTCATATTTACGACTCATTCTTAACACCAGACCGTCACTGGCGGGCATTTCCC
Organism: Opitutaceae bacterium UBA3033; assembly: GCA_002367815.1. GTDB lineage: Bacteria > Verrucomicrobiota > Verrucomicrobiia > Opitutales > Opitutaceae > Cephaloticoccus. The sequence continues at coordinate 6,371 of DFDG01000188.1, read as the reverse complement.
AATTGATGATCACGAAAGCCCAGCTCGGGGTGAGCTTCAGTCCAACGGCCCCGGGGGCATCTGAAATCCACTGATCCAGTTCACGCAGACGTTCGTCAAAAAACGATTCAAAAACCGCCTCCGCGCTGTTGATTGGGGTAATACGCATCGATCCGTAGACCTAGGCATCACTTTTGCAGGCGCAATATTGTATTAGCCTAATCGAGTCATATTTTGGTGCGGCTTGCCTGTGTGCCCAGTCTCGACCATGCAGGGGTATGGCCGACGAAAAGCCGATATCCACCTCCATTGACCGTAGCTCTTGGCCGAAGCCTTGGGCGCAGTTGAAATATTTCTCGTTTCAACCGGCGATATTTCCGCGATTGCTCAGGTAAGTCTCCTCGGATGCGCGGCCGGGGGATCTCGTTAATGTTTACGACAAGGTTGGTGAACGGGCTGGTATAGGATTATTTAATCCACGAGTCAAAATTCCCCTGCGCGTTGTCGCACACGGCGACTTGCCATTGGATGAAATCTATTTTGAAAACGCGATTCGAAGGGCCGTGGCGTTGCGACGTGATATTTTCAAATTGGATGAAACTAGTGATGCTTACCGGTTGCTTAACTCCGATGGCGATGGCATGAGCGGCCTGACGATCGACCGTTACGGCGACACGTTATTTTGCGAAATATATTCTCTGGGTATGGCGCACCGACTGCCCAAGTGGTTGCCCTTGTTGCACTAATTGGCCGGAACCAAGTTTACCCGGGTGCATGTCGATCACAATCTGGGCAGTCTGGAAGGGATCAAGCCATCCACCTTCAACGAAACAAATGCCGCGGCACCGAATAAAGTAAAAATCCGAGAGCATGGCATCCGTTACGAAGTGGATTTTGCCGAAGGCCATAAAACGGGATTTTTCTGCGACCAGCGTGAAAACCGCAAGGCATTTACCCGTTTCACCAGGGACGCGCGAGTGCTCGATCTTTGTTGTTACACCGCTGGATTTTCCATCAATGCCAAGATAACCGCCGGCGCCGCGGAGGTGACTGGAGTTGATCTCGACGAAGTCGCGATCGCGCAAGCCAAGCGCAATGCCAATCTGAATCAGGCCCGCATCAAGTTCGTGCATGCCGATGCTTTTGCTTAAGCCCGGCAGATGCAACAGAACGGGGAGAAATGGGATGTGGTGATGCTTGATCCGCCGAAGTTTATTTTTACCCGCGACGTGGCGGGCAATTGGGAGGGTCGCCAAAAATATGAAGACCTGAATTTGCTTTCGATCAGCCTCGTTAAACCGGGCGGGATATTTGTGACCTGCTCGTGTTCAGGTTTGTTGAGCCTCGAGGACTTTGAAGCGCATGTCATCAAGGCGGCCCACCGGTTGGATCGTCGTTCACAATTTCTCGATCGCACCGGCCCGGGAGCAGATCATCCCGTATTTTCCAACTGTCTGGAAAGCCGTTACCTTAAAGTCCTCTGGGCCAGAGTAGGGTAAAAATACATCAGGCTCGCCGATGCTTCCACCAAGTGGTCAGTCCGCGCAGCTCAACCCCAGCACGGTCAGGGTGGATGCTTCAGGCACCGGACTGATCCCACCGGAAACAAACGCGTCCGAGTAAGCCCAGTTGATGATGTCATAGTTGCCGTAGGCTGAACCGGTCGATGAGGTGAAACCGATATAGGTGCTGGATGGGTCCAAAGTGGTGACCAAATCTATGGTGTGACTAAGCAACGGATTGGTGGGTCGCGCATCATTGTTGTTGAGGCGCACTTCAAAAGTGGAACCATTATAGTCAATCCAAGCGGTTCAGGTGGTGGCGATGGAAGTCGAACTATCCAACCGGACGCCAGAATCGAAAACCGAGGCGATGTCGGCTGTGGCCACCGAGTTGTAATTACCATTCACATCAATACCCACATGATTGGAACTTACCTCGCACTGTTTCTGCAGGTATCGAATTCGACTGCAATGCTGGGTGGGATGCCTCCGATACCAAGAGCAATACCTGCGCTGCCCACTGCATTGACTGCTTCGTCTTGAACGATGAACGTGTCACCATCTCCCCCTTCCGATTGAGTCCCGTCACTGATACCGCCAGCATTGGTGATGCGAAATTGAAAAGCCGGGTTCGAAACCTATCGCAGCACAGATTCACCATTGACGATGAAGATCGTGGCGTCTGCCTGTAGCGAAAGTACACTCGCATTGGCAAAGCCCGGAAATTCCACAATGATTGTACCAGCTATGAAGGTAAGGAGTGCCAATATTGTCACCAACCCCAAACTGCAGAGTCGTGCTGTAGATCGGTGACGTAGGGTGGATGTCGGGGAATCACTCATCTGCTGAAAAGCTTGTTTATGCTTGGCCCAAGCCACACTTGCGATCAAGTAGCAGCAAGTCTCGGGATGTAACAAAAGTATTCAAAACCGGTCGACTACCGATCCTAGAGCCTACAGGTTTTTATGCGAACCATCGCAATGGGCGCCATTAGCCGAGTTTTTGCAACCGCACCATGCCACCGTTTTCTCTTCAGTGAATTCTACTTTCTTGGGCGCAAAACCGCTGCCTTTGTGGGAGCCGTCGCAAAGGGGCTGGTCTTTGGATAATCCGCACGCGCACCACCAGTAGGTGCCAGCCGGCATTTTCTTAACGTAAGGGGATTTTTGGGCGATGTGGGGAGTGGACATAATTGGGTGTGGGTTTGGTTACGACGCTCTAGTTAAATACACATTCATCGAGACATGCGATAATTAGCGACAGCTTTCGATTTAGGGGTTGGTTGACCCGATTTTATTTTAATGCCGCCCACACTCGCTGCACATCATCGTGATCGTCGATGGCCTGGAGGAATTCGCCCACTTCGTTTCGCTGCACATCGTTCAATTCCGGAAAGGATTTGGCCGCGTAGCCCAGTTCACTGGTGACGACAGACCATCCATTATCTTTCAGCCAAGTTGATACTGAATGGACGTCGGCGCGTTCAGTTATGAAACGCACTCCGGTCTGGTCTTCCGGAATGTCATCATTCTGGTCTGCGTGCAACAACGCAAAGTCGTTGGCCCCGGCTTCGATGGCGATGGCTTCGCAATCGATGGTTGGTTCCGGGTTGTAGGCTTCAACAAGACCCACTTGATCAAAAAGGAATTTGTTACTTCCGGTATGACCGAGAGAGCCATTGCGGAATAAGACCCTCATTTCGGGCGCGGTTCGCTGATGATTGTCAGTGAATACTTCCACGATTACTGGCACTTTATGGGGGGCATATCCCTCGAATACGATGTGCTCCAATGATGATTTATCCCCCCCGATACCGGCACCTTTTGCAATCGCACGTTCGATGACATCGCGAGTGACACTCGCTTTGCGCGCCTTTTCAACTGCCGCGAACAGCCGTGCATTGGCCATGGTATCGGGTCCGCCTAATTTGGCCGCGACCGTGATCTCCTTGGTTATTTTACCAGAGATTTTGCTTTTTCTTTCATTAACAATTGCGCGTTTTGCGTGCAGCCATTGGCGTCCCATGCAGCTGAGCTATCTGCCGCTTGACTGACAGGCAATGCGGAATCGTAGCTCACTTGGCATTATTCAGAGTGGACAACGTGGTGACGCTGCAAAACATGGCAGCCCATGGAAGTACTCGGTCATCTCTTTGCATCGAATCGGGCTTGGGCGAAGCGCATTCAGAATATTGATCCTGAGTTTTTCTTGAAACTTTCGCAGCAACAGACTCCGGAATACCTTTGGATTGGCTGCTCGGACAGTCGCGTGCCGGCCAACGAAATCATCGGTCTCTCACCCGGCGAAGTGTTTGTTCACCGCAACATTGCCAATGTAGTGGTGCACACCGACCTGAATTGCCTTTCGGTCATTCAATTTGCGGTCGATGTGCTCAAAGTGAAACACATCATGGTAGTCGGTCACTACGGTTGTGGAGGCGTGCAGGCTGTAATGGAATGCAAACGGGTGGGTCTCGCCGATAACTGGCTCCGCCATGTCCAGGATGTTAAAATCAAGCATGAAGCCTGTCTCTGTGGCATTGACGAGGGAGTGGCCCAGAGTGCTCGCTTATGTGAACTCAATGTCATCGAACAGGTGAATAATGTTTGCCTGACCACGATCGCACAAGACGCATGGGCCAAAGGTCAGGAATTGACTATCCACGGCTGGATTTACGGCTTGGAGGATGGCCATTTGCGGGACCTCAAAATATCGGTGAATTCCACCAGTGGTTTGGACGTGGCCTACCGGACTGCCGTGGCTGCCCTTGGTTCAGAAAAGTAAATTGGTCGGATGGCTGGTCCGCTGGAGTGGGTGAGTCAATGTCCTGCTCCAGAGCGGTCCCCGGCAGTTTTGATCATTTCTCTGCCCACAACCAGCCCTCCCCCTCGGACTAACCGAGGGTAATGATCTGGGATTTTCGATGCAGTTTAGGCGCGCCCCAGGTAACTGCCATCAGTGGAGTTAACCTTGATGATTTCGCCTTCCTTGATGAAAAGAGGCACTTGGACGACCAGACCCGTTTCCATTTTGGCTGGTTTTTGCACATTACTCGCCGTGTCACCTTTTATGCCATCAGCGCTTTCGACTACTTTCAGCTCCACGGTGCCGGGCAAATCAATGCTCAGGGCCATACCGTCAACAAAGAGAATGTCGGCTTTGCAACCGGTCGCGAGGTAGTTTTTGAGATCACCGATAGCCTCGGAGGAGAACTCGATTTGATCAAAGGTCTCTGGGTCAATGAAGGCAAAGGTGCCACGGTCTTCGTAGCTAAATTCCAAAGTGCGTCGGTCGGTCGAGAGGATTTCGACCGTTTCGGTAGAGGTGAAACGCTGATCAAGCGCCTTCCCGTAGCGTAGATTGCGCATTTTTATCTGCACAAAAGCCCGTAAGTTGCCCGGGGTGCGGTGCGTCATTTCCATGACGAGGTGTGGCTCTCCGTGAAATTTAATTACCTGACCCCTGCGGATATCGTTGGCTGATGGCATGTGATTGAGTTTCTAAAGACGTTGGTGATGGGCGAAAGGGTAATGCATTAAGAAACGCTCCTGCCTAGGTCAAGCAGTCAGGTTTTAGGGAATTTGGATTAGCCTTCTCAGATGTTGGAATATGTCTCCCAAACGTTTTTATCGGTCTGGCTATCTGAAACTTGTCATTTGCCGACACATCGGGAAACTGCGACCACATAACGTATGAAACAACGCACCCTTGCGCGTGAGATATCTATTCAAGGCAAAGCCCTCCACACGGGCGAAGCCGTTACTCTCACCCTAAAACCCGCCCCGGCCGATCACGGGATCGTCTTCAGGCGCATCGATCTCAATGGGGCTCCCGAGCTCAAGCCTCTGGTGGATCAGGTCACCGACTTGGTGCGCTCGACCACTATCCAGAATGGCCATGCGAAAATTCACACGGTTGAGCATGTGCTCAGTGCTTTGAGCGGCTGCGGCGTGGATAATGTCGTCATCGAGATGAATGCCTCGGAACCCCCTATCATGGATGGATCAGCCAAGCCCTACGTGAACATGATTCTTGAGGCAGAGCCGATTGAACAGGACAAGGAGAGGGAATATTTTACCCTTGATGCGCCAATTTCTGTGACACGTGGAGATTCCTCTATTATCGCGCTACCTTGTGACGAATTAAAAATTTCCTGCACCTCGGCGGACAACCGCGGTATCCACACTCAGCACTTATCCCTCTCGATCGATCCGGATACTTATATCACGCAGATTGCGGCCGCGCGCACCTTCACAATCTACGAGGACATTGAGGAATTGTTGAAACGAGGTAAGATCAAGGGTGGGTCGCTCGACTGCGCCGTGGTGATCAAGGGCGACAAAATCATCTCCAAGGAGCCGTTGCGGTTTAAGGATGAATTCGTGCGCCACAAGATCCTTGATATCGTGGGCGACATCGTGCTTTTGGGCATGCCGTTGAAAGCCCATATCGTGGCCACGCGTCCGGGGCATGCGATCAATGCGGAACTGACCAAGGCGCTTTTTGAAAAGTTGCAGGAGCTCAAGAAAGGACGTAAAAAGAAACCACGTCCGGCCACGGTGATGGCCACAGAGACCTCATTGGATATTCGCCGGATTCTTGACACGATCCCACATCGTTACCCGTTTGTCATGATCGATCGGGTAGTGGAGTTCATCGGGGATGATGAATTGGTCGCGATCAAAAACGTAACAATCAACGAACCGTATTTCTCGGGCCATTTTCCCAGCAACCCGGTTATGCCAGGCGTGTTGCAACTCGAAGCCATGGCACAGGCTGCGGGCATCATCATGTTGCGTAGAACCGGCCAAGCCGGCCGCACGGCTTTTTTCATGAGCGCCGACAAAGTGAAATTCCGCAAGCCGGTGCGACCGGGTGACCAGATTATCA
>DFDG01000179.1 GCA_002367815.1 Opitutaceae bacterium UBA3033 | reverse complement strand
GTCTTCTCGCCTTCCATGTGCAGCGAAATTTCTTTCGCAGTCAGACTGGTCTCCAGCACGCCCTTGCTGCCCCAGAGCGTAAGCCGCCAATACATCGGCAGCGTGTAGCCCTGACTGCTCGGGGCCACGTAAGACACGTCGAGCATCAAGCCCGCACCGTTCTCCAATTCCAACATGCACTGTCCGGCATTTTTAAAATGCGAATCCGCCGGCACGCCCACCGCCCATTCGCGGGCTGCGGTCACCCGACTGAATTCCAGCCCCGTGATCCAAGGCACGAGATCGAGCCCATGCAGGGCGATGTCGTTGATCGAGCCACCATGTTTGCCCTCTTCATGATACCAACTGGCGCGCAAGCCCGGCAGAAGCGGATGCTGCCCGCCGAGGGACGCGGCCTGCACCACACCGATTTCACCCGCGCGGACCATTTCCCGTACTTTGATAAACACCCCCGAGTCGCGCATATCGAGCATCATGCCAACGGTGAGTTTCCTCTCCGTCGCGATGCGGACAATCTCCTCATATTCCGCCAAGGTGGTGCACATCGGCTTGTCGGCAAGCACATGGCGACCGGCCTTGAGACTGTCGATCACCACCCGGCCCCGTTTGGCAAACCACTCGCCCACGACCACCGCGTCGCACTCAACGGCGGCGAGCATGGCCGGATAATCCGAATGCGTGATGGTGACCCGCTTATCGCCAACATTAACGCAGCGGAGGTTCAGCAACACGGTCTGGTGTTTGAAAAATGGGTGCGCGATACGTTTTTCGAAGGCTTTGTTACGCCCGACTACACGCAAAAATGGGACATCCCAGCTGCAATCAAAAAAAACCACGGTGGCTATCCGGTTAATCCCAAGGCCACAAAATACCACACTCCTGTCGTTCTCGGTGATGCGGTGCGGCAATTCGATATCGACGAACCCTTCATTCTAATCATCGGCTACTGGCAACAGGAGAACGCCGAAAAACGTTTCGTCAATATCGTGGCACCCGCCATCACTCCGGAAGCGATGAAGACACTCTGGGGCGAAATTACCCGAGCCGATCTCGAACGTCTCGATGGCCTGATCAAAGATCGATCGATCGACTACCTCGAAGTGCGCCAACGGGCACAGGCCATGAAGCAGTCCCAGCCTTTCAACACGAGTATCATCACGCTAAATCCCAAGATCGATTCGCGCGGCCAACGCCGACTGCAATGCAGCTTGAGCTTCACCAAAGTCTTCAAATACTTCGCGCCTGAAGCTGATCCTAAAATCCAAACCCCACCCGTTCTATGGGGCGTTCCCTACACCGTGAACGTCGCATCGAAGCCACGTAGTTTTAAGCAATAGCCATTCCGCCCGGCAGAAATCAATTCCTTTGAATAATTTACTCGACATAAAAATGGTCTCAATTCCCGCGGGAGAATTTCTTCGCGGCTCTGAGTTCAAGGGCAGCTGGCAGGATTATCACGACCAAGTTCTCGCAGCGGGCCGGGGAGAGCTGGTGTTAAGCGAAGTTCTGGGCTGGGAACTCGACGAAGCACCCATCCATCGCGTGACCATTTCCAAGCCCTTCCTGCTAGGCGCGACCGAAGTGACCAACGTGCAGTATGAACAGTATGATCACGATCACGTGCGCTCAACATGGAGTTCCGAAGACGACGCAGCGGTGGGCAACGTCAACTGGCACGAGGCGATGCGCTTCTGCGCATGGCTGGGCAAAAAGGAAGGCGTAACCTGCCGACTGCCGACGGAAGCGGAATGGGAATACGCCTGCCGCGCCGGAACCACTACGCTCTTCCATACCGGGGATGAGCTACCCGTTGAATTTCTAAAGCGCGACTCGCGACGGGTCGGGTTGTCTCCTCCCAATGCGTGGGGGCTTCACGACATGCACGGCAACGTCGAGGAATGGTGCTTCGACAACTATGGGGCCTATCCCGAAACCAACGTGACTGATCCCATCGGTCGCGCCACAAGTCTCACGAAGGTGGTGCGCGGTGGTTCAGACGCAGACACGCCCGCCTATCTGCGCAGCGGAAATCGCACGAGCATCGTGGCTGACTTTCGTCATGAGCGGATTGGATTTCGCGTGGTTTATGCCGAGCTACCCGCGACCAAAGCTCAGGCAACCGCACCGAGATTGTGGCAACAAACTGTTTCACAGCAACCACACGATTGGTCGAATGGACCGGCGGCAGATGTGCCCTATTTCGGTGAAATTCTTTCTTTCGCCACCCCACCGCCGTTGGACTCACGACCAGGCATTCGCTTTTACGCCACGAATCACTGCCCCACTTCAACCTGGTGCCCCAACGGCGACATCCTGACAATCTGGTGGAGCGCAGCCCGGGATGGTTGCCGCACCAGCGCAATTCTCGGCGCGCGCTTGAGAGCCGGCGCGAAGGACTACGATGCGCCGTCACAATTCTTTGAAGCTGCCGATCGCGAGTTGTGCAGTTCGTCTTTGTGGCACAACGGCCGAGGTCGTTTGATCTGGCTCAACAATCTTGCGCCTCAGGGTGACTGGTCCACGGCTCCCGTCATGGCCAGTTTCAGTGAAGACAATGGCTGCAATTGGTCCCAACCGAAAATGGTGTTGCCCAACGTGCGTCCCGGCCAACCCGCCCACATGGTCATGTTTCGCGGTGTAGATGGCGCGATCTATCAACCCGCTGACTATTGGATAACGGATCCGGAAAAGACGGGTGATTGCGGCGCGACCGCTCTTTATCGCAGTCAGGACGAAGGCGAAAATTGGACTGAGATCACCCGCATCGATCATCAATTGGAAAACCTCGCAAAAGAAAGCAAGACGGCCGGGGCCATCGCCGGGGCCCACGGGGTCGCAGTCACATTGAAGGACGGCACTCTCCTCGGAATCGGCCGACGCGCCACGATCGAGGACAACCTGATCTTCAGTCGCTCCAAGGACGGTGGGGCCAGTTGGACCTACACACGAAGCCCCTTTCCAAAAATACGTTTCGGTCAACGCCCGTCCATGTTGCGCTTAAAAAATGGGGCTCTGCTACTCGTGTTATACACGAGCGAATTAACCCGGCCCGGACACAGTAAAATCGCTCCACTGCCAGAGGAAGCGGGTGATGAAGAGCTGGCCGTGAATCACCACGGCTGGACTTTTCTCGACGCGAATGAAAACGAATACACCGGCTATGGTCTCTATGCCGCGGTATCTTACGACGAAGGTGAGACTTGGCCGGTGCGTAAGTTGATCACTGCGGGCGGACCGACCAAGCGGTTGTTTGGCGGCGGCCATCATCATTTTTTCAAAATGGACGACACCCATGCAGAACCCGGTGGCTACACTTACACACATCAAACCCCGGATGGCGTGATTCATTTGGTCAACAGTTGCCTCCACTACCGCTTCAACCTGAAGTGGCTCGAGACTCGGCCGGTCATCCAACAGACATCCCCTGCTTCATAAGGGTATAGCGCAGTGCTGCGTTTCAGCGTCTTTTTGGCCTCACCAGACAAGGCATAGTGCCATTGAGAAAGCCTTCGCTCAATTAGGCTTTAGCAGATACCTACAGCCACCTTGCAAAGTCCGATTGTTATAAATGGATTATTGCTCATCAGTAGCTTAGGCTATAAAATATATTCATGCCCTCCACCCCAAATGGGTAGGACTAAATCATGAAAGCTTCCCCATTCGCAACAGAGCTCAAGAACGAAGTAGTTCAACTCTCTATCGATGGGCAAAAACAGATCGAATGTAAGAATCTCATCAAATACCCAGAAGAGAAGATTACGAAGCTCGACGCCGCTGAATCTCACGAAGAACAGGTATGCGTTCCTCCGCCGCGAGTGGTTCGATGATGTCCAATTCCTGATCTGCCGGCCCAGAAAGGATGCAGATACAAAAATGGCCGCGACTTTCAAGGGCGGGCATAACGGGGTGAATCATAACCACAATGATTTGGGGACGTTCAGCGTCGCAGTCGGCGGCAAGTATCTGATCTACGATCCCGGGGCGGAGATTTATACGAACAGAACTTTTAGCAAAAATCGTTATCAGGGCGATTTGCCTAATTCATTCGGACACCCCGTGCCGAGGGTTGCGGGAGAACTACAAGTGCCAGCGAAAGATGCCCACCGCGCAGGCACAGGAAGTTATGCTTATGCCACGGTGCTGGAAAAATCCTTCGATGAAAATCGCGACCGCGTGGTGTTGAATCTCACAAATGCCTACCGCGTGGATGCGATGGCCAACCTGACGCGAGCCTTTGTCTTTGACCGCTCGGCTAAAGGACAGGTCGAAGTGACAGATGAGGTCGGATTTACCCGACTGAAGAATTTTGAGACGGCGTTGATCACCTACGCCAATTGGACTCTAAACGAGGATGGCTCATTAATCATTTCCGATGGCGAGGCAGCGATTCATGTGACCGTGAGCTCCGAAGCAGGAGCCCTTGAATTCAACCATTGCATTCTAAAAGAAAGCGCGACCCCAACCCGACTGTCCTGGCGGCTTAAGAATCCAGTGACAAAGGCCCGAGTGCAAATCACCATGCAACCTCAGTGAAGCCACGTTGACTGAAGCGGAGTGCAATCGAGTAAGCGCAGGCTTTGTGCAGGGCTTGCTTCGCATTGCAATTCTGGCAGCGTCCCCCGATGGTTCCCACTTCTCCGATGCCATCGACCCGCGGACTGCTCACGCAACCTTACCCTCCCGAATTTCTGCGCCAGTATTTGCTCTCTGCCGAGGCTTGGCAGCCCAGCCCGACGGCCAAAGATCGGTCAGCGTGGGCAAAGGTCCCGGCCCACCACCGGACCGCCCTCATTGCCGAAGGCGAGAAGATGCTGAACCAGTCCTGGGCCCATCTGCCGGCCACCCTGTGGCTGGGCTATGTTCGCACCGGTGACCGGGCCCAGTTTCAGGCCGCATATTTTGGCCGTCGCCAACAACTGATCAATCTGGCTTTTGCCGAATGCATCGAAGGCCAAGGCCGGTTCACCGAAGCTGTGGCGGACGGCCTGTGGCTGATCTGCGAGGAAACCTCATGGTGCCTGCCCGCCCATCTGCGTCTGCAAACCCGGGGCTACGGTCTGCCGGATCACCTGCAATCCACGGTCGACCTGTTCGCCGCCGAGACCGCCTCCACCCTGGCTTGGATTGATTGGTTGCTGCGTGAACAACTTGATGCGGTGCACCCCCTGTTGCGTGAACGGCTGCGCTTTGAAGTCGATCGGCGGGTCATGACTCCCTGTCTCGAACGCGATGATTTTTGGTGGATGGGCTGGCACCGCGGCAAGGACCCGATCAACAATTGGAACCCGTGGTGCAATTCCAACTGGCTGACCTGCGTCCTGTTGCTTGAGACCGATCACGAGCGGCGCATGGCCGCGGTGCACAAGATCATGCGCAGCGTGGATGTGTTCGTGGATTTCTATCCGGCCGACGGGGGTTGCGACGAAGGGCCGATGTATTGGGGTCGGGCCGGGGCCAGCCTGTTCGACTGTCTGGAGTTGTTGCATTCCGCCACCGGGGGAAAAATTGATCTCTACGCCGAACCGCTCGTGCAGGAAATTGCCCGCTACGTGATGCGCGCCCATATCGGCGGGAAATGGTTGCTCAATTTTGCCGATGCCGGCGCGCGCGGCACGGTGGAAGGGTTGCTCGTGTGGCGCTTTGGCCAACGTATCAAAGATCCGACCCTCGCCGCCTTCGGCGCTTGGGAACATCAACTAAATCCGGTTTCATGGGTCGGTCATATCACCTCTCCCGGCCGTCTGGTCGCCAACCTCCAAGTGGTGGCCACGGTGGAGAGTGCACCGGCTGCAGCCCCGTTGTTGCGCGACGTCTGGCTCCCGGATCTGCAGGTGCTCATTGCCCGGGACGCCGGAGACACAACCGATGGTTTTTATCTCGCCGCCAAAGGGGGACACAACGCAGAGAGCCACAACCACAATGACGTGGGGTCGCTGGTGGTGTATCTGGACGGCGAACCACTGTTGATCGATCTCGGGGTGGAAACCTATACGGCCCGCACCTTCAATGCGGAGCGTTACCAGATCTGGACCATGCAGTCGCAGTGGCACAATTTACCCACGGTGAACGGGGTGATGCAAGAAAATGGTCCCCAATATCGCGCCCGGGTCCTGGATCATCAGGCGGACAAAGAGTCCGCCAGCCTTACCCTCGATATTGCCGGAGCCTATCCTGCCAGTGCCGCCATCACGCGTTGGACGCGCTCACTGTGTTTGACCCGTGGGCGTCAAATAGTGCTCACCGATGATTACGAATTGAATGAAGCCCGCACGCCGGTTGTTTATAATTTTATCTGCCACCAGCGCCCCGCCGTCCTGCCCAACGGCATGGTCCAGCTGCGCACGACCGCGGGAGGCACGGTCGAGTTTAACTATCCCGGTGCTGAACTGACGGCCGACGTCGCGGCAATGCAAGTGACCGATCCCCAACTCCAAACTGCCTGGGGCGACTGCGTCTATCGTCTGCGCCTGACCGAAACCAATCCCGTCAAGTCCGCCCGGCGCGATTTTCGTCTCGCAGTGCTACCCACCACACCCACGCCATAAACACGAATTGAAACGGCAGTCGCAGCCAAAGCGCCAGCGGCGATACATTGAGCCCGGGCATACTGCCTTGCATCGCGACATAGATGTTCGCGGGAAAAACAGCCAGCAAGAGCGCGAGTAACCCCCAACCTGCCAGACGTCTCGTGGGCGCCATGAGCAATCCCAGACCGCCCAGAATCTCGGCGACACCGCTGATATAGTTCAACGCCTGCGGCCAAGGCAGCGCTGGCGGCATCATCCCAAGATAAAATTCGGGATGCCTAAAATGATTCGCGCCTGCGACGACAAATGAAAGCGCGGCCAACCAGCGGAATAATAGGCGCAATTTGATCATACAATTTGGGTTTTAGCGGCACTGCCACCGAAGAGTTCCTTCATCACGCTCCAAGCCTTGCGTATTCCGGCCGGATTAACCCCGGCCATGCCGTAGGTCTTGGCCAGCTCCTCCTCGTGACCGCGATATCGCGGAGGCAGGAAAAAAAATGTGTTTTCCGCTCCACTTAACACGGAAGACAGAAACAAACCTTTGGCGACCACGAGACCCGCGGTCGGCACTGCCACCGTTTTCGCCGGCAGGATCATCCAAGGCCGGTAGGTGAACGTCAGCCCCGATTCGGTCTTGCGCAGGCGCCCGTAAGTGCGCACGGACACTTCGGGCAGATTGCCCCCGGCGAACATCTTGTTGTCGGTTTCCTTCATCTTAAAGCGCGCGCGGCGAATCGTGAAGAAGTCCCAGCTGAAAATGCTGCCGAAGATCGTCAACCGGAAGGACCAACCCGCCACCAAATAAGCCACGAGGATAATCACGACCGAAAGCATGGCGCCGATCCAAGGATTGAGGGTGGCGGACAGCGTGAGTAATCCCAGCAAACCGGTGCGCATGCCCTTCAGCGCAGCATCAATTGCACCCCACGGACTGAGTAATATCAGCACGTTGATCGCATGCGAAGCCATCCAAACGATGGCGAAAATCGCAATGCCGAAAGGCACCGTCAGGATATTCAACAACCAAGAGAAATCGATCGCGGCCACGTTGAGCATCGCGAGCCCGTGAGTCGTCACCGTGGGATCCGTCGCCGCCGGCATTTGCGCCATCAGCATTTTGGAAACCGCGTTCATGGTGAAAGGAACCACGGCACCCGCAGCCACCAAGCCCGAGGCTTTGTTCTCAATCGTTTCCAACACGTCGAGTGGCTTCTTCCAACCCGGAGGCATCACCGCACCAAGGGAATCCTTGGCCGCCACAGCGCAGACCAGAGCGAGAGCCGGCAGCCAAAAATTTATTTGCGAATACCAAGGCAAGGCTGCTCGGGCTTCCGCCGGGGTCGTGAAATATAGGTAGGCCCCGTAGGCACCCGTGCCCATGAGCGGAGATATCGCGATCCCAGTGACCGTGGTGACTGCGGTCGCCATACCCATGGCCGGTGATTTTCCGGCCGGTTTGCTCGCGTCGGCAGTAGCCGCCCAAAGCGGGGTTGCAATCATCGCAAAGGCAAAAACAAACAGCAAAGGCAGGGTAATATTTTTCATGCGGATGGAGGGTATTCCACCCAGTCAAAACTCACACCCCAACTGAGACAACAGGTTTTCATAACGATATCTACTTACGCGGATGCGTTCTGTTCGTCCCCGGCCTTTGGCGAAAATGTAGGCCGCCAGCTTGCTGGCGGTGTCTTTATGAGCGCGTACCAGCACGCAGTCTACCTGAACATCGATCCAGTTTAATCCCGACTCACAATTTTTTCCGTTCGAGGTTGAGCCAGGCGATTTCCTTCGGACTCAGCGTCACGCCAAGGCATGGCAGCGAGCTCACCGTCTCACTGCTGAAACGCGGGCCGATCAACGCGAAGGTCGGAAACGGTTGGGTCAGCACATAGGCTGCGGCAATGGCGATAGGGGTGGTGCCCTTCTTTTTGGCCAACCCCATGGCCCGCTCCCGCCGCTCGAAATTTTCGTCACTATACCAGCAACGCACCAGCTGTTCATCGTCGCGTTTTTCCGGTCCGGCGCGATCCGTGAAGAATCCTCGCGCTTGGCTCGACCACGCGAGCACCGGCAATTGGTGTTTTTTCAACCAGCGGCGCGACTCGACGTCCGAGCATGAGATGCATCCATCCCAGACCGGATTGACCATGCTGGCCAAACTGAAGTTGTTGCTGACCATGCTGAATCCCTGCAGCCCTTTGCGTTGGGCATAACGATTGGCCGCCGCCACGCGTTTGAGCGACCAGTTGGATCCGCCAAAAATACGGATGCGGCCGGCCTTCACTTCGCCATTGAGGGCTTCCACGAAATGGCCCACCGGAATATCGAGATTGTCGCGGTGCAACATATAGATGTCCGCGTAATCCGTCTGGAGTCGGCCGAGTGACTCGGTGAGTTCCCGCGCCATGTCGGTCGGGTTGCAAAAAGGGGTGTGTCCACCCTTCGCGATCAGCGTGACCTGTTCGCGGTTACCACGGTGCTGCATCCACCAACCAAACAGAGTCTCCTGCAGACCACCTCCATAAACATATGCCGTGTCAAAAGTCGTGCCTCCGCGTTCAAAATAATCGTCCCACATCGCCGCCCCATGGGCGAGTGTCACCTGATTATCGCAGCCCATGATCAAGCGCGAAACCGGCTTGCCCAGACCATCAATCAAGCCACTGGGAATCAAACCCGTCGTGCGCTGCCGCAGCGGCCGACGTGAATGCGTGTGCGAAAAATTCTCCGCTTTCTCCTGGTCGTAAACCAACCCGACGGCATCGCGCCAGCGGTCAAGGGTCGCCATGTTGCCGAGCGTATCGGCCACCGTCATCGCGGCCACTTCATGTTGACCGGCTGCCAGCGCTTTCGCCACGGCATCCGCTTCAATCCCGTAAAGGTTCTCCGGGGTGCAGGCATTAATCGTCTCAGTCTGGCCATCAACCGTGACGTGGATCAACGCATCCGCGCCTTCGCTGGGCACGATCCAAGGTGATGGCACGTGCACCATGCCTTTCGTGCCATAAATGCGGGCCGAGCTGTCCTGCGAAACCCCCACGCTGCACGAAACCTGCGCCACCAGCCCATTGGCAAACTTGAGGGTCGCGCTGGCCACTTCGTCCACGCCGGATTGCGGATGCAACTTGGCCACGCCGGCCACCTCAATCGGATTGAGAAATGGCTGGTTGGAAATCACCCCGGCAATCAGCCGGGCCAATGAAACCGGATAACAACCGACGTCCATGATTCCACCCCCGCCCAATTCGTTCGCCCAAAGCCGGGCCT
>DFDG01000093.1:8457-12120 GCA_002367815.1 Opitutaceae bacterium UBA3033 | reverse complement strand
CGCGTCCGCCCTGCGTGAATACATCGAGGGCACCTTGGACCTGTTTACCCATCAGGGCATCGAGTTATTTTATGAAATTGCCGAAGGCGTGCCGGTTGAGGTGAAGGGGGATGTCACGCGCCTGCGCCAGATCTTGGTCAACCTGATCAGCAATGCGCTGAAGTTTACTGAAAAAGGCGAAGTCGTCCTCAGTTTGCACGCCAACCCAATGAATGGCGAAGCCAACGAGCTGCAGTTTTCCGTCAAGGATTCCGGCATCGGAATACCGCCCGAGGCCCAAAGAAAACTCTTCCAGTCATTCTCGCAGGTGGATGCCTCGACCACCCGCAAATACGGCGTCACCGGTCTGGGTCTGGCCATCAGCAAAAAACTCGCGGAAATGATGGGGGGGGCCGCATGTGGCTCGAAAGCATCCCCGGCCAGGGTTCAACCTTTTTCTTCACGGTGCGGCCGGAATCGGTGCCCGTCAGCCCTCGTCGCTTTGTCAGCTCCGAACGACCGCGTCTCACCGGCAAGCGTCTGTTGGTCGTGGATGACAACCTGACCAGTCAGCGTATCCTCACCACTCTCGCCGACAAATGGCAGATGCTCGTGGTGGTGTTCAGCTGTGGATCCGAGGCACTCACATTACTAAAGGAGGGCAAGCAACATTTTGATCTGGCGGTCCTGGATGTGCAAATGCCGGAAATGGATGGATTGGAAGCCACCCGTAGAATCAAGGCCGATTGCGCCGGCCAACAGGCACCATGGATCATCGCGCTGACGGCCAATGCAATGGAAGGCGACCAGGAGATGTACCTCCAGACGGGGATGGACGATTACCTGGGCAAGCCCATCAAAAGTGGAGAACTGGCCGCCGCTTTGGCTCGGGCCGCCACACGTTCGCGGGCAGATTTCTAGTCAACTCCGAATTGTCCGCCTGATATAGTCCAAGCACACATCCGAATAAGAGCACAAGTTGACAATATATGCGGCGACAGTCGCGCGTGAAATCGGCATTGTCTTTGCACTATACGTCGTCCCATGCATCTGAAGCTGATTTCCTGCAATGTCTTCCAACGTGAGGCATCCTGGTGCATCGCGCGTTCGCCTCATGTGATCGATGTCGAATACACTGAACTCGGCGAGCATGCCCGCAGTGTCGGCCTGCGCCAGTTGATCCAGTCCCGTATCGATGCCACCGAGACCACCGGCAAACCCTACGATGCCATTTTGCTCCTCTTCGGATTGTGCGGCAATGCCACTGTCGGCCTACAAGCTCGACTTTTGCCTCTGGTGATCCCCCGGGCCCATGATTGCTGCACCATTTTGCTGGGATCCCGCGCCAAGTTCATCGAACACTTTGGCACCGCCCCCAGCACACCCTTCTCCTCAGTCGGCTACATCGAACGCGGTGAATACTTCCTCCGCACCGGCGACAGCGGTGAAGCCAGCGTGGAACTGGGCGATGCCTTCAAGGCCCTCGTGGAAAAATACGGCGAGGAGGATGCCCAATACATCTGGGATGAGATGCACCCCGATCATGGCGACGACAAGGCCGTGTTCATCGACCTGCCCCAGACCAGCCATCTCGGCTACGCCACGCAATTCAAAGCCAAAGCGGCTGCCGCTGGCAAAATAGGAGTGCAGCTGCCGGGTGACATCCGTCTCATCGCCAATCTGATCAACGGACAATGGGACCCGCAGGAATACCTACTCGTCCCGCCCGTCGGAACCATCGAAGGGGTTTACGACTGGGATGAAGTTATCTGTCTGAAAAATTAAGTTCCACCAACATCAGGGTAAGCCTCCAAAAGTAGCCCTTCAGGATACCACTTCTATCTTCGACAGGATCAGTGATCCAAGGGAGCAATGACGACTCAACATCAGCCCCTTCATCTATTTCGGGAAAGATTGAAGTGCTCCATATCTGGGTCTCCACGAGCACATCATACTGTTGCGAACCTGACGAAACGAAGTTGCTCACGGGCATACCGTGTTAGTCGATGACGTTATTAACGTCCTCCTGGAGGATAACTGTTTGTTGGCATTACGGAAATTTTAGGGGTGCCTCTGCAGTCGCGCACTCGAAGTGATTATTACCGGGTATCGTCTTCCAGCCAACCCATCGCCTTGTAGTAAGTGCGATGAAAGGGATTGGTAATCCAGGCCACCGGCACGGGGAGACCTTGCGCGCGACGCGCGTCGATCTGCTCCTGCACCTTGAGCAAGTCTTCGTATCTCTTCCGCAGTTTTTCATTATCGCGGATACTGCGTGCGATTTCGCCATTAAGCTGTAGAGCTTCAGCTCGCCCGGCTTCTTCCGGGGTCAATTGGCCGGCTATGACTGATTGTGAAATCTGGAGATCAATCCGTTGAACCACGCCAGAGATCACAAAAGGACTGTGGGCCATGGCTATCCCAATTTCCGAGGCCATACGACTAAATACCTCCTGAGCTGCCCATTCATTGGGGTGATCAGGTGGACGGAGAAACTCTTCAGTATGCACATATTTCGGCACGGGTGGCAGGGAATCTCCGCTGCGGGCGATGAGTAGGTTAAAAGGTTCGCTGGTCAAAAATTGCAAGAACCGGACCGCCTCCACCTGATGTTTTGAGCCGGTGTAAACCGATACAATTCCGCAGACAAATTCTGTATTGGGGAAACCGCTGTTGAAGACCTCGACCGCGCGAAGTGGCAGATCACCCTGCACTCGCAGCCGAATCAAGGCATAACGCGGCATGTAGATCATGGCGTAGCGGCCCTTGGCAAAGAGGTAGAAGAGATCTTCGCCGGACATGCTGACGTTGGCAGCCATCTCGCTTTGTTCCGCCAAGGTGGGAATCAAATGCAACTCCACGACCCACTGATAGTAGCGACGCATCACCTCGACATTGCGCGAATCGTCGAGGATGCATTTGGTCATCGTCTCATTAAAAGTCGAAAGCCCCAACCCTTGCCGCAAAGTGACCAGAGATACGCCCTGGATAAAATACGAGCGTTCTCGGGTGCCCGGCGGATTAGCCGCCGTGACAAATATTTTGCCAATCTTCTCAAACTCATCCCAGGTCCATCGATAATTGGGTTCAGGAATCCCGTGACGGGCAAAAGTTTCGGTATTGAGCCAGCAAACGGCCGCCGCAACATTGCGCGGAAAGCCATACTGTCGACCATCCACTAGGATGTCATCATGCAGTGCGGGATAAGTGGCTTTTTGTGAAAACCCCAATTCACGGGCCTGTTCCGTCACATCCAACAACATGCCGGATGAAGCAAATAACTCCGTTTGGGTGGCATAGATATCAAAGAGGTCAGCGCCCACTCCGGCTAATCCTTGGGCCAGTTTCTTGGTTGGATCCTGATTCGTGTTGTCAATCTTCACTTCTACCGGTGGCAACCCATTGTCTTTTAGCCATTGCTTGAACAAGAAAATCGTCTCCCGTTTCACGGGATCATTCTGGGTCACCCAGTAGAGCACCGGAACCGTCGAACTGCGGTCCGGTTGACTCAGGTAAAGCAGGGAACTCGATGCCGATAATACCAACAAGAGGGCAAGAAACACCCGCTTCATAACGTCGATTACTCGGTCAGCCTTTCACGCCGCCAAGTTGGATGCCTTTGATGAGTTGTCGTTGGAGGAGCACGAACACGATGATCAAGGGCACCACCGACATGGTGACACT
>DFDG01000093.1:6970-8226 GCA_002367815.1 Opitutaceae bacterium UBA3033 | reverse complement strand
AGCTCTTGGTCATGACTAGCGGCCAGAGGAAATTCTGGAAATTTCCGATGAACGTGAAGATCGCCAAGGTGACCATGCCGGGGCGACTCAACGGCATGATTACATTCAAATAAATCTGCCACTTGCTCGCCCCATCCATCTCGGCCGCTTCATCATAGGACTTGGGGATACCCAGCATGAATTGGCGCAGTAGAAACGTGCCAAACGCACTAAAGGCTGCCGGCAGGATCAGGCCCAGATAGCTATCAACCAAATTGAATTTCACCATGATCTCAAAATTCGGAATTAACATGACCAGACCGGGTAGCATCATGGTTCCCAAGTAGAGAAAGAAAACCCGGTCTCGTCCCGGCCATTCCAATCGGGCAAAACTGAATGCGGCCATGGAACTGGTGATCACTTGCAATAGTGTCACCCAACCCGCCACCACCAAGCTGTTGCCCATGAAGCGTAGAAACGGGATCGCCCGAAACACTTCGATATAGTTTTCCCATTGCAAAGTGGAGGGCAGCCACCCCGGATTGCCGACTTCTGACAGCGTTTTCAAACTCGTCAGCAACATCCAAGCAAACGGGGCGATCATGGTCAGGCTAAGCACGACCAAAAACATGTGCAGGCTGAGACTGCTGCCGGGTTTGTTGGGATTGTCACTCATCGACGTGGCGGTTACCGTATCGGAAATTGAAAATCGAGAGCACGAATACGAGGGCAAACAAGGCCCAAGCCACCGCGGAGGCATAACCAAGTTGGCCCGTTTCAAAGCCTTCGAGAAAGATGAAATAACCCAGGGTCGTGGTGGAGCCAGCCGGTCCACCCAAGGTCATGGTGCGGGCCATTTCAAATCCGCCCTGCAGACCGTGAATCACGCTCATGATACTGATGAAAAAAGTCACCGGTGCGAGTTGCGGCCAAGTGATGTGCCAGAATCGTTGCCCGGCGGTCGCTCCATCCATGTCGGCCGCCTCATAAAGTTCCGGCGAAATGTTACTCAAACCAGCCAGATACAGAATCATGTTATTCGAGCCGATAGCTGCCCATAGCATCATCATCATCAAAGCTGGTTTCGCCCAATAGTAATCACCCAACCAATCCGGAGCCCCAATACCGGTAACCGCGGCGGCAGGCAGAACGGGACCCAACACTATCGCTCCGGCCAACATCAGCATCACCGGCACCACGAGCAATGCGAGGGCGACCTCCGTGCCCAACCCCTTGTCGACCATTTTCGCCTTACCCCAAAATCTGGATCGACTTGA
>DFDG01000093.1:0-6755 GCA_002367815.1 Opitutaceae bacterium UBA3033 | reverse complement strand
ATCGACTTGATGTGTGAATCACAAATCCAACTACACCCGCCAAAGCGATCCCGACCGAAAGCAGATCCGAAAGCCCAAACCACGACAGGAACAAGCCCAAGGGCACACCCAATGAGACTGCACCGGCCACCAAGGCCACGATACCCGCCTCACTCAGGTCCCAGGCCAGCCGCAGTCGTTTGATTTGCCAAAAAGCTATCAGGGCCGCCAAAACGAGTGCCACCAAGGGCAACCCATAGCCAAACACATCGGGCATACTCCTAATCCATGCCGAGATAAGATCGAGCACGGGAGACACGCCCTGATTGATGGGGCCGGTGTTCGGATTGTAGAGTTTCTTCCACAAAACATAAGTCGCCACCCCGGCGGTAAAATTGGGCAGATAGAAAAGCGTGCGATATAAAGTGCCACCCGTCAGCACCCCCGCGACCAAGGTCATCGCCGCCAGCATACCAAAGAAAAACCATACTCCGTTTTCCGCCATGCCGCCGCGAAGTAAAAGGAGACCACAGGCGACCATAATGATAGTGGCCAGAATAACAGCAGGTTTTGTTTGATGTCGCGCCTTACCCACCCGCGTGAGCAACAAGGCCGCTCCCAGACTGCCGGCAATGGCAAAGGGCAAGCCCAACATCAGGAAGAACGTATTGCCGAGATATTGCCAAAACTTGGGATGCGAAAAGAGCTGAATGAAATTGCTGAAACCGATGAAGTGCAGCGGTTCGTCCCGGTATTGGTTGTGTCGCAGAAAATCCCAATCCGTGAACGACATGCCGAAACTCATGACCAACGGCACCAAAATGAAGGCGATGAATCCGAGGATGTTTGGCAGTAAAAACATCAGACCCAGACCCAAACGTCGCGCATTGGATAAATTGCTCATGATTGAGGCTCCTCCAACCATCCCATGGCTTTATAGTAAGTTTGATGGAATGGATTGCTGATCCACGCCAATGGCACGGGTAAACCTTGGGCGCGACGTTCATCAATCTTTTGCTGCACCTTGAGCAAGTCCTCGTATCTGGTTCTCAATTTATCATTACTGCGGATACTTCGTGCTATTTCGGCATTAAGCAGGGCGGCATGCTCTCGACCGGCTTCTTCCGGCGTCAATTGGCCAGCAATGACTGATTGGGCAATTTGGGTATCTGTCCGATAAACCACCCCTGAGATCACAAATGGACTGCGCGCCGTGGCGATCCCAATCTCTGGAGCCACCCGTGTAAACACTTCCTGTGCCGCCCATTCGTTGGGATGGTTCGCGGGATGAAGAAACTCTTCGGTGTGCACATATTTTGGCACCGGAGGCAGGGAGTCCCCACTACGGGCGATGAGTAAATTGAATGGCTCACTCGCCAGGAACTGCAGAAATCGCACAGCCTCCACGGGATGTTTCGAGCCGGTATAAACCGAGACCATGCCGCAGGAAAATTCCGTGTTGGAATAGCCACTATTCATTGGCTCCACGACGCGGAGCGGTAGATCTCCTTGCACGCGCAATCGGATCAAGGCCCAACGGGGGAGTTGCAACATTGCATATCGTCCTTGGGCAAAAAGATAAAATATTCCATCCCCCGCCATGGCCGAGTTGGCCGACATCGCTTGTTGCTCCGCCAAGGTGGGAACCAAACGCAACTCCACGACCCATCGATAATAGCGACGCATCACCTCCGCATTGCGCGGATCGTCGAGGATGCACTTGGTCATCGTTTCATTAAAAGTCGAAAGTCCCAAACCCCGTCGCAGCGAAACCAATGAAACCACCTGCATAAAATACTTTCGCTCCCGCGTGCCAGGAGGATTGGCGGCGGTCACAAACTTACGGCCAATCTCTTCAAACTTATCCCAAGTCCATCGATAGTTGGGTTCAGGTATGCCATAGCGCGCAAATGTCTCCGTATTGATCCAAGTGGCCGCCCCGGCGGCATTGCGGGGAAACCCGTATTGTCGCCCATCAAACATAATATCCTCTCTTAGCGCCGGGTAGGTTTCATCCGAAGAAAAGCCCAGTTCACGGGCCTGATCCGTCACATCCATCAGCATACCGGACGATGCGAATAATTCCTGTTGCGTGTTATAGATATCAAACAAATCCGCGCCCACCCCCGCCAATCCCTGAGCCAGTTTCTTGGTGGGATCCTGATTCGCGTTATCAATTTTCACCTCAACCGGCGGCAGCCCATTGTCCTCCAACCAGATTTTGAACAAACGAATGGTCTCCCGCTTTACGGGATCATTCTGCGTCACCCAATAAAGCACCGGCACCGGTGAAATACGATCAGGCTGGGTCCAATAAAGTGCCAAGCTCGCCGCCGACAAGATCAGAAAGATGACGAGAAAAAGACGCTTCATAATATCACCAATGCGTTACCCCTACATGAAAGGATATAAAGCGTAGGTCTATTGGGGAATTCATTCAAAGCGATGTATTCAAGCTATCCGAGGGAGCAGACTTTTAAAACACACATCTCCCGTCTGGCTATAAAAATAACGAATAGTCGTGTCATGTATCGTGAGGCAGTCCACGCAGTTCACTCCCACCCTAACTTTGGTCAAAGAACTGAGCTCAATTATCATTCCTCCCTTTCCTTTGGCTAATGATTTTCCCTAGCATGCCATCGAACATGCAATTGATTAAACACTGGGCCGCCACTCTCGACGACTACACCATCGACCTCGCATGGTCACCGGACGGTTCCCAACTGGCCGTGGCATCCGCCGCTGGACCGGTAACGATTTTCAACCCGACCGACGGTGCCATCCAACACCCCCTCGCCGGACACGACGAGGGCACCAACTGTCTCGCTTGGCACCCAGCCGGCAGCGCATTGGCAACCGGTGGACAGGATGGTCTGGTTAAATTCTGGGATCCCGCGGCAGGTCAACATGTGACTTCCGTAAAAATGGGCAATGCCTGGGTGGAGCATCTCGCCTGGCGACCTGTAGGCAGTCAACTTGCTGACGCTCAATCTGGCGCACCGCACCAAAGCACCTGGCTGGCCGCCGCCGCCGGGCGCCAACTTCTCGCCCTTCGACCAGACGGCACGGAATTACATGCTTTCAAGGATGCCCCAAAATCTATCTCCGCGGTTTCATGGCATCCGCAGGGAGGCTGCGTCGCAGTTTCCTACTTTGGTGGTGTCTGCCTTTGGGATGGAGACGATTTTATTCCGCAAAAGGAATTCCCCTACAACAACGGCATCCAAGCCCTCGTCTGGTCACCCGATGCCCGATGGCTGGTATCCGGCAATCAGGACCCGAGCGTGCATCTGTGGGTGCCAACAGAGGACGTCGAACTGCAAATGAGCGGTTACGAAACTAAAGTGAAGGATCTCGCATTCGATCAAAACTCACGCTGGCTCGCCACGGGGGGCAGTAGCGAATGCTGCGTCTGGGATTGCACGGGAGCGGGGCCTGAGGGACGTGAACCCGCCATGCTACCTCACGAGGGTAAAATATGTGCCCTCGCTTTTCAAAACTCCCACGGGCTTCTCGCCTCTGCATCGCAGGATGGCACGGTGATGCTGTGGAGTCCAGAGCGGCCCAAACCGTTACGAGTCACCGTCAAGATGCCTGCCGCCGCGACCAAGCTCGCGTGGTCCCCTGACGACACCATGTTGGCCATTGGTTCGGAACAAGGCGTCGTATATGTGCTCAAATGTGCGAGCTGATCTGCGCCACATGTTTGACCCCAATGATACGCTCGAAGCACGTTTTGAAAGTTAAGCGAAAATTAACCTAATGCATTTCCACTTACATTGGCAGAGACGGTAGGCCCCCTGCTTGCAATCGCTTCAAACAATCAAGCGCAACCAAGCTCATTACCTCCGCCAATCCAAAATTAAATAATCCCATGCCATCACGTCGACAGTTTCTGCGATTGGGCCTCCTGGCCTCAACCGGACTGCTGTTCGAAGGGCCGACCCTCTTTGGCGCCACCGCCAAAACCAAGAGCAACATTTACGTCGTCAGGAAAGGGGACACCTTGTCTGCGATTGCCGAGAAGCACGGCATATCCGTGGCCGCTTTGAAAAAGCAGAATCGCCTCAAGGGTGACCGCATCCTTGTTGATCAAAAACTGAAACTACCGATCAAAGCGGGTAGCAATTCCGCCCTGGCGTCAGTCGTTACCGCCACCGCGAAAATCAAAGTCGATGCGAAACGCTGGCGGCACATTGTCCTCCACCACAGCGGCATCGAGGATGGCAATGCCAAAGCCTATGACGCCGGTCATCGTCGGCGCGGCATGGAAAACGGACTCGCTTATCATTTTGTCATCGGCAACGGCAAAGATTCCGGCGAAGGCGAAATCGAAATCGGTCCACGTTGGACCAATCAATTGCGCGGCGGCCACGTGCGCGATTCCAAGGTCAATGATACCGGCATCGGCATATGCTTGGTGGGGAATTTCCAGAACCGCCGGCCCAGTCGCAAGCAACTCGAAGCAGCCTTTGACTTAGTCGATTACCTGCAAGACGGACTGGTGCATCCGCAACACAAAGTAACCGTGCACCGCTGGGTGGATATCAACCACACCGTTTGCCCCGGCAAACACTTCCCCTATAGCACCCTGAAGAAGCGATACCATATCGCCTGAAGCACCTGCACGGACCGCTCGGAAGATCTACCCTCCCCCTTGCAAGAATCCACCCATACGGGCGGTAAAAACTGCCCCACGGGAGAAAACAGGAGTAACCTATTGGGTTACTCTTGCATTTTTACAGCAAGCAGGTCTCGAGGTCCTGGCGCAGTGCGGTAGCCTCAAAATTGAGGCCGATGAAGACCAGTTCCTGTCGGCGATCACCTTGCGGTGTCTGCCAATGCGCTTTGGCCGAGGCCGGGATCTCTGCTTCCGTAACCACTCCGCGTTCCAGTAAAGCGGCAGCCCAAGTGCCGACAAATTCCCATCGGGCCACGCCACCTGCCAACGAAAGATAACCCATGTCGTCGGGTCGCTCGGCCAACCAAAAGAATCCTTTGGCTCTCAGTAATCCGGGATATCGCTGCCCGATCAATTCACGCAGTTTTTCTCCGTCAAAAGGTCGTCGGGCTTCGAATACCAGTGTCACCCAATCCGGGCTCGCGTTAATTTTTAACGCCGCCGGCTTCATCACGCCCCGACCATCCGTTGCATGCAACACGCGCAGCCAACGCGCTCCGTTTACGGTCGCAGTCGCATCGAAACGGGCGGAGCCCGGCAGCATCCCAACCGGGACATTTCCCTCGCTCACATTCACGATTTCGGCGCGCGGATTCAGTTCATGCAAAACTTCGCTCAATTCGGCAATTTCCGGCGACGAAACCAGATCGCTTTTGTTGAGCACCAGCAGGTCCGAGCATTCCACCTGATCAAGCATAAGTTCAAATATCGCCTTGGGCTCGCGGGCCCGGTCCTGCCGAGCACCCTCCCGTGTGCGTTCGGTCTGCCAAACCCGTAGAAATTGCGCGGCATCGACCACCGTCACCAAGGCATGCAGGTCGGCGAAGTCACTGAGCTTGCGACCAAAGGGATTTGGCCGGGTAAACAATGACGCGATTCCGCGAGGATCCGCCACACCTGTGGTTTCGACAAAAATATGTTCATAGTTTCCGGTCGCCGCGAGTTCGGCGATCGTCTCGGCCAGTTCGTCGCGCACCGAACAGCAAACACAACCATTGCCCAATTCCACCACCCGTGAGGCCCCCGCGCGTTCAATCAATTGCGCATCGATGTTGATCGAAGCCAGATCGTTGACGACCGCAGCCCAACGTCGCCCCTTGGCCTGCGCCAGCAGGTGCCGCAGCAAAGTGGTTTTACCCGCCCCAAGAAAACCACAAAGCACAGTCACTGATGGCTTTGATTTCATGGTCGGCACATCCCTACCCAACAAAATCCGTTTTCCAGTAGCCAGCATGAAGGTGTGAGATCATATCTTCTTCGTGTTTCGCTTCCTCCTCCTAATGCTCGCCGCCGCCTCCATGTCGGCCAAGGAGACCGTGCGGATCGCTGCTTCCGCCAATCTCGTTTTTGCTTTGGATGAAATATGCGCTGCATTCCAAGCCGAAAGACCCGAAGTGAAAGTCGAGAGCGTGATCGGCTCTTCAGGTAATCTCGTGGCGCAAATCGCCCACGGGGCCCCCTATGATATTTTTCTGTCGGCCGACATGGAATACCCGCTGGCGTTGATTAAAAACGGGCATGCCGATGCCGCCAGCCTCACACCTTTTGCCACGGGTCGCCTAGTGCTATGGACGACGCGGGCAGACCTGCCCATGGCCGAACTGGGGTCCGTGCTACATGACGCCCGGATGCGCAAGTTGGCCATCGCCAACCCCGATACCGCACCCTACGGCCGTGCCGCCCGCCAAACCCTCGAAAAGCTGGAACTCTGGGATGCCATGCAATCCCATTTGGTAATGGGTGAAAACATCAGCCAGACCGCCCAATTCGTCGCCTCGGGCAACGCCGATGCGGGGTTGGTCGCCTTATCATTGGTGTTATCAGCCAAGCAGCAAAACTCCGGAAATTGGTTGGTGGTGCCTGAAAATTTTCACGAGCCCCTCACTCAAGGCGCCGTGCTGACCAAACGTGGCACCGCCAATCCCACCGCACGCGCGTTTCTTACTTTTATTCTCAGCGATAAGGCACGAAAGATATTTGCGCAGTACGGATACGGCGTGCCAGCGTCACGTTAATGGTTTACCCTCTGGCAAGTGTTCTCGGTCTGCCCTCGCCCCTTTGGCAGGCGCTGGGGCTTACCTTGAAACTGGCGGCG
>DFDG01000043.1:7425-7767 GCA_002367815.1 Opitutaceae bacterium UBA3033 | reverse complement strand
GTTTCTCGAGTATGCGAGTTACGTGATCCTCGATCGTGCAGTGCCCCATCTCGATGATGGCTTGAAACCGGTGCAGCGCCGCGTGCTCCACACGCTGTGGGAGATGGATGATGGGCGTTTTCACAAAGTGGCGAACATTGTCGGTTCAACCATGCGATTCCATCCGCACGGCGATGTGTCGATTGCTGCAGCGCTGGTCGGCATTGCCCAACGCGCATGGCTGATCGAACCGCAGGGCAATTTCGGCAACACGCTGACCGGCGATGATGCGGCGGCTTCCCGATACATTGAGGCACGACTCACGGCGTTTGCGCGGGAAGTGCTGTTCAATCCCAAGACCAC
>DFDG01000043.1:375-7154 GCA_002367815.1 Opitutaceae bacterium UBA3033 | reverse complement strand
GTGCTGTTCAATCCCAAGACCACCACCTGGCAGCTTAGCTACGATGGACGGGCCAAGGAACCCGTCACGCTGCCGGCGAAATTCCCCATTACGGTGCTTGAAGGGGCGGAGGGCATAGCCGTCGGTCTGTCCACGAAGATCCTGCCGCACAACTTCAACGATATTTGCCGGGCCTCGATCAATCACCTGCAGGGAAAAACGTTTCGCATCTTTCCCGATTTTCCCACTGGCGGCATTGCTGATTTTTCGGAATACAACGATGGCGAACGCGGCAGCCGGGTGAAAGTCCGCGCCAAGATTGAAACCCGCAGCAAATACCTGCTGGCCATCACCGAATTGCCCTACGGCACCACCACGGTGTCGTTGATCGAGTCAATCCTTTCCGCCAACACCAAGGGCAAACTCAAGATCAAGCATGTTGATGACAATACCGCCGATCAGGTGGAGATATTGGTGCACCTGCCCCCGGGTAGTGATCCGGATCAGGTTGTTCAACAGCTCTATGTTTTCACCAATTGTCAGGTGAGTCTCTCGCCGGCGGCCTGTGTGATTGAAAATGACAAGCCTCATTTCCTGGGCGTGCGTGAGATCCTCCGGCGGAGTGTGGATCGCACGGTCATGCTGCTCAAGCTGGAGCTCGAAATCAAACTCGGTGAGTTGGAGCAGCAATGGCACTGGGATTCGCTGGAACGTATTTTCATCGAGGAACGTATTTATCGCCGCATTGAAAAATCCAAGACTTGGGAGAGCGTGTTGGCGGAGATCCGGGAGGGATTGCAACCATTCCTCAAACAACTGCGCCGCGATGTAACCGATGATGATATCACCCGCTTGACCGAGATTCGCATTAAACGCATCTCGGCCTACAATCGCTTCCAAGCCGACGAACAGATCAAGAAAATCGAGGAAGGGGTCAAAGCGGTAAATCATGATTTAAAGCATCTGACTGCTTACGCCATTGCGTGGTTCGAAAACCTGCAAACCAAGTATGGGAAGGGTATCAAGCGGCGTACATCCTATGATGAGATTGAGCAGATCAGCGCGGCGGAAGTAGTATCAGCCAATCAGCGTCTCTACGTGAACCGGAGCGAGGGCTTCATCGGGCTGAACTGGCGTCAGCACGAGTTCATCACCGAGTGCACGATTCTTGATAGCGTTTTGTGCTTTATGCAGGACGGCTCGCTCAAGGTCACCAAGGTAGCGGACAAGGTGTTCATGGGCAGAAATATCATGCACATCGACATCTGGCCGCAGGATGGGGATCCGAACTTCTACACGATGATCTATCAGGACAAGGAGTCCGGCAAAGCTTTCGCCAAGCGGTTTCAGATTGGCGGTCTGTCGCGCGACAAGCTCTATCCGCTGGTGAAAAGTGATGGCTCGACGATCGTGTATTTTGACGTCAGCCCGGATGAAAAATCCATGCCCCGGAACATTCATGTATCACTTGATGGCCGGGGGGGGGCCCGTGTCAGGGAATTGGACTTCGATCTCAGCCGGGTTCCGGTTTCCACGAGAACGGCCAAAGGCCTGACCGTTACAAAGTGGAACATCAAGGGTGTGAAGCGAACCGATCTAAAACTTTGATAATCATTTTCTGCCGCGATTCAGGCAATTATAACCCGTGGCAGAAACCCATTGGATCGGAGGTGGTTCGGCAGAACTGTTCGCGCTAAACCGTTTGTGTTTTGGTTTCCGGCGCGCACACTTTGATCGATGTTAACTCGATCATTACCCCAGTTTTTACTGCTTTGCGTTTCACTTACTCTCGTCGATTCCATTGCTGCCAGGGAGCTGTTGAATCTGTCGCTCGCCAAGGAGGCGGTATTAAATTATGTGGATACAGGGTGCTATGAAGATGATCTATCTGCGGTGGCAAAAGAGGTGTCCACTTGGTTGGCAGAACGGGTGCAGGAGAAGAAACCGACCGAGAAATTGATGCTGGTCCTGGATATAGATGAAACGGTGCTTTCAAATCTTGATCACATGCGGCAAATGGATTTTGGCTACCTGCCCGTCCAGTGGGATCAGTGGGTGGCAGAAGGCACAGCCGAAGCGATCAAGCCAATTTTGGCCCTGTTTCAAACGGCTCGTCGCTTGGGGATATCGGTTGTTTTTATTACCGGTCGCAAAGAGACGGACCGACCCGGCACAGAGAAAAATCTATCGGCGACGGGTTTGGGTGACTATCAAGAACTGTTCTGCAAGCCTTCACTTTTTTTGGGACCCAGTGAACAATATAAAATGGAAGTGCGCCAGCGGTTGGCAGCGGAGGGGTGGACGATTATTGCCAATGTGGGGGATCAGAACAGTGATCTCGAAGGCGGTGGGTCAGAACGGGTGTTCAAGTTACCCAATCCATTTTATTTGATCAAATGACGTGGCAAATGAGATGACCAGTTAGGCGCGCCGGCCGTGACCGCGGGAAGTTTCTCGCTCCGGGAGAATCTGCCCAATGGGGAATAGCAATAACTACCGGAATCTTCGATGGCGGGTATTGGCGAAACTTTTGGACTCAGGGCAAGATTCGGCAAGAATGTCTGCGGTGTTTTTGTGAGGAGCACAAAAAACCACGCGGCGTGAACCGCGTGGTTGGTAATAGGGCGGCCTGAATTTACTTCTTCGGTTGCTGAGCCTGAATTTCATTCATCCTTGTTTCGATCTCGGTCATTTTGGCGATCAGCTCTTCCGCGACCTTATCCTTGTCGCGTTTGTCCACGATGTTGAAGTGAGCGACATCTTTAACCAGATTGGCCGGCAAGGACAGCAGCCGGGTGATAAGCCCTTGATCTTTCTGGGTGCTCAAGTAGAGCGCGGTAATTTCGTGAGCCAGCTTGAGTGAATCCTGCGCTGCTGCCTGAGTTTCCATGAGGTTGTTGTTCAACTGCTGATTCTTGGCGAGTTCCGAGGTCAGGACGGTGCCGAGTTGGTCCGAGATGCGCTTGCTGTATTTTTCAATGGACTCGCGGGTGAGGCTCTGATCCTTGGCCATTTCATCCAGAATTGGAGAAATCTTCTCGGCCATGCGGGAGGAAACCTTGTCCACCTGTTCATTTTGCATCTGCTCAGCTTCCTCGGCGGTTGTGGGCAGGGGATTGTAGGGCTGAACTTTTTTGGCGATGGCCTCGGCGAGGGCATCGACCTTTTCCTGATTCAATTTCGAGATTTCTTCCTCGGTCATGAACATATCGGCCTGCCGGTTGGTGATGGCATTCTTGAGTAACTGGTCGATGGCAGCAATTTGGCGGCGATTGTCCTCGGAGGCGACCTTAAGCGCGTCATTTTGTTCGCGTAGAGGAGCCAGCTCACGTTGTTGGGACATCGTCATGTTGGCGATGGTTTGGAGATGAATCCAATAAGCTGCACCGATCACGATGAGGACGGTTAGCAGAATGGTGGGGAATTGCTCTTTTAGTTTTTGCCACATGATAGTAATAGGTTGAGTGAGGGGTTGTGAAATAATGTAGGCGGAACTGTCCACAATTGCAATGTCGCGCTACAGGGAAGGTTTGCAGTTGTTTTTCGGATTGGTTGAAGCACGTTGACGACGTGAGCCTCAATCGCAGTGAACAAATGACATTTGACTACTTAGAAGGCCATGCTGACGAGAGACATTTTTGGCAGGATAAAGTTCGATCGATTGCGAAGAACACTTTGGACGAACATGAAGCTGCGCGGCTAATCGAGGTCGAGCTTTGGGCATACTTGGTCGAACGCAGTTCTGTAGTTTCACCATTTCGTGAACAAGCGGCGCGGGAAGGCTTGCCACGGACTAGTATGCGAAATCTGGCCGATTATCTTCTGCGTTTATGGACCGTGCCGCGACCCAAGCCCAAGCCTGATATTTTGAGAGGTTAACAAATATAATTCCATAAGTAATTGTAGAATAACACGATAAATTAATCAACAAATTCTCACGTGCGGATGAAACTTTGGAGCGAAGCGTGCGTCTAACACCTCACACGTCATTTGTCTGCAACCATACGTTGAGACATATTGGGGTAAGTTAGAAAGCAATGGCGGATCGCTTAGGGGTAGGCGATCCGCCTCTTTTTTTCTAAATATTGTCTTGGAATTTCCCCATGGGAATACCCAGCATGGGCGTGACGGATGGGAAACATTTTTGCATTAAGGCAACTCCGGCGTGGACATTCTCACCAGTTATTCACAACATACTCCCAACGATGGAAAAACTGCGCGGGGCGACAGCTTCTCATTCGCGGCGAAGAGTTTCGAGCAAGGTTAAAACCTTCGTGCTCGATACGAATGTTTTACTCCACGATCCGGAATCGATCTTCAAATTCGAAGACAACAATTTGGCTATTCCGGTCGAAGTCTTGGAAGAACTCGACGGAATCAAGACAGAGCAATCAACTGAGCGGGGGCGAAACGCCCGCCGGGTGCATCGCATATTACAGGAGTTGCTGCCTGATTCGCGTTCCATGCTTGAAGGGGTGAAATTACCCAACGGCGGCACTCTTTCGGTAATCATTAATCCGTATTTGATCGATCCCAATCGGACCTCGCCGGCGATGGAAAGGTTGCGGGCGATATTGCCGGACCTATCAAAAAAGGACAACCGCATCATCGCTGCGGCACTATTTGTGCAAGAGCAGTTTCCACCACCGACTGTGCTCGTGACGAAGGATGTCAACGTGCAGCTCAAGGCCCGGGCAGTCGGATTGGAATCGGAGGATTATCTCAACGACAAGGTTCCCGAGGAAGTCGATGAGTCCAGTTATCAGGAAATCCAGTTCAGTGTACAC
Organism: Opitutaceae bacterium UBA3033; assembly: GCA_002367815.1. Lineage (GTDB taxonomy): Bacteria > Verrucomicrobiota > Verrucomicrobiia > Opitutales > Opitutaceae > Cephaloticoccus. The sequence goes on along the minus strand of DFDG01000043.1, from coordinate 2,388 downwards.
GAATTGCAGCGGTTTTGTTCGGAAGGTGAATTCGACATCGGGGAGGAATCGTCTCAAAAATTGTATCAGAACGAATACGTGCTTTTGCGCTCAGATGAGGGCAAGACGATGCCGGCTCGTTTCTATGGGAATGGCTCGGTGCGGCGATTGAAAGTGCCCGATTTTGTGAAAGCGCCCGGTGGCATACCCGTGAGGGCCAGAAATCTTGAGCAACAGTTCTTCATGGATGCGCTGCTCGATGACAGTATCACCATGCTGACCTGCTTCGGCAAGGCCGGCACCGGCAAGACATTGCTTTCCATCGCCTGCGCCCTGCACCAAACCTATGAAGATCATTCGCGTTACGATGGCGTTTCGATCTCCCGCCCCGTGATTGCCTTGGGCAAGGACATTGGGTTTCTCCCCGGCACTTTGGAGGAGAAGATGAAACCCTGGTTGCAGCCCTACTACGATGCACTGGAAGTTTTGATCCCTTCCAAACCGCACAAGGATCCGCAATTTGCGGCCATGAAAGTCGCCAAGAAGAAGCATAAAAACCACGACGAAAATTTTCTGGCGCATACAAGCGGCCCGCACCCGGGTCACCTTCATAATCCCGGCGGCCATGGCGGGGTGCCACCGATCAAACCCTACGAACGATTACTGCGCAGTGGATTGGTGGAGATTGAAGCTCTCGCATTTATTCGCGGACGTTCGATTGCGCGACGGTTCTTCATTCTGGATGAGGCCCAGCAACTAACGCCCCACGAGGTGAAAACGGTGCTGACCCGTATTTCGGAAGGTTCAAAAATCGTGCTGATTGGTGATCCGGCACAGATTGACAACCCCTATGTCGATTCGCGCAGCAACGGATTGGTTTATGCGCACAACCGGATGAAGGGGCAGGCGTTATCGGCTCACGTGACTTTGATGAAGGGCGAGCGCTCCAAACTGGCCGAACTTGCGGCGGATCTGCTCTGAGGCAATGTTGGCGACCTGTCGGGTGGTTTTTATTTTGCGGACTCGGCTTCACGCGCCATCAGCCAAAGCAGATCAGAAAGCCGGTTGATGTATTCGAGCAGTAATGGCCGGGGATGACGGCCATGGCTAGGCAAGGCGACCAATCTGCGTTCGGCGCGACGGGCGGTTACCCGGGCGGTATCGATGCAGGCCGACAGCAGACTTGCCCCCGGGGCGGCCCAGCCATCAAAGACCAGACCCGCGGCTTCAAGCTTCGCAACTCGCGCGTCAATCTGCACCAGATCACTTATTTGTAGTCGGGAGAATTTCGATAATTCGTAGCGGGTCATATCTTCCTCGGCACACGCAATTTCGCCCATCAAAGTGACCAAATTTTGCTGGATATTTTTAAGGAATACAACCGATGCCGGCTCTTGCAGTGCAAGATGAGGTTTGATCGACCCGAGCGCGACATTGAGCTCATCGAGGGTGCCAACCGCTTCTATTTGTGGATTGGTTTTGGGCACCCGCTGACCATACAGCAGACTGGTGGTGCCATCATCACCAGTGCGAGTCGCGATAGAACGAACACTCATGGGATTTTTTTGGGCGCCTTCGTGGCGAGTGCGAGTGCCTTGATATCTTCGTTCAAGGCATTGCGCACCCGTTTTTCCATGCGATCGATAAACAATTTACCCTGCAGATGATCGGCCTCATGTTGAATGCACCGTGAAAACAGTCCGTTAGTGGTTAGCACATGAGGCAATCCGTGTTGGTCCAGGTATTTTACCGTGATGATGTCGGGGCGAATAATATCGCCGCGAATTTCGGGAAACGAAAGACAACCTTCCTCGAATACATAGTGGTCTGTATGGGGCTGCATTTTTACCTCTGGATTAATGACCGCCATGGGCATGAAGAGATCAAGCGGTGGTTTGGCTCCATCGAGTTCCCACGTAAAATCGATGTCCGCATTGCGCAGATCGACGACGCAGACTTGAACAGCCTGCCCAATTTGCTGGGCCGCCAAACCAATCCCATGAGACTGGTGCATCGTTGCGATCATTGCGTCCA
>DFDG01000043.1:0-198 GCA_002367815.1 Opitutaceae bacterium UBA3033 | reverse complement strand
CATCGTTGCGATCATTGCGTCCACCAGAGTGCGAAGATTGGCGTCAAATTCGGTGATCTTGGCACCTTTTTCGCGCAATATGGCCGAGTTGTAATGAACAATTTGCAGAGACATGGGTCGATGTTTAGGATGAAAGCGTGGGTTTGGTTAATGGCTCCCGCAATTCAATATTCCATTCCAGTATGAGCGTCTCCTCAC
>DFDG01000198.1:5836-6775 GCA_002367815.1 Opitutaceae bacterium UBA3033 | reverse complement strand
CGATGATCATAACGCGGATCTAATAATTTACTCTATGAATGCGGCGCGCTCCGGAATTCAACGCAGCCAAGGCAGAGCGGATTTCGCAGCTCGATAAATAGCTAAGTCTCTATTTTTCAATATGCTATAAAAGATGAGATAATCTACCATTGTATGATTTTTCCGGCAGCGTAACGCAGAATCAAGAGCTGACTGGTCACTTCAGCAGCAATATTGTATACAGAAAGATACTTATGTGTTTATCTGTCAATTGATATCGCCTCAAATGGACCTGTTCTCGCAGAAACGCGGCCTGGAGCGGTTTTAGAAAAACTGTGGCCCAGTAGCCTGCGTTTAATCGAAGGCACCACTCTCTCCGCCCGGCCGATCGAGCGCCGGGGCCGATATGGTGATTCCTAGTTGGAAATATGGCAGGGGATTACGGGTTGGGTGCTTGGTTTGTTGCGAGAGTGAAAGCCGTCCGGGCTATCTCATGATAGACGGCCTGGGCTTCACGGAAACGGGCAACGATCTCATCGCGGTCGGCCGGTCGGCGGAATTTTCCCCGCGCATCCATCGCTGCAATAAGGATATCGATTTGTTCGCTGAAAAATAACGCGTCGTCGCGTGAAGCCACGGGTTGCCGGCCGATAGTGACATACACCGGCGAGGTATGCGCATACACTTCGCGATCATTGGTGACCCAACGGTGACCCGATCCCACGGCGCGCACGGCGACCCAACTGCTTTGGGTGAGGGTCAGAACTTCATTTACCCGGATGTGATTCCGGTCAGCCCCACTCTCAATCCGGCGCACGACCGCACCATTCACCACAATCTCCACCGCTTCCATGGGCACAATGGATCCAGCCACTCCAGCCACGGTCAGTTGGTATGCGCCCGTCTCCACGGCAAACTCAGCCCCCGGCAGCCTGCCGTTGAATGTGAACGGCAACAAGG
>DFDG01000198.1:1931-5705 GCA_002367815.1 Opitutaceae bacterium UBA3033 | reverse complement strand
CCTCAATCCACCCATCGTAAGTGAGACCTCCCGTCACCTGCACATACACACGCCCCGCCCCGGGAATCAGATGATAGGGTATATTGAGAAAGGAGTCCGTGCCCGCAGAGGCCGGACAGCGAAATCCACAATTGAGCAGACGATACCACAACGGGGTGGTCACCCGCTCATCATTCTGGCTCATTACGTCGATGGTGTCGGCCAACCCCAACGCAATATCGACCGGAAACTCACTCGGCAGCCCCGGATGCACATAGGTTACGAAAGCGCCCTGAGCCTTGGCCGCCTCCACCTGCGGGTAATTGCTCGGATAATCGTAGGGAAACGGTGAATGCGGCCACCCAAAATAAGCCGGCTCCACAAAGGAGGTGAGATTCAAAAACCCGACATGACCATACAGGTCATTCCGCATCTCCTCGTTGTAATAGACGATGTGATCCGCCGTGGAAACCGCATCGGGAGCTCCGGTAAAATACTGCTGGTCCGTGATCGTGGCGGTGCGTGGATCGTTGCAGGGCAAAATATTCGTTACCGCCAGATCTTCCGCTTGGGCGATCCTGAGCACATCCACCGGCTTGATCCTATCCTCGGCAAAAAGATTCGCATGCACATGAACGTCCCCGGAATACCAGCCGGCTGCCGCCAGATCGGCCACGCGCCGCAATTGTAACAGAACCTCCGTCTGCTCTCCGGGGCGCACAGTGAATGTCTCGTGCACGGGTTGATACTCCATGCCTCTGACCGCATCAATTTGCGCTACGCCAGCCGGGAGGCTCACCGCAAAGGAACCCGTCGTATGGAAATACACATCACCGGGCGCGGCTTGATGACGGTCGGCGAGCACGATGCGTTGCATATGCTCAGACGGGGCATGGGCCCGTTGATCGGCACCATTCAGATATACCCGGGCAGGAGTGGCCGCTCCGCTTTCATCAACCACCGTGAAGGTCACGGACCCATACTCCCGCCGACTCACCGGCACGTTTAAGGCGGACGGATGACCATTTACCTCCAGCACGAAATCTAGACGTTCGTCGGTTGGAGATACTTCCGCCGTCCAAATGAATCCGGTGGCCTGCCCTGCAGCCAAGCGAACGGTCATGGCCTGATCCTTCGACTGTTGGGCCAAACGCAATGACACACTCACCGGTTGATCCAGATCGTTGCTTAGAACCACCGGGACTGAACAACTGTCACCAGCCGAGATTTCAACCGGTCTGGGCGCCGAAAGCACAACTGCGGCATTGAGATCGATCCGCACGATTCTCGGGCTCTCCAATTGGCGGAATCCATCACTGATCCTGGCATCGATTTCGGCCGGATCGATGGACGATTCGCCTGCAGGTGCTTCAGCCTGCCACTCATGATAATACGGCAGGTAGGCGGAGCTGACGAGTTTCTCCGCGCGGGTGACTGCTTCCCGAGAAGTCTCCGACCAGACCAGTAAACCTATCGCGAATTCCGACAGACAGTCGAGGCGTTCCGCCACGACCAGGTCGGGAACAAAAGTCGCCGTTTGAAAAGGGGTGATGCCAAAAAAAACAGGCGTTTCGCCTGTGGCCAAAACGTGATCATTGCCACAAAGCGAACCGAGTATGACGCCAAACAGTAACGACCGTAATCTGCTCATTTCGATTTTTCCGATCCCTTAATTCGATATTTCCATACCCGCGGTATCCGGGTCTCCGCCAGATAGATCGCGCCATGGGGATCAACCCACACCCCATGAATGTAGGTAAACTCTCCGCGCCAAACGTTGATTACCCGCCCCTCTAGATCCATCCGGATAAGGCAGTTGTCCAAACCGGCCGCCCCGAATAAATGACCATCTTGGTCCAGGCACAGGCCATCCACTGAATGCAAGCCGGGCCAAACTCCCAGTGAATTCCCTTCCAAATCAAACATCTGAATACGGTCGTTTTCCCGGTCGGTAACATAGAGGATGCCTGCGTCGCTGAGGGCGATGCAATGCGGAGTGTAAAACTCGCCGGCCGCCCCACCACGGACTCCCCACGATTTCAAGTAATCACCCTTCGCATTGAATTTCATCACTCGGGAATTCCCGTAACCATCCGTCACATAAATATTTCGGTCTGCGTCGACCACGACATGGGTGGGCTGCCAAAAATGCCGGTCATCCGTGCCGGCCTCATCGGCAATCCCCAGTGTCATCACCAACTCACCCTCGGGATCAAATCTGTAAACCAAGTGCCGACCCACATCCGTGACCCAGACATGGTCCCATCGATCCACATACAGACCATGCAGCCAGAACAATTCCTCCATCGCGACCGGTTCATCACCGGTCAGATTGAAGGCCCGGCTTTTACGAAAAACCTCTACCCCGATTTCACGGTTCAACGTTCCGTCCGGATTCAATCGCAGCAGGGGATGATCCCCGCGATTAGCCACATATACGAATCCCCGCGAATCGCCCCCCACCCCGCTGACTTTGATCAAATTAATTTCCGACGGCAGTCTCGGCCAGTCTTTCACCGGCTCAATCGTCACTCCGTTCGTGGTAGTGACAAACACATCCGCCCGGATTCGAGCCTCCTCGACGGCTCCGAGCCCAGATACAAAAAGGCCGGGCAAAGCCAATCCAACCCAGCCACGGCGCACCCAAGTGCGTATTCGGCTGGACCGGCAATTGTTGTTTCGGATGTGGTCGACTGAGTTATATGAGCCCATGCGGTGATCCGGGATCAGGGGGTTACCCAGAAGGAATAAAGATCGGCATTCTCCACGTTGAAACGGATGCGCACCAAACGGCCGGCCAGCTCCGCCAAGGTATGGTCCTTCCATTGCAATTCGACGCGGAGATTATCGCCGGTCACCACGGTGCAGTGTTCACTTCCCCAACCCGGCAGGACCTCTCGGCCGGAGGCATCGGTGATTTCCGCGGTGATCCGCCCCGCTTCCGTCGTGCTTGCATTGATGAACAAATGTCCGCCGGACAGCACCACTGGACGAGTATCCACAAAGCCCGGCGTTTCCCCACTGCGCAAGGAGACGAATCCGTCGCGGCGCAACTTGGCCAGATGGATACCGCCCCGGTATTCGTCGACTACCTTGGGCACATTCGGTCGGTGCCGCACATCGATCCCACTGTAATAAAACCTGAGTTCATCTCCCATCAGGATCGGATGGGATGCCGCCAGAATTTGGCCCGTATCCAAAGCATCGCCGCCCAACTCAGAGATCGGGATGAAGTGTCGCCGATCGCCTACGCGGGTCCAGGCCAGCAGATCACGACTGCACACGAGTTTGGGTGAACTGACTCCGTCTTGATTGCCGCGTGGCAGTGGAATGCGGCCACTGCTTTCAAAATAGGTGGGCAATCCAATGTAGATCCCCTCGTAACGAAATACCGGCATGTTGTAGATCTCGACGTTGTATTCATCGGGATGATTGATCGTCGGTCGCCACATCCGCGGATTCGCTTCCACGGCCCGAATATGTCGCGCGCCCAGTTCCTGATCCAACGCATCCGCATGATAAATCAACTGCGGATCCGTCCAATGACGGTAATCCTTGCTCAGGGACAAATAGATCGACCGGCCATAGGGCCCGGAATTTTTCACCGTGAGGATATACTGTCCGGTGGTCTCATCCCAATTGAGGTGTGATTCATCCTGACTCGGGATCGAAGGCACCTCGAGTTTGGTAAACACAAAGCCATCCGCCGAAACAATCGGTTGCCGATCATGGGGACCAATCATGCCCCGATAACGGCTCTCGGGCGGCGCATGGGGATCGATGAAGACATGCTGT
>DFDG01000198.1:0-1795 GCA_002367815.1 Opitutaceae bacterium UBA3033 | reverse complement strand
GGTCATCCTTAACCATGACCAAGTTGTTCTGTTTGGAGCCGCGGACTTCGACCACCCCGACCACGGGTTTCTCCCAATGGATGCCATCCTTGGAAGTCGCATAGCCGGACCCGCCGGCGCCATTACCGTCATCCGCAAAACGGATATACCACAGCTTCCAGACCTGCTCCGATTCATCCCAACTGGGGGCAGACCGAATTTGGATGGTGGTGCCATCGGTCGGGATATCCGCCCGCACCACCGGGTTGCCCGCGTATTTGACCGGCTGATGAATTACCCGGCTCAGTCCATTGAGATCGCCAATGATATAATCATCGAGAAACAGCTGCCGTTCACCGGGCTGGATAATCGGCGTCGCATAAGGAAGGTTATCAGGCAATTTCGCCTCCATCATGCCAGGAAAGATCGCTCCACTAATGAGAACGGCTCCGAATTGCAAAGTTTGATGCCATGATGATTTCATAGGGGTGCCTTGCCTTTTATTTCGTCCGCAATGCCACGGCGAACAATCGCGGATCGTGGTCATCATCGCGGGTGAAGTTTATTTTTAAACGAACAGTTTTCCCTCCGAGTGCCGTCAGATCGCCACCGGGAAAATTCACCGCACAATCGAGACCGCCAGCCTCCTTCGACCAACCGCTGTTCTCGCCCGAATAGTTCTCGAGCAATTCGAATTTCGCATCGGATATTTCGACAGTGAGGTGGCTTGCGGCATCGGCATTCAATAAGACTTCACAGCCCGTCACCGGCAAGGTGATGGGCGCCGACCAGACGAACCCTTGGTTCGGCACCGGCCCGTTGTAAACGCGCGGGATGCCGCGAAAGTTCGGGTCCTGGGTCTGTGGCGCAGGAAAGAGGCCCACCGCGCCCCAGCGGTCACGCGGCAAGGTAGCGAGGGCCACCTCACCGTCATAGCCTTGGCCATACTCAGCGTTGAGCCAACGACCGAAGTAGATTCGCGTTTCGTCACCAACGTTGAGGATGCCGTTGCCGGACTGGGCGAGGATCGTCGGGTATTCCTTGCCCGGCGCCGGGGTGGCGGGGGCATCGAAGCGGGAGATATATGCGTGCCCCTTGACTGGCTCGCGGAAACGCATGCCGTCATTGCTGATCACCAGACCAAGATCACAGGAAATCTTGCCGTAACCAAACCAGCCCCACTGCTTTTGGGAACTTTCGTCCCCAATCATGTTGTGCCAAATACCATAAAGGCCGACACACACACTGCCGTAGCTGGCGGCACCAACCCCGAGATGAACCTGGTCATAGGGTTTGGTCTGGCCCCGATCGGCGGGGTCGGCGGGTTCAGGCAGAAAGAAGCCTTGGGTGTCGCCAGGGAGCCAGCGGTCGAAATTGGTCGAAATAACGCCCCGGCCTTGCCGGCCGCTGGGGTTGCCGCCCTCGCTAAAGAGCAGACGCTGGCCTTGGACCACGTAGAGGCCGTTGAATTTGTAGAACGACGCCGTCTCGAGGAAGTTCTGAATCGCGAACTCCGGCGCGGGTTTCCAAGTGATGGCGTCGGCGCTGAGGGCCGTGCGGAAGACCCATGTTTGGCCATTGTGCGCGTTGTAGACCATCTTGTATCGCCGCGCGGGATCCGGGTCGGATTCATCCTTAATGACATGCACGCCCTCGATGAGGGTTTCCGGCAAGGCAACCGCGTTGTTACTCCGGCTGCCCTTAAACTCAAGCTGGTTGAGCACCGGCTTGGTCCAGTGGATGCCATCGTCGCTCTCGGCATAGCAGACCGGGCCCTGCGTGAGCTTTTTGAGATCGGCGCGACGCGCGTCGCCTG
>DFDG01000022.1 GCA_002367815.1 Opitutaceae bacterium UBA3033 | reverse complement strand
GACGGATATTTTCTGAAGCACAGATCTTTAGGGGTGATACCCGAATCACCGATATTTGCAGGAGCTTGCTTGCCGGCGAATTCAGGACTCACGCCCACGGTTAACCCTACAAATCGCCTGCAAGCAGGCTCCTGCCTTAGGGCATTTGGAGGATAACTTCCACTTTGGCTAATGGCCCTTGAATCCTAATTGAGACGGGCTCGAGCCGGGTGCTGCGCTTTACTGGCTGTTCTGCTCAGCCACCCAAGTATCATAAGCTTTGCGAGGAATGAAGCGGAGCGACGCTGAGTTGATACAATAGCGCTCACCCGTCGGACGTGGACCATCGTTGAAGACATGTCCGAGGTGGCTACCGCAAACCGTGCAGTGGGTCTCGTCACGGATCATGCCGAGACTCACATCGCGTTCCACCCCCACAAACGATTTCTCCAAAGGTTGGTAGAAACTCGGCCAACCCGTCCCACTCTCAAATTTGGTGGCGCTATCAAACAACGGCGTATCGCAACCCACACAAAAATAGACGCCATCGGCATGGTTATCCCAATATTCATTCTGAAACGGAGGCTCAGTGCCTTGCTGACGTGCGACTTGGTATTGTCGTGGATTAAGACGCTCACGCCATTCGGCCTCAGAGCGCTGCACCTTGGCTTTGCTCATGTCGATGACGACGTTGGAAGGCAGCCCGCAAGCGGACTTCTCTCCCAGTTTACATTCCAAGGCATCTTTGGCGGTGGGTTTATCGGTGGTTTTCATATCAGCAGCAAAAAGTGACCCCACTACTACGGCCAACGCCACTGTGAGAATCGTATTCCGGGTTTTCATACAGAGCTAAGAGTAGTCAACCTCACGGATTATTCCACCCGCACCGGTAATATTCCATCATCGAACTCAGTTTGAAGTTTCTGGCCCGATGACAGTCCGGCTCGCCGTGACACGGGTTCACCCTGCTCATCACGCACTATGGTAAAACCTCTTTTTAGCACCGAAGTCGGACTCACCGATTGCAGACGTTTCCAAAGTGATAACAACCGATGCGATTCGTTTTGCACCCGGATCTCGGGTGATAATCTAACCAACTCCGACCGACTCGCGGCCAATTGATGGCGCCGATCCTGCACCCCGGACCGTAAAGCCGAAGCCAAGCGGTTGGCATGGTCATCCAAGCGCAAATAACCCTGCTCCACCTGAGTGCTTGGGCTGAGCAGACGCAGGCGGCTCCCCGCGTGGGTTAACTGCGACCGGGCCGATTCCAACCTGCCCAGCAATCGGCCGCTCATATTCTCTCTTGCCCGTTCAACTCGCTCCAGAGCTTCGACAAAGTGACTCGAGATTAATTCCGCTGCCGCACTGGGCGTCTCAGCGCGCACATCCGCCGCGAAGTCGGAAAGAGTAAAATCTATCTCGTGTCCCACCGCCGAAATGATCGGCACCTGGCATGCCGCCACCGCCCGCACCAATGGCTCTTCGTTGAAAGCCCACAAATCTTCCAAACTGCCCCCACCCCGACCAATCACAATCAGGTCGAATATACCCAATTCCTGCGCCGTCTCGAGCATTGCGGTGATCTCTGCGGCGGCACCATCACCCTGGACCTTGGCTGGAAGCACCACGACCCGACCCCGCCAGCCACGGCGGATCAATATGCGCATAAAATCCTGCACGGCCGCACCGGTAGGCGAAGTTATGAACGCCACCGTTGAGGGCATGGTCGGCAATTCCTGTTTTAGCTGTAGATCAAATAGCCCTTCCTCCGCCAAGCGCAATTTAAGCGCTTCGAACTCCTGCTGCAGATGACCGACCCCATCTTCCACCACCACCCGCACGATCAGCTGATACTGGCCGCGCACTTCATAAACACTGATTTCCCCGTAGACCAAAACTTGTTGCCCGTCGCGCAATACCCCCCCTGGGCGCGAAGCATCACCGCGAAACATCACTGCCGACAGTTGCGCCTCACTGTCCTTGAGGGAAAAATATACATGACCGCTCGCTTGTTTCCGTAAGTTGGAAATCTCACCCCGCACCCAACAAGGTTGGATACTGGTTTCGAGCAAGGTTTTGATTCGGCGGGTAAATTCGCCCACCGTCGCGACCCGGTCATCGCTGCCCTCCAAGGATATTTCCTTCGTTCGTTTCATGGTTTTGCCTGCTTGCGCGCATAGTGCCGACGCAACAACTGCACGCCCACGGTCAATACCGCGAACAGCATGATTGAGACCAAAACCATCTTTCCCTTACCATGCACCAAAGCGTCTCCGAACATGACAAAGGCACAGGCGTATGATGATGAAATGACCCATGAGATGAAAAAATACGTCAGGAAAGGGATACCCGCCAATCCGAGCAGATAACTTTGCAATACATAAGGAGGACCGGGAGTCACCCGAACTAGAATCACCAAGCCGCGATGATTAGCCTCAGACACTTCAGGCAGCTTGTAGCCCAGCCACGCACAAAGTTTCAAAAGCCATGGCCTCAGGATGTTTCGGGACAGCCAATAGGTCAGAGCCAGATTTACGGCAATGCTCAGCCAAACACAAACCAACACCATAGGCATGCCTAGAACGGGGGCAAAAACTGATCCGGCGGGAAGGGTAAACAGGGTCAAAGGAGCACCCACCGCCGGTAGCACAGCCATGGCCAGAAAAAATACCGTTGGCCCCAGTTCACGCACTATAATCTCTCCCTGTTCATAGATTGATTTGATATCAAAACCAGACCCACGAACCGACCACCCGGCCCCGATCAGGACGACCAAGCCAATCAAGGCCAACAGACCCAGTTTCATTCCACGATTATTCGAACCAACGTTCATCCTGTCAGCCTGCGCGTTTGCTTATAACAGCGTCAATCCCGCACTATCCGACGGGTTGATGGGAAAAGACTTCCGTTCATCGCGCCGGAATCTATCTTGGGCCAAATCGTATGAAGCTATCCATTGTGATTCCCTGTTA
>DFDG01000072.1 GCA_002367815.1 Opitutaceae bacterium UBA3033 | reverse complement strand
AGCTTCAATTCACTCCAATTGTTCGCTACACAGTGCGTATGACAGCCCTCCCAACTTCCTCTGGCAAAGTCACCTTTTCGATGTGCACCATCTGGCTCAGTATGGGGCTCGGTTTGTTAGCTCAAACTTCCGAGGTTGTTGAACTGCCACCCTACGTTGTAGCAGAAAATTCAACCATTCCGTGGCGTTATGCTGAGTTTCCTGGAGTGGAGTTTATCTCTCGCTGTCCCGATGCCGTAACCCGTCAGTTGATCACAAGCCAGTATCGGTTGCACGAATTACTGGGATTAATCATCCCCCGGGAACTTCGCATGCAATGGGATAACACGAGGAAATACGTGTATTTCAATGAGTCCAATCAGCCCGCAGTGAATCAGGAGATGGTCGAGAGTATCGAAAAACAGGAACGGCTTGATGCCAAGACCAAGCAATCCAAGCATCGGGCCGACGCGGATTTGGAGGTCGGCTTCATGCCCAATTTTAGATTTTGGGATGAAGATTCCATCGCAGTCTTTTTCGTGATCGATCCAACTGATCAAGATCAGGATGGTATAACTTTGGCGAACAGTTATGTGCGTTACCTACTGGAAAGTCGAACCCCAGCCTTGAGTCGTTGGTTCATCGAAGGCATGATGGAATTATACGGGTCCATGAGATTTACCGAACCGCCGATCAAGGGACAGATCGATTCAGTGGAAGTGATTGAAAATTCCGCGGTTGTCGCCGCCAAGTTTCGCAATGCGGTTACCGTTGAGCCGGTCTTTTGGATTTCCGATCAAAAAACCAAGGCCCTGAAAAAGAATACCAAGAGTGAGCTCAAATTGTTGTCTCTTGCTGAAATATTTGCCGTGCAATTGATCGAAACCAAACCGGCCGACTACCAGCAACAATGGCGCGCGCAGTCGTCACTTTTTATCCGTTGGGCACTTGACCCAGAGAAAGGCACCGGTGGAGGCGGCTTGCCGAATAACCGAACCCAAGCACTGTGGAAATTTCTGGAACGAAGTAGCGTTGAAGCCGTGACCGAGACGCTGTTCCAGGAATGCTTTGGCTTGAGCTATGCCGCTACCGAAACGGCACTACGGGACTATATGCCGAGCGCCTTGCGCACCGCTTATAGCCTGCGCACTGAGCAGCCAATCGTGACTCCCACAATCAGCCTGCGCAATGCTACTCCCTTGGAGGTAAGTCTGGTCAAAGGTGAATTGAACCGGTTGGAAATCGGCTATGTTCGTGCCCGTTATCCGGCCATCACGGATACCTACATCGAACAGGCCAGACGCACTCTGCGCCGGTCTTATGATCTTGGGGATCGTGATCCACGACTGTTGGCCGCGCTCGGCCTCTGCGAATGCGACGCCCTGAACGATGTCACCGCTCTGCCGTTTCTGCAGGCGGCCACTGCAGCCAAGGTGGTGCGACCACGCGCCTACTATGAGCAGGCCCGTATCGAGCTCAAACTTCTCATCACGTCCCGAGGCGAAATCAAACCCACCGTCAAGGACTTGGGCAACATCCTCAAACTGCTAGGCACGGCCCGCAAACAATCGCCAGCCCAGGTGGACGTCTATGAGTTATACGCCAAGCTCGGTTTGCGCAGTGAAATGCTCCTGAGCAAGGCGATGGACGATGTTCTCAATGAGGGTTTACGCCTGTTTCCCCGGAATTTCCGTTTAATCAATGCCGTGGCTATTCTAAAGACCATGCATGGTCGGATTGACGAGGTCAGGATTCTGATCACCCGGGGTTTTGCCGTAATCGCCAATCCGTCGGAGCGGGCCAAGCTTGAGCATCTGCTAAGCGCCATTACGCCTGACCCGGAAGGCGAGCAGTAATTTCTCGCCGGAGACGGATCAAAGTAGTTAGCTTTACAGTCCCAACAATGGCGGCTCTTCACGACGTTGACCGTAGAGTCGCTCGAGCGTTTCACGCCAATGGGCGTCCTCGCGCTCACGCCGTTTCACCGCGCGTAATTCTGCTTCGCCCGCCAGAATGATGAATACGAACAGCAGGGAGCCCAGCGGACTGTGAAACCAAAATGCCATAACGAGTATGCCTGCGAATGCGATCACTTTGCCGACACTAGCAGCCCATTTCGTTGCCCGCAGATACGGCAATTTGGTCGCAAGGATGGCCCGAAAAATACGACCCCCATCCATCGGAAAGGCCGGCAGGAGGTTGAATGTGCCCATGACCAAGTTGGCCCAAAATAATTGGTAGATCAAGCCATTGAATGAATAGAGGTAGAGGGCAGGAAATTCTATTACCGGCCACCAGAGCAGGGCCGCGAGCACGAAGTTTACTGCCGGTCCTGCCAAGGTTATCCAGAGTTCCTTGCGGGGTTCTCGCGGCAAGGAATCGAACTCCGCCATGCCGCCGATGGGCATGAGCAATATTCGGGAAACGCCCACGCCATAACGTCGTGCGGTAAATGAGTGCCCCAACTCGTGCAGCACCACACAGGCGAAGAAGGCCACGACGATGACCAAACTCCAGATTAACCCCGT
>DFDG01000048.1 GCA_002367815.1 Opitutaceae bacterium UBA3033 | reverse complement strand
GGCCCGAAGAAATTCATTTTTGAGCCTGTCGGGAATCCAGTTGGGCCAATTTTCAGCGACCCGCACCAATTCCCCCAATATAATCCCAGCCCAAGCTCCTGACCCATGCCCCAGATTTCTTTTATCGGCGATATCATGAACAATGCCTACGCCCGCGCCCGCAAGGCGTGGGAAGCGCGCGAACTATCCGGGTTCCAGCATCTGGCCAAACTGCAGGCCGACAAAGGAGCGGCCGCCATCGACGTCAATATCGACGGCACCCAGCGGGTCATGGTGCGCCTGCCCGAGATGTTGGAATTCCTGCCCAAGTTGATCCCGGCGTTGCAGGAAGCCACCGATGTGCCGCTGTGCTTCGATAACCCAAGTATCGATTATCACCGGACCGCGCTTGCAGCCTTTGATCGCAGCAAGTGCTCCGGCAAACCCATCCTGAATTCCCTCGCCCCATCGCGCACGGATCTTGCCGGCATGATCGAACTCATCAAGGAGCATGACATGCGCTGTATCGTCATGGCTTCCGAAAAATTTCTGCCGGATGGTGGTAGCGCCCAATCCTTCAAACCACAGGAGTGTTACGAGACCGTGAAACGCTTTGTTGAGCTGCTGGTGGAAAAAGGGAATCGGACGATCGACGACATCATTGTTGATCCTGGGCTCGCTCCCGTGGGGGCCGATACCTACGGATTGGTCAGCATCGGGCTCGACACTATGCGATTGGTGACGGCCGATCCGCACCTCAAGGGTATCCACTTTTCCGTCGGTCTTTCCAATTTCGCATGGGGCACGCCCAAGGCCATCAAGCCGTTGTTGGAGCAGGCCTACCTGACTCTCGGGGCGCGCGTTGGCCTCGACATGGCGCTGGCCAATGTGGAGCACATTTCCGGACCATTGCCCGAGGAACATCCCTTGGTAGCCCAACTGGAAGACGCACTCCAACGTGGCCGGGCCACCGAGGGTGAATCGGTAGAGACGGCGGGCTTTCGTCAGGCCGAGTTGATCATGGCAATTTGTTCCGAATACATCGACGAGGACGAATGAGCCTCAAGGGTGATAGTTTAATTCCACAATTTGGGCCCGTTTGGCTGCAAGTTGGGACGTTGCTCGATGGTGGTTCTGATGTGCCGGTGCGCGATGGCCATTTGGTTTATGATGGTGTCCGGATTTTGCATGCCGGTCCGGCCTTGCCTTCAGCGGCTATATTGCGCGATGGGCAAACCGCCCCAGATGCAATCTTGCCGCAGCACACGGTTTTGCCCGGATTGATCGAATCGCATGCGCACCTGATGTTGGAAGGTGGCGTGGAAGATACGGCCAGGCGATCGGATTATCTTAAGTTGGAGGAAGCAGATATGTTGGCCCGAGCGACCACGCGATTGCAGCGTTTGTTGGCCATCGGGGTGATTGCCGTGCGCGATGCCGGTGACAAGAAAGGAGTGGGGTTGGCGTTACAGAAAAAATTTCGATCGGATGATCGGCCCCTCATGCCTTACGTCGACAGTCCCGGGGCAGCGATTCACCACGAGAAACGATATGGTGGTTTCATGGGTCGACCGATGGAAGAGTATCCCACGATCCAAACCTGTGTCGACGGACGGATCGCCGAAGGCGCCCATCGACTCAAGTTGATCGCCACGGGGATCATAGATTTTGCCAAAGGCACGGTGACCTCAAAACCGCAGATGCCTCTCGGGGAGTTGACCGAGTTCGTCATGGCTTCACGTGCTCGCGGCAAACAAACCTTTGCCCATTGTTCGGGTAATGACGGGGTCTCGAATTGTATTGGTGCGGGGGTCGATTCGATCGAGCACGGTTTCTTTGTGGATGATGACCAACTTGCGCGGATGCGAGATGCCGATATTGCGTGGGTGCCCACATTTGCTCCGGTGCAATTCCAGTTGGATCAGCCCGGAATTCTTGGATGGGATGAATCAGTTTGCGCCAATTTGCAGAAAATCCTTGATGCCCATGCCGCCAGTCTGGTGAAGGCCACTGAGCTGGGGGTGCGTATCATTGCGGGCAGTGATGCGGGTTCGCATGGAGTGCCGCATGGTTGGGGCTTTTTGAAAGAGCTCAGTCTTATGGAACAGGCTGGGCTTTCACCGTTGCAAGTTATCCATGCGGCGACGGGTGCACCGGCGACTCGTTTGGAATTTGCCGAAGATTTCGGGATATTACGCGTGGGGGCGAAACCACGATTTATAATCACCGAGCACAACCCGCTCGAAACGGTGGCCAACTTGGCGAAGGCGAAAACCGTGATCTTCGATGGCACGGTATTGATGGGCCCCGCAGGTTCCCGCGAACCGGGTATGTAAATGTAGCATGGACGTCACAAAATACAGTTTTTCGATTGTGGGACAGAGTCGCACGTTTTCGCCAAGGCTACGACGCGCAGACCGAACCCCGCCTGTTATTGTCCAAAGATATAGGACGGGATCGCTGATCCCACCTTTGATTACGCAACGCTACCGAGGCGGGATCAGCGATCCCGCCCTACAATTGGCCGATTAAATTCCTGCGTGTTTATCTAGCCATGGCCACGACGCTCTCCATCAACGCTCATGAAACCGCCGCTCCAGTGGGGGCTTCGATTTTTGAATTGGCGGAGCAGGTGGGAGTCAATGTGCCGACGTCTTGCCGCAAACAGGGTAAATGTCGCGAATGTTTGGTCGAGGTGGTCGAGGGAATGGATCGGCTGACACCACGGGGACCGGAGGAAAATTATTTGAAAGAGGGTTTTCGTCTCTCGTGTCGCGCGCGGGTGATCGATGGCAGTGGCGAGATTCGTTGCCACACCATGCGTCGTGCGGCGATGCAAGTCGAGTCGGTCGCGATTAATTTGCCCGGCTCAGGTCGTGAGCAACCGCTCGACCCAGCGATCACGCGCGAAGGCGATCGTGTGCTATTAGATGGAAAAGAAATCGCTCGCAGCACGGGGCCATTGCACGGCTTGGCGATGGATCTGGGCACGACGACGGTGGTGGTGCGATTAATCAATTTGGCCACCGGTGAAACCGTTGCGACCAATTCGTTTGAGAATCCCCAGCGTTTTGGCGGCAGCGATGTGATGGCGCGTATCCAGTTCGATACGGATAATCCCGGGCGATTGCTGCAGCGCACCTTGCTCGGATACCTCACGCATGCGATCGAGGATTTCCCTGTCGACCCACTTACGATTTACGAACTGGTGGTCGCAGGCAATTCGACCATGCGGGATCTTTTCTTTGGGCTCAATGTGTACTCGATCGGGCAAAAGCCTTATTGGTCACTTACCCAATCCGCCTATCAGGAAGGCCGCGAATCCAGCACGGCTTTGAGCCGCACAGCGAAGGAACTGCGGCTGCCGATGCATCCCGCCGCACGGGTTTACGGGCTGCCCATTGTGAGTGGCCATGTCGGCGCCGATGCGGCGGCGTGTTTGCTGGCTATTGATATCGCGCACGAATATCGGCTCGTGGCTTTGATGGACATCGGCACCAACACCGAACTTTTCATGGGGAATCGCAAAAAACTATTGGCCGCATCGTGTCCGGCTGGTCCGGCTTTCGAGGGCCGAGCGATCAGTTGCGGGATGCCGGGCCTCGATGGGGCGATTGCGAAAATACGCATCGACGATTCGGGTCGGGTGGACACGCAGGTGATCGGAGGTGGCGAACCTGAGGGTATATGTGGATCGGGTCTGATCGATTTGTTGAGCGAATTGCGCCGCACAGATCACATGAATGAATTGGGACGCTTCGTTGACGGTGAGTCCGAATTTACGGTTGATGCGGCCCATGGAATAACTTTTCACGAATCGGACATGAATGAGTTGGCCCAAGCCAAGGGAGCCAATGTGGCGGGACTGCAAATCATATCAAAGAATTATGGTCAGGCGATGGCTGATCTTGACGTGTTTTATCTGGCCGGTGGTTTCGGGCGCCATCTCGATATTGCCGCAGCGCGGCGGATTGGACTGATCCCGGATTTGCCCGATGAGAAAATCGTCCAGATCGGCAATGCTGCCATCGAAGGCGCGAGCATCGCGTTACTGTCGGTATCACGTCGCCGTGAACTGGAGGAGTTGGTGGAATCCATTCAGCACATCGAACTCGAGACTGATCCTGATTTTTTCGATCACTTTGTGGCAGGTTGCCAATTTCGTCCGCTGGGCACCACGGAGGTTCTGGAATGATTTTCTCCGAAACTAATCATCATCCGGTAGTGCCCGAAGTTGAATTCAAGCGACTGCTCCGACTGCCGGCGGATTATGTTTATGAGGAGGAAATGGCCTTGAATGTGGCATGGACCAAGACGTGGTTTGCGCAGCACAGTCAACCATGGGTTTGCGCCGAGGTGATTGAAGACTTTGTGATTGAAGGCGAGGTGGTTCAACTGGGCGGCACATCGCTGGAGAGCCGGGAACTGGCGAAACGTTTTCAGCATGCCAAGTTGGCGATGGTGGTGGCGGCGAGCGCCGGGGTGGAGGCCGAGGCCGAGGCCGCCCGCCGCTGGCAAGATGACGAACCTGATCGTTATTATTTCATGGAGACCTACGCTTCCGCCGTGGTGGAGTCGCTGATCGGGGTGGCCCGGGCCCAACTCTGTGCTTGGGCTGATGCGCGCGGCCTGGCGTTGTTGCCGCATTACAGCCCCGGCTATCAAGGTTGGTCGGTGGGAGATCAGGCCAAAGTCCATGAATTGGTGTTGCGCGGTGGCTCCTTACCCGGACCCCTTGAGGTAATGAGTTCCGGAATGCTGCGGCCGAAGAAATCGCAAATGGCGGTATTTGCCGTCGCCCCCTTGGAATTTGCCGCTCAGGTCGACACGGCATTGATTCCCTGTAAATATTGCGCTCATGTGCGGTGCGAGTTTCGTCGCGAACCCTACGCCTTGGCCTCATGACCATTCCACTTTATACAATGAACCAACGTGCGCTCGAGCGCTGGCGCGATGGTCGGTTGACCTTGCAGTCCAAGGCGAACGAGGACACGGAAGCCTCGTTCCGCTTCGAGGGCAGCACTTGCGGCAATGTGCCCATGACCATGGTTTATCATGTTACTCTCGGTCCTCCGTCGGATGGTTATCTCATCAAGGCCATGGGGTGTCATCCCCTGGCAGGGACTGATGGCCATGAGCGCATGTGCAGCTACATCCACACCGATGGCCGTATCCTTGAAATTGCGGACAATGAAAAACCGTTGTTGGGCCAACCGCTCGATGCAGTGCTGACATGGCGACCGAAAACCCTGCCGGCGGGTTGTCTTTGTGCCCCGTCCAGTCGCGATCACAAATGGCTCGCCGTGCTCCAAACCCTTCACTTTACGCTCAACCCGCCATCCAGTTTGTAACCTATTACGTTACAAAATCAGACGGACAAACCTCGCCGCCCCAAGGCAAAGTAACCTAATAGGTTACTCTTCAAATCCCCATTCTACTTATGAAAATTAAACTTTGTGATATCAATACTGCTGCCCTTGATATGCTGAAGCCCGAGAAGAACGATCGTTCGGGCGTGGGCGTGCATTATATGGATGCTTATCTGAAGCCGATGAAAACCGTTGTGCTCGAAGATGGCACCAAGTTCACCGCGCGACGTCGGGGATTGAAGGTCACGATCAAGTTGGGCACGGAAGCCGGCACTGGTTTGATGCGACGTCTGACCGTGAGCAAAGATCCCATTGTCATGCTGCGCACCGCGCTGGATGATGCCACCGCGACATTGGGCGTGAAGTTACATGAGGAGGACGGCCAAATTTTTCTGGAGAAATAAGGATCAATTTGGTGCGGGCATAGCGGGATGCTGAGAAGGGTGGATCTATTTCGGCCCAGCATTGCCACGGGCGGGATTTGAGCAAAGGCTGCCCCGGTTACTCCATGGCCACGAACGATAATGATTTTCCGGCGGTGACAATTAATCCCAATCGTCCCTTCGACAGTATTCGGGAGCTTTATCTTTGCGAAGAACCCGCATTGCTCGCCTCGCTGCATCGCGGTGATCGTCGGGAGGCCATGCGGATTATCAATCTGGCGTTGGTCCACATTTATGCGGCGGGGCAGTAGCGGAGCGAAATGCTCAAGATTCTACTGTTGGAATTTTTGGTGATGATGTCGCGGGCAGCGGTGGAAGCTGGTGCGCCGCAAACCGAAGTCATCGGATTTTGCTACCGTCATGTCACCGAGTTGACCATGATCACGGAAGATGAGCAGCTCTCGCGTTAGTTGAGGGAGGCGTTGTTGCAGATTTTTGATGCGGTTGAACACGTGCGCGCATCCCAAACGCCCCGATGGTGCGCCAGGCACTGGCCGCTTTCCGGGCTTGTGCGGGTGGATTGAGCGTGGAGCAGATTCGCACCAAGGTGGCGCGGGAAGTGGCGGTGTCGCCCCGCCAACTCACCGCGATGCTCAAGGAACGCACTGGCCGCTCCTTTGCCGATTTGTTGCGGGAGGCGCGGATCGAACGGGCCTGCGAAATGTTGGCCGAAACCGACCAGACGGTGGCCGCCATCGCGTCTGAAGCGGGGTTTTGCGATCAGAGTTATTTCACCCACGTATTCCAGAAGATTTTTAAAACCACCCCCAAGCAGTATCGGGACACGGCGAGGGGCCAGCCGGCGACGCCGGTGTCGGTTACTGTAGCAATGCCCAAATCCTTGCCTCGGAAGTGTAAACCGACGCGAAAGAGCAACCGATCACCAAAAATTCATTCCAGAACGCAAGACCGTTAACCCGACTGGGAGTACCTTGTGGGCGTGTCTTCTACCCCCACATTTCGTGAACAGTTAAATAGTGATAAGTTCATCTACGGAGCTGAACTCGTAACCACGCACGGTATGCCGGAACCTGACCAGCCATCGAAGCTGGTCGAACTTGGCGAGGCCCTCGCGTCCGACTCACGTATTGCCTGGATGTCGATCACCGACAATCCCGGTGGCAATCCAATGATTCCGGCGGACTGGTTGGGCAACGTGCTCAAACCCAGCGGCAAGGAGTTGGTCATCCATCTTACGTGCAAGGATCTCAATCGGAGCGGGCTCGAATCTGCGGCGTGGCGTTATGCCGCCGAGGGTTTCGACAACATTCTCGCGCTCACGGGTGATTACCCTGTTGCGGGTTATCGAGGTCAGGCCCAGCCGGTGTTTGATTTGGATTCGGTCAGCTTGATTACGATGCTGCACGAGATGGGCGAGGAGATCGAGGTGACAAAACCGAAGGGGAAGAATGAGCAATTGCCCAAGACGAATTTTTTCATTGGCGCTGCGGTGTCGCGGTTCAAACGGCAGGAGCGAGAACTCATGCCGCAGTTTTTCAAGTTGGCCCGCAAACTGCAGGCTGGCGCGCAGTGGATCATCCCGCAGTTCGGTTACGACATGCGGAAATTCCATGAGCTTAAATTGTTTCTCGACTGGGCCAAGCTGTCTGCGCCGATCATCGGCAATGTCTATGTTCTGAACAAGACAGTCGCGCGGATGTTTAACCAGAACAAGATTCTGGGTTGCGTGGTGAGTGATGAGCTATACGCGCGGATTAAAAAATACGCAGCAGGTCCCGATAAGGGCCGAGCGTATTTTATGGAACTCGCCGCGAAGCAACTGGCCGTTTTCAAGGGGATGGGTTTTGCGGCCGGTTATCTGGGCGGGGTGCACAAGGCCGATGCTTTTGCGAAGATCATCGATCTGGCGGAGACCTTTGGCGCGAATGATTAGCGGGAGTTTGCCCGGGAGATTCAGTTTCCGAAAAAGGAGGAGTTTTATCTTTTCGAACGGGATGAGTTCACTGGACTCGGTGATGGGGCACAGCTCAATCGCGACTACCTGCAATCACTCAAGACCCCGGCTGCGGCGCCCGAGGTGAATTTGAATTATCGCCTGTCGCGCTTGGTGCACGGGCTGGCCTTCAAGCCTGGTGAAAAGCTGTTCTCTTCGCTGCGAAAAGTCTTCGGACGCTTGGAGCAGAACAACAGTCGGAAGACGTTATCGGTGCTGCATAAGGTCGAGCACGCCTCCAAAGTCGTGTTGTATGGGTGTCACGATTGTGGTGACTGCTCATTGCCGGAATGCGGTTATCTTTGCCCGAGAAATTCTTGTTCCAAGAACGCGCGCAATGGCCCGTGTGGCGGTTCCTTCGATGGGCGTTGCGAATTGGACGACAAGGACTGCATCTGGGCGCGCGCCTATGATCGGCTGAAGTATTTCGGTGAATCGCAGGACATGCTCAAAGGTCCGGCCGTCATTCCCAATCCCGCGCTGAATGGCAGTTCGGCGTGGAGCAACTTTTTCCGTGGTCGTGACCACCAACATGTATCGATGCCCGCAAACTCGAACTCTTCATCAAGTCATCCTCTTTGAATTACCCATAACTCCAGCCCTAACATTCCATGTCGTTCCCCAATCTCACCATCATCGGCGAATCCATCAACGATTCGGTGCCTTCCACCAACAAACTCTTCGAAGCCAATGATCTGACCGGCTTGAAGAACCTAGCCGCCGCGCAGGATATCGGCGGCGCTGGTTATATCGACGTAAACGTGGGTCCACGGAACGGCGAATTTTTAGCGGACATGATTCGGCTGGTGCAGAGTGTTTCTGCCAAACCAATCTCGATTGATACCCCCGATCTTGTCATGGCCGAGGCTGGACTCAGAGCCTATGACCGGAATCGTGCGGGCGGGCGAATGCCAATTCTGAACTCCATTTCGCAGGCACAGTTGGAAATTTATGAACTCATCAAAATCGCGCCATTTATGCCGATTTTATTGGGCTCGAAGCGGGTGGAGCAAGGCGTTGGTCAGCCCAACAACACGGCAGCCGAGGTTTATGAAACGTCCAAACAGCTCGTGCTGGAGGCCGGCAAACATGGCATCCCGGTAGATCAATGTATCATCGATCCTGGGATCTCGCCCATTGGCGCTGATTCCGAAGGACGGTTTCAATGTCTCATGGGGGCCATCAATCTCATCCACCTTGATCCGGATCTCAAAGGTGTCCACATGTCGGTGGGGTTAAGTAATTTCAGGGTCATGCTCCTTCCTAAATGCGCCAATGGTTCACCCACCAAGGGGCCGTTGGAGAGCGCGTTTCTCACCCTTGCTGTGCCGCTTGGCATGGATCATGTCATCGGTTCGGTTAAACGAAATTACCAAGCATTACCACCGGATCACCCGGCGATGAGGTGGGTGAATGATTGCCTGACACTCGAAGGTTTCGATGTCATAATGCGGGTTCAAGAATACTATTCCAGCTAACCCAACCTCATCGGCCGCTTGGCCCCATCCCCATGAAAGTTGTCCCTTCTGATATCGAAATCGCCCAACAAGCAACCATGTTGCCGATTGAGCAAGTCGCGGCCCGGCTCGACATTCCCGTCGATGCCCTCGAGCACTACGGCAAATACAAGGCCAAGGTGGGGCTCGACTACTTCCAGGCACAGGAATCCAAACCGATCGGCAAATTGATCCTCGTCACCGCGATCACACCGACCCCGGCCGGTGAGGGGAAAACCACTACAACGGTGGGATTGGGTGACGGATTGAACCGTATAGGCAAACGGGCCACGATTTGCCTGCGCGAGCCCTCGCTGGGACCAAGTTTTGGCATGAAAGGCGGTGCCGCCGGTGGCGGTTATGCCCAGGTCATGCCGATGCAAGATATCAATCTACATTTCACCGGCGATTTCCACGCGATCACTTCTGCGCACAATCTGCTTTCCGCGATGTCGGACAATCACCTGCACCACGGCAACGCTCTGGGGATTGATCCCAATCGCATTGTTTGGAAACGCGTGATGGACATGAATGACCGCGCTTTGCGCCAAACTATTGTTGGCCTCGGCGGTATCTCCAATGGAGTGAGTCGTGAATCCGGTTTCGATATCACCGTCGCTTCCGAAGTCATGGCGATCTTCTGTCTTTCGCAAACCCTGTTGGAACTCCGCGAACGTCTCGGTCGTATTATCATTGGCTATACGCGTGAAAAGAAACCGATCACCGCGGCCGACCTAAAGGCCAACGGCGCCATGACCGTGCTGCTCCGTGATGCGTTAAAACCCAACCTGGTGCAAACTTTGGAAAACAATCCCGCCTTCGTGCATGGCGGCCCCTTCGCCAACATCGCGCATGGTTGCAACAGTGTGTTGGCCACCAAACTCTCCATGCGGATCAGTGACTATACGGTCACGGAAGCTGGATTTGGCGCAGATCTGGGGGCAGAGAAGTTTCTCGATATCAAGTGCCGGCAGGCCGGATTAAAACCGGATGCGGTCGTGCTCGTGGCCACGGTGCGGGCTTTGAAGATGCATGGTGGGGTGGATAAGAAAGAATTGAAAACACCCAACGCCGCTGCGGTTGAGCGCGGGTTGGTGAATCTGGAAAAACATTTGGAAAATCTTCGCGGCTACGGTCTTCCCGTAGTGGTGGCCATCAATCGTTTTACGGCTGATACTGACGAGGAGTTTGCCGTGATCGAAAAACATTGCGCCATGCTCGGCGTCAAGGCCGTGCCCGCAACCCATTGGGCGGATGGCGGCGCCGGCACGGAAGAACTCGCGCGGGTGGTCGTGGAAACTATCGATCAGGGTAAGAGTAATTTCAAGGTGCTCTATCCGGACGATATGTCCTTGGAAGATAAGATTCGGACTGTCGCGCAGAAAATCTATGGGGCGAAGGATATCGTCGTCAGTGCGAAAGTGCGGGCGAAATTGAGTGAATTGGAGAAAGGCGGATTCGGTCACCTGCCGGTTTGCATGGCCAAGACCCAGTATTCTTTTTCCACCGATCCGACCCTGCGCGGCCGGCCCACCGGATTCGATGTCGAGATCCGCGAAGTAAAAATATTGGCCGGCGCTGGATTCGTGGTCGTGTTGACCGGCGAGATCATGACCATGCCCGGTCTGCCCAAAGTCCCGGCGGCCGAATCAATTAATATCGACGATGATGGAATTGTTATTGGGTTGTTCTGAGCGGTAGTGACCCTCGCCGGGCTTTGACTTCGTGATGCTTCTCGATATCACGGGTCAGACTCAATGGCTGATTTTCTAACTACGCTTAAAACCCAAACGCTCCTCACCGACGGTGCGATGGGTTCTTATTTGTTCAAACTTACCGGTCGACTTTCGGAATCGAATCACGTCTACGAGGCTTTCAACACGGAGCAGCCCGAACTGATTCAAAAAGTTCATCTCGATTACCTCAAGGCCGGCGCCCGTTGCTTGAAAGCGAATACCTTTGGCGCCAATCGTCATCAGTTGCGGCAATTCGGTCTCGAAGATCGCGTGGTCGAATTGAATCGCGTCGGGGTGCAGCTGGCCCGCGAAGCGATGGAGAAGTTCAAAGTGAAAAGTCACGAAACGGGACCATTTTTTGTCTTGGGCTCGGTAGGGCCCGCGGTGGATTTATTGGATACGGCTTTTGCCATTGCGGAATGTTATCATGAGCAACTTGATGCGCTGGCAGCGGCTGGCGCCGATGCGCTGTTGTTGGAAACTTTTATCTCCCTGCCGCAATTGGAGTTGTTGATTGGTTTGATTCGCTCCCGACCGGGTATGCCTCCCGTGATTGCAGAGATGTCACTGCATGCGACCAAGGATGGAAAGTCACTGGACCCGGATCCGGTTACATTTGTCAACCGCATGGCCGAGCTCGGCGTCGCAGTTGCCGGGGTGAATTGCTGTGCGCCATGGGATGCCAATGCCTTTGTCGATGCCGTTAAAGATACGGCGCCTATCAGTTCAGGGGCATTGCTACTGGTGGTGATGCCCAACGCCGGTGGCTTTCAGCGCATCGGCAACCGCCTCATGACGACGGTTAACGCGGAGGCAGCCGGTAAGATGGCGCGAAGTATTTCGGACCGGGGCGTGCGATTGGTGGGAGGGTGTTGCGAAATGCATCCGCCACATATCGCGGAGATGCATAATTATCTCCAATCGCGTGCCGCAACTGAACGGGAACCTGCAGCCGCAGTGGCCACAAAACTACCGCCGGTCAATGCAGTGGAAAAGAGCCGCAATGGTCCGCTTTCGCGTAAACTCAAAGCGGGTGAATTTGTGGTCAGTCTCGAAGCGTTGCCCCCGCGCGGCACGGACGAAAGGATCATCCAGCGCAAAGTGGATTTTATCGGCGAACTCGCGAGCAGCGGTCTCGTCGATGCGGTGGATATTACGGATGGCTCGCGCGGCATCCCGTTGATTCCGCCCGGCGATTTTATCCACCTCGTGCGGGACCGACTTGGCTGGAATGCGACGACGGGAGATCCGATCGAATTGATCCCGCATTTTACCGGCCGCGATTTGAATGTGATGGGCATTCAAAGCCGTTTGGTCGGCTACCATGCCAACCGCATTCACAATGTATTGTTCGTCACGGGTGATCCGCCAAAGATGTCGCCTTCATATCCGCGTTCGACTGCGGTGTTTGATTTGGACTCGGTGGCGATGATCCGGCTGGCGCATTCCTGTCTCAACGCCGGGGTGGATTTCGGCGGCATGCCGCTCGGCAAACACGAGGATCCGCGCACTCATTTTACCATCGGTTCTGGAGTGGAGTTGGAAGCGCAGGATATGAAACGTGAGCTTGAACGCCTGCAGCAGAAAATTGATCAGGGCGTGGATTACATCATGACCCAGCCGGCGTTTCGTTCCGATCCATTAGCGGTTTTGGGAAAATTTCGCGATCAGACCGCCTGTCTCATCGGAGTGATGGTGCTGTCTAATTACGAACATGCCCAACGCATGGCGAATGTCCCGGGCGTGGTGATTCCGGATACGATTCTGCAACGCTTTGCGTCCTACCCTCAATTGGCGGACCAGACAAAACTCGGTTTGGATATCGCGGCGGAACAGATTCGCGGATTGGTGAGCGAAGGTTGGGCCGGGGTATACCTGATGGCGACCGCGGTCGGTAAAGGTGTCTTCGATGTGCTGCGCAACGGGCTGGGAAAATAAATTCGCTCAGGAAAAACTGATCGCCTTGGATTCCTCGACGAGGGCGAGTATATTGGCTAAGGGCGCGTCGGGTTCAAGCACGTGGGTGGGGGCGATCATCACCCGTGCACCATGGTCGCGATGGAGGGTCGCGATTTCGCGCACCCGACGACGCACTTCTTCCGCCGTGCCGAAAGTCATCGTGGCTTGGGTGCCCACCATGCCGCTGAGTCCGAGTTGTCGGGCGTGGCGACGGGTGAGCTCACCGGCGTCCATGCATTCGGGTTGCACGGGATTGAGAATGTCGACGCCAACCTGGGTCTGCCCTCTGGACGATTGACGACGCGGCAAATCCGGACCGATGATTGGACCGACGTATGTGCTGGAATATTTCCTGCCTTACTACCGCAAGGTATGGGATCTCGTTTCATCCCGCGGGGCCCGTGTGTTTGAACAGGATACCGACGGCAACATCAACCCGGTCTTCCCAGCGCTGCCCGACTGCGGGCTTATCAGTATTTATCCGATGGAACCTGCCGCCGGCATGGATATCGTGAAACTGCGAAAAATCTATGGCCAACGTCTCGCGATGCGAGGTGGGATCGACAAGCACGTCATCCGCGAAGATCGCGAGGCCGTTCGCCGCGAGCTCGAGTACAAACTCGATCCATCCCTACGCAGCGGTGGCTGCGTCTTCAGTCTCGATCACCGCATTCCCAATGGCATCTCGATTGAGAATTACCGTTATTATTTCGCGCTGCCCCCACTGGATCCCTCCCGCACCGGTTGGTGCTCGCATGGCGATGTGATCAATTGTACATATACGGTCATCAATGTCTGGCGATATAGCCAAACGAGGTGCTCTGTGCACATGTAGCCGGGGTCACCGACCCCGGCTACAGTTTGTCACCTAATAGGCGACAAATAACATCCGCCAAGACGGGTTCCCCGCAATGAGGAGAACTTAATTAAAACAACAACGTCGTTAAGCTCACGCCGCGATGTAAGGAATGGTCAGCGGTCCCCAGGGCAACACGGCGACCCGGGCATTGGGTCCGATGCGTTCGACCTCGGCTCGAACCGTGGCCGCAATGTCCGGACAGGGTTCGAGCAACGCGGCGCGCACCAATTCGTCCGACATGGCGCTGTGCAAAAGAATACGGGCGCGGGCTTGAATCAGCGTTTGAATGTGCGGCTGCCATTGTTCTGGCCACTCAAATCCCGGCGAAGAGATCTTAGCCAGCAGCTCCGCCGGGGTTTGCGCACTGCGCAGCAAATTATCACACGGACTCCCGGCGGGCAGTCCTTCGCGGCACTCGGCCGCGAGGATTATCGTTCCACCCTCCTTGATGATGACGGCTGCGGCACTCATCCCTTTCACTCCTTGATAAAGATTCATATCCAGCGGATAACCGCTGTTGGTCGTGACCACGACATCGTAGGGAGCGTCCACCGGTGACATAGCGGATCCCCTCACGAACTCGCGACCCTGACGGTGGGCCTCCACCAAATCTCCGGCGAACCAACCGGTGATGTGCTTCTCTTCGTTCAGGCTCACGTTCAGCAGGAAACTGCGACCGACCCGAAGGCAGATCTCCATCATTTCATCCCAGATCGGATTGCCTTCATTGATGCCAAAAGTAGCTTTCGGGCTACCGATATTGGCGGCGCCGTGATTGCTGATAATGGTTTTGAGCCCGGCGACACCGGGCATGAGGGCTTTCGGGCCGCCGCTGAAGCCGGCAAAGAAATGCGGCTCAATGAAACCGGTAAGGATGCGCACATCGGCCCGCGCGGCGAGGCGGTTGATGAGCGCAGGCGCACCGGTGCGCGTCGTGCCGAACTGGTCCATTTCGTCATAGTGCTCGCAGAAATGATTTTGCACCCGGTAGCGCTGGGTGATGACCGCTCCCAGCATCACTTCCAATTCCTCGGCGGTGTTGGGTCGATGCGTGCCGGTCGAGTTGAGCAACACGATCTGCTCGTCCTTAACCCCGTGCCCGTGCAGATATTCAAGCAACCAGGTCAGCACACGGATGTTGGGCATCGCCCGCGTGATGTCCGGGAAGATGATGCAAATCTTTGCGCCCGGACTGAGCCATTCCCGGAGTGGTTCGCAGCCAATCGGGGCGTCCAGCGCCGTCAGCAGCGCGGCGCGCTCATCGGGCAGACCGGGTTGCGGCCGCGGGCGCACCACGGTGGTGCCCTCGGGCAACTCCACCTCGATTTGTCCCTGACCATAGGCGAGCGAAACTTTCATTGATTCAATTTATCCTTCGGGCGGGTGACGGCGATGGGAAATTTGCTCCAAACAGAACAACCATCAAGAACACTAAGCGCACGAAGGCTCGGCAGCGAACGGAATTTAGTCCATGGCCGTGAAAACCGTTTTATTCCTTTCTCGGTCGGTGCAGGTAATGGCAGCTATTTTCCTAAGACGGCATAGTTCAGGACACTTATCATCATTGTGATCTTCGTGCCCTTGTTGGTGAACTACTTTTCCGCATAGGCTTCACGCTTGCGCCGACTCGGCATAGGCGTCCATCCCAACGCATGAGCAGACGAGGTTGCGGTCGCCGTAAACGTTGTCGACGCGACCCACAGCGGGCCAGAACTTTGACGCTTTGGTGTGATGATCAGGAAAAGCGGCTGTTTCGCGGGAGTAGGGGTGGGTCCACTCCGTGGCCGTGACCATCGCAGCGGTATGGGGTGCGTGCTTGAGGGGATTGTCCGCTGGGTCGCTTGCCCCACTGGCCACAGCCGTCATCTCGCCATGGATCGCGATCAGCACATCGCAGAAACGATCTAGCTCAGTCTTGGTTTCGCTTTCGGTTGGTTCGATCATGAGCGTGCCGGGCACGGGAAACGACATGGTTGGTGCATGGTAACCGTAGTCGATTAATCGCTTGGCGACATCCTCAACTTCAATGCCCTGTTTTTTCCATGGACGGAATTCGAGGATGCATTCATGCGCGACCAGATCACCGGCTCCTTTGTAAAGCACGGGAAAGTAATTCGCCAAACGCTTGGCGATGTAGTTGGCGTTGAGAATGGCAAATTGCGTGGCGCGTTGCAGGCCGTCGGGACCCATCATGCGAATAAACATCCAGGAAATGACCAGGATGCTTGCGGAACCGTAAGGTGCGGCACTCACGGCGCCAATTTTCGATTCAGGTGTTAAGACCACATGTCCGGGCAAAAAAGGCACGAGTTGTTTGGCCACACCGATCGGTCCCATGCCGGGTCCGCCACCGCCGTGCGGAATGCAGAAAGTTTTGTGCAGATTGAGATGGCAGACATCGGCCCCGATGTAACCGGGCGAGGTCAGCCCGACCTGAGCGTTCATGTTGGCACCGTCCATGTAAACCTGGCCACCATGATGGTGAATCGTGGCGCAGATATCCTTGATCGAGGTTTCGAATACCCCGTGGGTGGACGGGTAGGTGATCATCAACGCGGCCAGATTGGTGGCGTGCAGCTCGGCCTTTGCATTGAGATCAGCCACGTCGATATTACCTTTCTCATCGCAAGTAACCGGCACGACTTTCAATCCGCACATGGCGGCACTCGCAGGATTGGTGCCATGGGCGCTGGTGGGGATCAGGCAGATGTTGCGGTGGGCGTCGCCGCGGGATTCGTGATAAGCGCGGATGGCGAGCAGGCCGGCATATTCACCCTGCGAGCCGGCATTGGGCTGGAGCGAGACGGCGGCAAAACCGGTGATCTCGGCGAGCCAATTTTCCAAATCGGCAAATAGCTTTTGATAGCCGCGGGTTTGTTCCACCGGGGCGAATGGATGCAATTGACCAAACTCCGGCCATGAGACGGGAACCATCTCACTCGTGGCATTGAGTTTCATCGTGCACGACCCGAGCGAAATCATTGAGTGACACAGCGAGAGATCCTTTGCTTCGAGTCGTTTGATGTAGCGCAGCATCTCGTGCTCGGTGTGATAGCGATTGAAGACCGCCGCCTTCAAATAGTCGCTGTTTCTCGCGAGAGGTGCTTCGAAGGCGGCGAGCTGAGGGCTGAGCGCCGAGAGCTGAGAGCTTAACTCCGCGGACTCGTTGAAGCAGGAAAGCATCGTCTGGACGTCCTCAATGGTGGTCGTTTCATCAAGGGAGATGCCGACCGTGTAGGTATCGATGCGGCGGAGATTCATGCGCTTGGCCTCGGCCGCCGCATGCAAGCGATCCGCGGCCACATTGCCGATGGTTAACGTGTCGAAAACAGGTTCGGTGTTAATGGTCGCACCGAGGTTGGTGAGTCCTGTGGCGAGCAACTCCGTGAGTAAATGCACGCGCAGCGCAATGCGCTTGAGCCCGTCGGGACCGTGATAAACCGCATACATTGATGCCATCACACCGAGGAGCACTTGGGCGGTGCAGATGTTCGACGTGGCCTTGTCGCGGCGGATGTGTTGTTCGCGCGTGCCGAGTGCGAGGCGCATGGCCGGGTTGCCTTGGGCGTCCTTGGACACTCCTACGAGGCGTCCGGGCATCTGACGTTTGTGGGCATCCTTGGTGGCGAGAAACCCCGCATGCGGCCCGCCATAACCCATGGGCACGCCGAAACGTTGCGCGGAACCTACGGCCACATCCGCCCCAAATTCTCCCGGGGCACGCAACAACGTGAGGGCGAGTAAATCGGTGGCGACCACGCAAAGTGCACCGGCGGCATGGGCCTTGGTGAAGAACTCCTCAAAGTTGTGAATGCTGCCCGTGGTGTCCGGATATTGCACGAGCACACCGAAGACTTGACTGGCGAAATCATGGGTTTGGTGGTCGCCGACGATGACCTCGACGCCGAGTGGTGTGGCTCGGGTTTTGACGATATCGATAGTCTGCGGATGACATTTTTCCGAAACGAAGAAAGCGCTCTGGTCGGGGCGGCCGCCCAGTTTCACGCGGTGGCACATCATCATGGCCTCGGCCGCGGCGGTGCCTTCATCGAGCATCGAGGCATTAGCAATTTCGAGACCCGTGAGATCGGTGACGACGGTTTGGAAATTCAGGAGCGCTTCGAGGCGACCTTGAGAGATTTCCGACTGATAAGGCGTGTAGGCCGTATACCAGCCGGGGTTTTCCAGTATGTTGCGTTGAATAACTCCCGGCACGTCCGTGTCGTAGTAACCCATCCCGATGAAACTGCGGAATACCTGGTTCTGATTGGCGATCACGCGCAATTCTGCGAGAGCGGCGGATTCCCCGGCGGCCGCAGGAAGATTCAGAGGCTGCGGCAGGCGAATGAGGGATGGCACGGCCGCGTCGGTGAGGGCATCAAGCGAAGGGAAACCGGTTAGGTGCAACATCTCGGCCACAGCAGCGGCGGGGGAACCGGTGTGGCGGCGTTCAAAGGTGTCGAGCGGGTCTAAGAGATCACGAGGCGATGCCATAAAAGTTGAAGCTAGGCAGCGAGTCAGGCGGCGCAACCGCGATTTGTAAGCCGGACGGGGTAATTAAGGGTTTGTTTTCAAGCTGAAAGCCCCTCTGCTACCGATTTCCGCGATGACTAATCCTTACGGTTCCAGACCAGCCCGCGCCAATTACATCGATCGACGTTTGGCGGAACTGTATCCGGAAACTCCGGTGCCGTTGGATCACTCGGATGCCTATACTCTGCTGGTTTCGGTCCTGCTCTCGGCTCAATGCACGGACAAGCGGGTCAACTTGGTGACTCCCGATCTTTGGGCCTTGGCTGATAAACCTGCCGCGATGGCCAAAGTGCCCGTGGCGAAAGTGCAGGCCATTATCCGGCCCTGCGGACTGTCACCGCAAAAGGCTAAAGCGATTGTGGGGCTCTCACAATTGTTGATGCAGCATCACGGCGGACAGGTGCCACAGAGTTTTGCGGAACTCGAGGCCTTGCCGGGAGTGGGTCACAAGACGGCCTCGGTCGTCATGGCGCAGGCTTTCGGTGAACCGGCGTTTCCAGTGGACACCCACATTCACCGGTTGGCTCAACGCTGGAAACTCACGTCGGGCAAAAACGTGGTGCAGACGGAGAAGGATTTGAAACGTCTCTTCCCGCGCGAGCATTGGAACCAGTTGCACCTGCGCATCATCTTCTACGGTCGCGAACACTGCACCGCGCATAGTTGTAACGGCACCAAGTGTGAGATCTGCCGCACGCTTTTTCCCCACCGCAAACGCGCGGTGAAGACAAAGAAATAAGGAAACTGAGCGTAGAATTTATTAATGTGGAAAGCGGGAAGGCTGGAAAATAGCACCGAACAGGTGGAAGCTTCGATGCTGCAGGTTTGGGTTCCTGATTTCCTGAGTTCCACATTAAATTCGGGATTCCTGGTTCAGGACTTGCCGGCTTCTTCGTTGCTGACGGGTTTGAAGTTGGGGCGGCCGTAACGCTGGGTGGGTGCAACCCCGACCGGGTTGTAATTGAATTCATCCACGCCCCGGCAGAGGTAGGCCTTGAAGTTCGGGTTCACCTTCAGGTCATTTTTCACGTTGGTGCCGGAATAACGGATCGTGAGGCCCGCGCGGCGACGGTTGGAAGGATTCGCCTGCGAGCCATGGATGGCGCGGTCGTCGTGCAACGAGCACTCACCACATTTGAGGCGGAATTGCACCGCGGAGTCGGCGCTGAAGTCGGAGCCATCAGCAAGTTCGAGCGTGAGCACGGAATCGGTGGCCTCGGATTTGCGGTGTTTGATGATTCCCCCGAGGTGCGAACCCGGGATGAGTTTCATGCCGCCGTTGACTTCGTCGACATCATCGAAGGCCAACCAAACCGTGACGGAATTGTTGGGCGCCATCGGCCAATAATAGGAATCCTGATGCCAGCCCACGGTGGACATGCTGTGCGGATCCTTGATGAAGAAGTTGGAGGCCCAGTAGTAAAAATTCGGCCCGAGAATCCCTCCAACGAGTTCGAGAATCTTCGGATTCATACAGATCTCATTGAGATAGGTGCTGGTCTCGTGCCATTCGCGGATATCCTTGGTGGATTCACCGGGTTCGAGCAGGGTGAGAAGGTAGGGCAGTTCCGCATTCAACTGAGTCATTTCCGCGGAAGTGTAGATGGCGGGTAGCCCGAGTAGGTAGCCGTTCTCATGGTAGAACTTTTTCTGCTCTTCGCTAAGTTGATGGGAGGAGGTGGTATTGGTGGACATGATAAATGTGGGTTAGGGATTCAGGAGGTGGGATTGAGGGTAGAGCCGTTAGCCTTAACGGCCCTTGGCAGGGGTGGCGTGGACCGGGCGGTTAAGGATAACCGCCCATACTTTTTTCGGTGTTAGGGGAGCTGACGATTAGCGAGTGTAACCATCGGTGGGGGCATCACGCCGGCGGTAGTCTTTGCGGCCATAACGAGTGGTCGGGGCCGGAGCGTAAGGGGTATGGCCGTAGGTGTCGGTGCCACGGCAAAGGTGAGCCACGAAATCCGGACTGATCTCTAGGTCGGGTTTTACATTGGTGCCGGAATAACGGATCGTGAGGCCCGCGCGGCGGCGTTCGGATGGGTTGGCCTGCGATCCGTGGATGGCACGATCGTCGTGCATGGAAATTTCACCGGCTTTGAGCTGGAACTGCACGGCACTGTCAGTTCTGAAATCAGTGCCATCCTCAAGTCCGAGTGAGAGGGTGGCATGGAGGTCATCCTTTTTGCGGTGTTTGATCAGCCCGCCGAGATGCGAGCCCGGGATAATTTTCATACCGCCGTTGACTTCATCGACATCATCAAAAGCGATCCAAACCGTGACGGTGTTGCAGGGTGAAAGCGGCCAGTAGTAGGCATCCTGATGCCATGGCACGGTGCCCGGGCTGCGCGGTTCCTTGATGAAAAACGCACTCCCCCAAACGTAGAAATCCGGCCCGAGGATGCCCTCGACCAAATCAAGAATCCTTGGGTTCATCACGATTTCGTATAGGTAGGTGCTCGTATGATGCCATTCCCGAATCTCCCCGGTGTTTTCGTCCGGTTTCAACAAGACCAGCAGGTTGGGCAACTCGGCATTGATCCGGGTCATCTCCTCCGCGGTATAAATGGGTGGTAAGTCGAGCAGGTAACCTTGGCTGAGATAAATCTCTCGTTGGTCGGAGGTGAGATAGTGGGTGAAGGACATGGGGTTTGGAGTCATTAGAATAGATGTTTTCTGCAGATTCGTCGTTCATTGGTTTTCGTGGATATGTATATTATATTACACTCGCAAAAATAAAGCGCACAGATAGGTCTTTCCTTCTCCCATGCAAGTTCTGCGCGACCCCCAGATTATCAGTGGCTTTGCCTATGAAAACCCGGTGGATGATTTACCGGAGCTGACGCATTGCGGAGAGGCCTTGTGTTGCGAGGGGCATTACCTGAAACCGCATGCGCATCCGGTTTTTGAGTTTCTCTACCTGTCCCGGGGGCGCGCTACCTGGCGGGCGGGCGGTATCACGACCGTGCAAAACATGGGGGATTTGTATATCACTTATCCCAAGGAAACCCATGGCACCGGCCCGAAACGCAATCCGGAGAACCAGCATCTTTGGGTAGGAATTGATCTGACCAAGATTGGGCCGGAAGGGCGCTTTCTGGCGGCCCGGTTGAAGCGCGAACATCCTCAATTGGTGCCGGGCTGTGATGAAGTTGAACCGGTCCTGCGGAGTCTGATGCGGCAAATCGTCACGCCCCGCGCCCGACGCACGGACGCGATCATGGCGGTTTTGAGGTTGTTCATCACCTTGCTGGAGCAACGGCTAGACACCTTGGCAATGGGCGAGGGCGATTTGCCGAAGCCGCATTTGCCCTACTCCTATGGGGTGCAAAAGGCCGAAGCGTATTTGCGCCAGAATTTGGAATGTCGCTTGCCGTTGGCTGATCTGGCCGCCGTGGCCACCGCCCGTAGTGTGCCGCATTTTTGCACTCAATTTCGCCGGGAAGTAGGCATGACCCCCGCAGCCTATCATCTTCAATTGCGATTGGAAGCGGCACGTGAATCACTCAGCAGACCGACCTACGATGTGACGACCATTGCCCTGCAATATGGCTTCAGTTCGTCGCAACATTTCAGCACGCAGTTTCGTCGTGCATTCGGTGTGACGCCTAGGGCTTGGCGTTTGTCGGTGAGGGCGTGACGTTGAAATATTGGATCACCACAAAGCGCACCAAGAACACGAAGATTTAGTAATTCGGATGGGTGGATGACCCTGACCTGCTGGGATAGTTATTAATGTGGAAATCAGGAAAACAGGAATCCAATCCCCGGCTACTATTCCGGGGGGTGAACCGACATTGATCTCGTTCAAGGAATTTTTCGTCTGCCCTCGGGCTGAGCCTAGATACCGCGACAGGCTTCACCCGCTGAGTGAAAAACCTGTAGACTAGAGGTCTCTGCCCAGCCGTAGGTATTTTCCTGATTTCCAGCTTTCCACATTGGATTGAAAGGATTGGTTTCGAAATCGTAACAATATTCCGCTTGAGGCATATGCCTGCTCCGGCATATGGGTTTTCCCGTGGACCTGATCACCATTTACGAATGCTTGTGCGATCGCACCCGTTTGCGCATCATTAACCTGCTCAATTTCCGGCCGCTTTGTGTCTGCCATTTTCAAGAGTTGTTGCGTGAGCCACAGGTGAAGATTTCCAAGCATCTGGCTTATCTGAAAAAGCGGGGTTTGGTGGAGGCGACCCGTGAGGGCAATTGGATGATCTACCGGTTGTCGGAAAAACGCTCGCCTGAGCTCGATAAAAACCTGCGCTGCCTGCAGGACTGCGTGCAGGAAAACCGGATTTTTAAGCAGGACTTGGTCAGACTGAAAAAGCGCAGCAAAACGATCGAAGAGAACAGCCCGGGCTGCTGCTAAAAAACAGACTTTGAAAGCGATGAAGAAAAAAAGAATTGGTATTAATGGCTTCGGTCGCATCGGGCGGCTCTCGTATCGCGCCGCGTGGGACTGGCCGGAATTTGAATGGTCGCTGATCAACGAAGTGAAGGGTGGCGCTGAGTGTGCGGCGCACTTGCTCAACTTTGATTCTCTACAGGGTCGATGGACGCAGAAAGCCTCGGCGGTTGAGGGTGGCATCGCGGTGGGTGAACACAGGATTGCTTTTACGGAACACCCGAAACCCGGTGACGTGCCGTGGGCGGATCAAGGCGTGGACATCGTGCTGGAGTGCAGCGGGAAGTTTCGCACGGCCGAGGATCTGCAAATGTATTTTGATCGCGGGGTTAAGAAAGTCATTGTTGCCGCGCCGATAAAAAAGGGAGCGCTTAACATCGTGATGGGCGTCAACGATCACCTCTACGATGCGTCGCAGCATCACTTGCTCACCAACGCGTCTTGCACGACCAATTGCCTCGCACCGATTGTCAAGGTGCTCCACGAAAGTCTTGGCATTGAAAATGGCGTCATCACCACGATTCACGATGCAACGAACACACAGAGTATCGTGGACCAACCCCACAAAGATCTGCGCCGCGCACGGGCGGGCGGGCTTTCGCTTATACCGACGACTACGGGGTCCGCTACAGCCATCGGACTAATCTATCCGGAATTGCAGGGTAAACTCAACGGCCATGCGGTGCGGGTGCCGTTGCTCAACGCGTCACTCACGGATTGCGTTTTCAATGTGAAACGCGAGACAACTGCGGCCGAAGTCAACGCGCTGCTGCAAGCGGCAGCAAAGGAGGGTCCGCTCGCGGGGATTCTCGGATTCGAGGAGCGTCCGTTGGTTTCGATCGATTACCAGGGCGATCCGCACTCGGCGATTATCGATGCGCTTTCGACGATGGTGGTCGATGGCAAGGTCGTGAAAATCTACGCGTGGTATGACAACGAGTGGGGCTACGCCAATCGCATGGTTGAGTTGACCCGCAAGGTGGCGGCGAGTCTCTGAATTATGAATTGCTGCCAAAATGAGCCAAAGGCAAAAAACGGAGTCATTGATTTTGCGCCTCTTTGCAGTTAACTTCGTTTGCATGAACCTGCGTAACTACATTGTCGTTACCGGAGCCTACTGGGCCTTCACGCTCACAGACGGGGCGCTGCGCTTGTTGGTGCTGCTGCATTTTTTTAATCTGGGTTACAGTCCGGTGCAGCTGGCGTTTCTGTTTTTATTTTATGAGTTTTTCGGGATCGTGACCAATCTTCTGGGCGGTTGGATCGCGAGTCAGATGGGATTGCGAGTCACGCTACTTTCCGGCTTGATGCTTCAGGTCCTGGCTCTCGTCGCTCTGGCGATGTTGAATCCGGCATGGCCGGTATGGGTTTCGGTTGCCTACGTGATGGCGGCACAGGCGCTATCGGGCATCGCGAAGGACCTGACCAAGATGAGTTCGAAGAGTGCGATCAAGGTGCTCGTGCCGGAGAATGCCAAAGGGACGTTATTCAAATGGGTCGCGATTCTCACGGGTTCGAAAAATGCGCTTAAAGGCGTAGGCTTCTTTCTCGGCGGTTTTCTGCTCAGTGCGATGGGTTTCGAGCAGTCCCTTTACCTGATGGCGGGAGTCTTGGTGTTGGTTTGGGCGGGTTCGTGGATCGCGTTGCCGGCGAACATGGGCCGGGCGAAAACCAAGGTCGGCTTCAAACAACTCTTTGCCAAGACCCGCGCCATCAACGTGCTCGCGGCGGCGAGGTTATTTCTCTTTGGCGCGCGCGACATCTGGTTTGTCGTGGGTGTGCCGGTGTTTTTTCAAAGCGCCTTGGGTTGGAGCTTTGCGCAAGTCGGCACCTTCATGGCGCTCTGGGTGATCGGCTACGGTATCCTGCAATCCATCACCCCCAATTTGTTACGCGGAAAAACTCCCAGTAGAACTACTGCGGCGGGGGCAGGGTCTGCTTTGGTGTTGGTTGCAGCCGCGATTCCACTGAGCTTGTCGATGGGTGCCTCTCCGGCGATCGTGCTCGTTGGTGGGCTGGCAATATTCGGCGTTGTGTTTGCGCTCAACTCGGCAGTGCACTCCTTTTTGATTCTCGATTACACCGATGGCGACAAAGTCGCCCTTAACGTCGGCTTCTACTACATGGCCAACGCCGGTGGTCGGCTGATCGGTTGTTTGCTCTCCGGCGTGCTCTACCAGGTCGCGGGACTGACTGGTTGTCTCTGGGGAGCGTTTGTCTTCGCCCTGATCGCCGCATTGATTGCACTGGCGCTGCCGAGGCACGTGTAAAAACCGAACTTCAATCTGCCAGTAAAAAATGGTGGACGCTATTGGACTCGAACCAACGACCCCCTGCGTGTGAAGCAGGTGCTCTAACCAACTGAGCTAAGCGTCCGTTATGGAGGGTGGGTTAAGCCACATCCCGCCGGGAAAATCCAACTAATTTTTGAGATACAGCAGGATTGGCCACGGAGGCACTGAGACAAGGAGGTTGGAATCGCAGGATTATCGCGGGACCACGCAATTTTTTATACGCGTTCCAGGACTGAGCTCGGGGAATTTGATATCTGTCACTGCTCCGTGCCTCAGCGTCTCGTGGCCAACGCAATAGGATTGTGTGTTTGGGTTTGCGGGAGATTAGGCCGTGGGTGGTAATGGGCTCACTTATGAGCGGATCACGGATCAAAGCAGTGGATTATTTTGCAGCGGAATCACCCCTGTCGCAGCCGATTGCGGATGCGACGCATTTGATCCCTTCGATCAATTTTATCGTGACGCGGTTGACGCTCGAAGACGGCACGGTGGGCGAGGGCTATTTGTTGGCGTTTCATTTTAGCCCGGCAGCGATCAAAGGCGCATTGGCCGATGTGCGGGCAATTGCGATTGGGCGTGATGTGGCCGATACGCGCGGGTTTGATGACTGCTGCGATAAGGAGTTTGAATACTTTGGGGCGGTCGGTCTGCTGCGCTGGGCCCGCGGATTGGTGAACATCGCCATGTGGGATGCGAAGGGGAAGCAGGCGGGGAAATCCGTGCGGGCCATGCTTGGTTCCGTGGTGGACAGTGTGCCGGTCTACGGCAGCGGAGGATGGCTTTCTTATTCGAATGATGAACTGCGCGATGAGGTGACGGGTTACGTAAAACGCGGATTTACGGCGGTGAAGTTAAAGGTGGGAGCACGCGAGGGCATTGGGCGCGACATGGAGCGCATTGCGCTGGTGCGCGAAGCGGTTGGCGACGATGTGCGCATCATGATCGATGCGAACCAAGGGCTCGATTACGAAGGAGCCCTCAAACTGGCGGAGCGCGCCAAGGCGTTCGGCATTCATTGGTTCGAGGAACCGTTGGTGCACACGGATTTTGCTGGTTACGCGAAACTCAAGGAGAAGGCGGGCATTGATCTGGCGATGGGTGAACGCGAGTTCGACCTTGTGCCGCTGCGCGAGTTGGCAGAGCGCAAGGCAATCGATCTTTGGCAACCTGACATTCTACGTTTGGGCGGCGTCGAGGGCTGGTTGGATTCGGCCGCTTTGGCGCGGGTATACGGGCTGCCGGTGCTGCCGCATTATTACAAGGAATACGATGCACCGCTTTGCTGCACGATGCCGGATGCGTATGGCGTGGAATCATTCGATTGGGTTGATGGGATTATCGATCGGCCGTTGCGGATCGAGCACGGCCGCGCTTACCCGGCGGACGAACCCGGCTGGGGGTTTTCGTTCAAGGACGCGGCTTTGCGCGAAATCGTGGTTCAGTGATTGGCGCGGGTTGAAAACAGGGCGTTCCGTTGCCCGGCAATTCGGTTTCCTTGGGGATCGCGGCCGCGCGCGGAGCGCACGGCCCACTCTGACAGTCGAAGGCGAGTTGAGAGTTTGGCCTCTTAATGGAGCCAATAGCGTGGTATTGTGGTATACACCGTCTTGTGGATTCTCGGGAGTCTTGCCCGGTATCCCGTTAATTTCGTTTCACCCACCCTATCGCTAAAATGAAGAATGATTTGAATCTTGAAGCACTGCGCACCGAATACGAACGCGACGGCTATGTCATTATCCGCGGGTTATACAACGCCGAGGAATACAAGGACCTGTCGGACAATCTCGACCGCTACGTGAGCAAAGTCGTGCCAACGCTGCCCAAGGATCAGGCGTTCTTTGATGATTACTCAAAGCCGGAAACATTGCGCAAGATGCAGTCGCTGAATAAGCATGATGCGTGGTTTCAAAACTTTATGCAGAACGGCAAGCATGTCGCGATACAGGAACACCTGATGCGCGACAAATGCGATCCCCAGGGATTGGAGTGGTTTAATAAATTGCCCTACGATACCAGCGCGACGCCGGCGCATCAGGATGGGTTCTACTGGTGCCGCAAGCCGAACATCGCCAGCGGGATTTGGATCGCGATCGACGAGGTGGAGATCGCCAACGGCTGTTTGTGGTATGCGCGGGGTTCG
>DFDG01000139.1:8945-26697 GCA_002367815.1 Opitutaceae bacterium UBA3033 | reverse complement strand
ATTTTTACGGTAATGTTGAAGGTTCGGATGTAAGCTATATAAAATAAGCGACAGAACAAGCCTTACCTTTCAGAAGGTTTTATTGATATACTTAAGCCGATATTTAAACCCAATATATAGAGGGCAAATTGGCGCAAACATACCTACTCCGTCAGCCTCGCCTGCCGCCACGACGGAAGGCAGCCGGCCCACAACCGGCATGTCGGCTGAAAACACGACTGAAATGATGGCGATTACTAAACCCTACCCCTTCGGCTATATTCTCTATTGAATCATCACTTAAGGCCAATCTTCGACCGGCTTCCTGCACGCGCTGTTCAGCCACATATGCCGCCGGGGTCCGGCCGGTATGGGATTTGAACCAACGAATAAACGCTTCTACTCCAAACCCCGCTTGGGCAGCGAGTTGCTCATTATTGATGGAGTTTCCGATATTTTGCTCCAGCCATGTAAAAACGCGCTGTAAACGTGGACTTGGCGCCTCAAACCAGCCCGGTGCAAACCCGGCAAAAGCCATATGTAGTAGCGCCATGCTCAGGTGATGTGCGCTATCGGCTTTGCCCTGTTTGGTTGCAGACTGTAAAGTGGTGGCCACACCGCGAAAATCTGCTCCCGCCGCAATCACCAACATTTTCGGCAAAGTAGGTGTTTTACTCATATGCATTGAAAAATGGAGCCACATATGTTCGACCCCGGTTTCCCCTCCACAATCAAAGACCAAACCTTCAGGCAATAACACGGCAGAATCACTATTCAGCTCTATACGTTTTCCATTACATTCGACCCAGGCGCCGGCTGAAAATTCATAAAATAAACGCCAGAAAGGACTGCATACCGCGTGGTGCTGCCAATGATCATCCAACAGCATCAGGCCCACTTCATGGATTTGGAAATTGCTCGTTTGGATACCGTGCGGCAGTCGCAATCCCTGTCCGGTAAATGGGTTTTTCCACTTAGCTCGGTCAATAATAGACATAAGATAGTCCCTCTTAGAGATAGCAAGCTGGCAAGCATATTGATATATTCTGGTCATGAGTTTCCCCGCCACTCTCACCTCATCATCACCCAAACCCCTGATCCGCACCGTGCTGGTCAACCGCGACGCCAAACAGAAGCCGCGCACCGTCGATCAGCTGAATGACTGGCAATACGTGGAGAAATCCATCCACCGCCTACTCTGCGCCTGGGGGCGGGATATTTCAGCATGGGACGATAAAAGCACATTGCATCGCCACGTCTGGGATCAGGCGGAATGCGTGCGGCGACTGCGGGAACGCGTAGAACAATTTCCCGGCGGCAAACCTGACGCCCCAGTATCCGGCGAGCTTGAACGCCTCGTCAATCTGGTGCTGCTGGCGCCGTCTTTAAACGACGCCCTCGACGGCATCCATGTGTATTTACTAAAAACCCTCGTGGCCGCCTACGGCGAATACAGTGCGACCGTTCATCCGATCCACGACGCCCCGACCATCGCACTGTTGCACGAGATCAACCAAATCAAGAGCCAACAGTGGCTGTGGTATCGCGATTACCGTCGGCGTTATCCCCACATCACTGACGATAACTACCGGCTGCAGGTGGAAACCGCCCTGGCCAAGTGCGGACTGCTTAAAGCGCCACTGCCCGTCACTCCCACCGAAATAGCGAAACCTGCCGGCGTCTCCACCGATTTCAAGCTCCGGCGGTTCTTTGCCCGGGATGAACCCACTCGCGCCAAACATCCGTTCATGGATTACGTTCGCGCCGACTTCGCCACCAGCATCGAGGCCCGCCGCTTGTTCTGGGCTTACGGTTACATGTTGGAAAAAAATATCCCTGACGACCAATTGGCGTGGATTTACTACGGACACTACATGCCATGGCAGTGGCATCACGACATCTCGCGCCACCTCTGGGACGAATCCCGCCACGGTGATTCAGGTTATTCGCGCTTGTGCGATTTCGGCATCAGTTTTGACGAAGTCGGTTTCGGCCCCTACGATTTGCAGGATCGCGACAATGCTCTCCAGGAAATTGCCGTCGAAAAGGGCATTCCCATCGAGCAGGCCCGCGAACAGCACAACCAACTGCTCGCGCCACTGCGAATGGAACCGATTTCTACTGAGTTACTCTACCAGCACGTGTTCATGATCGGCATGGTTGCCGAGACCGGTCACTTCGTGGTGAAGAACGAGGGCTATGTGGATTTCAAGGAAGGACAGGATCTCGAATCCGCTGAAATGATGCTCTTCGACATCATCGATGAAACCGCGCACGTCCAATACGCACATAAATGGCTGCCGATTCTCGCCGAGCACGCGGGCATAGACAACTCCGACTACCGCGAACGTGCCGCGAAGATGCGCGAGGAATTCCAAACCAAAGCCAATGCCGCCGCCGGTAAACTGCAGGGCGAACTATCCCGCACACCCGGCGACCCGGGCTTTGATTTCTATCAAGATTTGCTCAAGCGCATCCAGGCGTCCTATCCGCTCGCCAATGCCGCCACCTGTCCGCCGCGTTCACCGAAACCCATGTGATGTTTAAGTCCGTGACCGAAGCCTCGCCCCGATTTTCGCAGGCATTCGGCTTGCACGCTTGTTAACCAATCGCATTTACTCGGTAGCAATGGCCCGT
Organism: Opitutaceae bacterium UBA3033; assembly: GCA_002367815.1. Taxonomy (GTDB): domain Bacteria; phylum Verrucomicrobiota; class Verrucomicrobiia; order Opitutales; family Opitutaceae; genus Cephaloticoccus. The sequence continues at coordinate 24,081 of DFDG01000139.1, read as the reverse complement.
ATCCCAATTGAAGATAATTTCGAAGACGTAATCAACAAGACCCAGCGCGGTCTCCACATTACAGATGAGGATCTGGCGGCGCGGGCTGAAGTTAGTGCCGTGGATCTGGCCGCCGTGAAAAGTGGCACCCCATTACTGGCGGTAATTCGTCGCGTTGCCCGCCACCTCAAATTGGGGCCCCATTCTCTCGAAGAATTAGCCCGGAAGGCCTGGTATCCCGAACAGCCGAATTTCCCCCGGGGATTTGCGATGTTCAACACTCCGTTCGAAGACATGACGGTAAACAGTTACCTGATCTGGGATGGTAAAACCAAACACGCGGCAGCTTTCGATACGGGCGCTGACAGTCAGGCCATGATCGACACCATCGAGAGCGAAGGTCTGAAGCTGCGATATATCTTCATCACTCACACGCATGATGATCACATCGCCGATCTCAAAAAACTGGCGGCATCAGCCGATGCGGAAGTCTGGGCCAATGAATTGGAGCCGGTGGATTTTCCCGGCGCCCAGACCTTCAAGGAAAATGCCCATTTCCACTTGGGAGATCTAGCCATCAAGACGCTTACGACCTGGGGTCATTCACCCGGTATGACGACCTTCTATGTTACCGGCCTCAGCTGGCCTTTGGCTATCGTGGCAGATTCCATTTTCTCCTGTTCGATGGGCGGCAGTCCCACTAATTTTGCGGACCAATACCGTAACAACAAGGACAAGATTTTAACCCTGCCAAAGGACACTGTCATCGCCCCCGGCCACGGCCCATTGACCACTCTTGCTCAGGAGAAAGCTCACAATCCGTTCTTCGCCCGCTAAAGCTGAGATTCATTCTAACCCAAAACCCACTACACTATGTCTGAAAAAATTGCCTTCGTTGGAGTCGGTCGCATGGGCGGCAACATGGCTCGTCGCCTGAAAGACTGCGGCTATAAAGTAACCGCAGCATACGATAGTTACGCTCCTTCCGCCGCGTCACTCGCCAAGGAAATCGGGGCCAAACACGCCAAAACCCTTGCTGCTGTAACTGCGGCCGCCGATGTTATTTTCACCGTCGTCACCGACGATGCTTCGCAATACGGGGTATTCGCAGAAAAGGGCGACTCTTTGCTCATTAAGGCCAAAGGTAAGGTCTTCATCAATTGCGCCACGCTTACCCCCAAAACCCACGTCGAAGTTGAACGTCGGGCCAAAAAAGCAGGGGCTGTCACGCTTGAGGGCTGCATGGCATCGTCTATCCCCCAAGCCCGCAACGGAACGTTATACCTGATGTGCGGTGGAGCCAAGAAAACCTTCGTGCAAGTGAAACCAATCCTGGAGAAGCTTTCGAGTGCTCTCCGCTATGTGGGCAAGACAGGCCAGGCCGCGCAGGTCAAAGCGCTCGTCAACATGGTCATGAACATCAACACCGCCGGCCTCGCGGAAGGCCTCGGATTGGGACAAGCACTGGGCTTGAACCTCGACATGCTGCGCGAAGTATTCCTGCAAACTGGAGCCAACTCTCAGGTGCTAAAAACCGACGGCGAAGACATGCAAAACCGTGACCATGCCTGCTATTTCTCCGGCGCACACGCGGCCAAGGACAGCACGATTGCGTGGGTCTTGGGCGCTGAAGTGGGCATCAACATGCCGCTCGCCTCTGCCACCAAACAACAATTCGAAAAAATGGTCGCACTCGGCCTGGGCAATCTGGATAAATCCGGGGTCGCAGAACTCACCTTCAAGGGCCGTCACGCTTAATCAACAATTCATACTATCCCCATGCCTAAAATCGCCCATATCGCCAACCTCTGGTCTCTCGTCGGTCATCCTACGCCCAAGAAGGAATGGTCACTGGAGAAAAAAATCGCCGCAGTTGCTGCCGCTGGTTTCGACGGCATCACCACTGCGCTCACTCCGGAACATGCCCGCCTAGCTCAGAAATATAAACTCAAACATCTGCTCGGCTTCATTTCCAACAATTCTGGAAATTCCGCCGAGTACGCGAAGGCCATTGCAGCTCAAAAGGCTGCCGGGGCCGTGCAAATTAATGTCCAGCTGGATGACGAAGACACCAAGCCCTCCGTCGCGGCACGCAACTGGATTCGAATGATGAAGGAAGCCGACAAAATCGGCGGGGTTGTCATGTCATTGGAGGTGCACCGTGACACCTGCACCGAAACCCCGGAGAAGACCTATGAAATCGCCAAGCTCTACAAGCAGGCGATGGGGAAGATGATTAAGATCAACTTCGATTTCTCGCACTTCGCTGTGGTCAAGCATATCGGCCCGGCCAACTACAGCAGCTACTTGTTGAAGAACAAGGCACTCGTGCAAAACTCGGATCAATCGCATTGCCGGCCATTCAACGGCCACCATTGCCAGGTTTCGGTTACTCATAACGGAAAACTTACTCCCGAAGTTAAGAGCTACCTGAAATTCACCGAGGATCTGTTCCGCCTCTGGAAAAACGCCAAGCAAAACAAGGACAAGACGCTTTATGTTTGTCCGGAAATGGGGCCCTACCACGTCGGTGGCGCTGGTTATAACATTACCGGACTCGCTCCAGCCTGGCCTGACGCAGCAGTGTTGCGACGCGAACTCGCGAAAGCTTGGAACCGCGCCAAGTAAAATACTGTAAATCTCGTGCAAAACAAAGGCCGACTCATACGAGTCGGCCTTTTGCTTTCATTCGCTGGGCTCCGTTACCCCCGGAATTCCTCTGCGGCATAACTGTAGCCGGCCTCGTTGAGACCGATCCAGGGTCGGCGACCCCGACTATCTATGGGCAAGCAATTACAAAAATACCGCAGGGTTTGCTCCGAGGATTATTGTTTTACCACCACGCGCCAGATCAACTGTATCGAGCCGTTATGGCTCGTCCTTCCCGCGCGCTTCGATCTGCCAGATCAAGAATGTGTATCGGCCGCCGCGCCCATTCCGGAGTTATTACCAGCGGCTCGTTTTTCGTGAGATGGGCGGCAATATTGACATAAAACATTTCCCATTTTTCCTTGGGATTCTTTGCCTTGGTCACAATCGTTTTTTCACCATCGCGCACGATAATTTCATGGGTGTCATACTCCAGCACCATGGAGCCCTTGGTGCCCGTCACCTCAAACATGCCTCGCTTCGGATTCGAATCGATATGTGTCACGCATAAGGTAACCCAAGCACCGCTTTTGAATCGCACCGTGGCAAAAGCCTCATCCTCAATGGTGTCATCCTTCCACTTGGTTAGATTGGCCCAAAAACCTCGTTTGGAAAACCCTGAGACCTCCGTGATCTCCGAATTAACCAGTTGCAGAGCATACTCCAGTAAATGCACGCCCCAGTCATAGAGAATACCGCCCGAAATACTCTTACTGGCCCGCCAAATATCGCCGGGTTTGTTCCACTGCCCCATGTGGCACTCGATGCGAACAATATCCCCAATGTTACCCGACTGCACGACCTCGAGTGCCTTGACCACCGAGCCATCCCAATGGCGATTGTGGAACGTGGATAGCATCACCCCCGCTTTCTTCGCTGCAGCTATCATTTCATCACATTCCTCCGTGGTGATGGCAAAAGGCTTCTCACAAACCACATGGCGTCCGGCTGCGATACACTGCAGCGCCAGAGGTGCATGGGTATTATGTGGCGTGATCAGAATCACCAAGTTCGCGTCGGACTTGGCGAGCATCTCTTCCACCGTCGTATAGGTCTGAATTCCGGGGAAATCCTGCGGCGCCAACGCTAGCCGGGTCGCATCCAATTCCACGGCAGCTCGAGGCGTCATTCCCGCCTTCTGCACGTCGTTTAGGTGGATCTTGCCCATGTTGTAGATACCGCCGTAGCCAACGACCGCCACCTTGATATCTGAGGGATTGTTATAAGAAGCATTCATTGGGAAATTTAACGGGCAGCCCAAACCATTCCGCGCAAAGTAATTTCCAATTGCTCGGGATAATCCAGAAATTCGCGACACTGATGACCGCTGGCCGAATAGAATACCCGGCCCGTTCCGTGCACTTTCTTCCATACGAAAGGCATTTCCACCCCATTGGTCCAAGGCGCACTGAGTGATTGGTGTGTGGTCACGGCGAGCACTTCATTGCGGGGATCAACCAGCATATAATATTGCTCGCTGCACACTTTGAAGTCGGGGATACCCTTCGTAATCGGGTCGTCCCGATCCACGATTCTGATGGTATAATCCTTGATGTTGTCCGGGTGTCCCAAAAATTGGCCTCCGGTCATCCACTGGTAATTGATCGAGCCACGGAAAGCGTCACCCATGCCGCCGTGAAAACCGGCGATCCCCACTCCACTAATCACCGCATTCACGAGATTATTTTCTTGTGGGCCGGTAAGCGTGCCACAAGTCCAGAGGGGAACAATTAAAGCATAGGACTTTAATTTCGCTTCATCTTCCAAACACGTCAGTGAATCCACCACCTCAACCTGGAGCCCTCTGTCGGTAAGTTTACCGGCAATTAGTTCCGCACATTGAACAGGTTGGTGACCGTCCCAACCTCCTTGGAAAATAAGTACCGGTTTGTTTGGCGATGACATAAAGGAGTAGTATTGGCGAACAATGGGAAATGGGCTTTGAGCTATAGACCCAGCGATCATTTAAGAAACGAGGTCTGTATAAAGCACAATCTAATCATGTGGGTCGGGATATTAATGTTAGACTTTTATAAGACCGAACTTCATCTTCCGATCTCTGACCTATGCTCGAATCCGCGCACAGAAAAACGATCCTGATCCTGACGCTATCCCTCGCTTTGGTCATATCGTTATTGGCGTTGATCGTGCAGGATGAACTGCGTGAACATCTGGGATCCGCCTTTTATATCGTGGGATTATCCATCATTGGCTGTATCCTGCTCGTGCTGGCGGGCTACGTTTGGGATCGTAACATGGTTGAACGATTACACACTCTGCGTAATTCCGCCAAATATCCGAACTTGGACGAAACCAATGAGGATGAAAGTGACCACGACGAAATTATTGGATTGGCCAGAAATATTGAACGTATGGCCAAATCATTACAAAAGGTTGAAGCCAGTTATCGGGGTATTGTTGAAGATCAGATAGATATGATCTGTCGTTACCGACCCGACGGGCGGCTTACTTTTGTCAACGGTTCCTATGCTCAGGCATTCGGTCGGAAGCGTCATGAACTGGTCAGTGAAATCATTCCATTTTTCGATGCTGGCCATATCGTCAACCACGTGACCCAGAGTCGCGAATTTGAACTGAAACTTCCCAATGGATCCATCGCATGCATCCATTGGACTCAACGACCGATCAGGGACGACCGCGGCATCTTGTTGGAGTATCAGGCTGTGGGACACGATATCACCAAACGCAAAGAAGCCGAGGTTGCTTTGGTGAAAGCCAAGGAAGCCGCTGAAGCCGCTGATCGGGCCAAGGGCCAATTTCTGGCGGTAGTCAGTCACGAGATTCGCACTCCCATCAACGGCATCATGGGATTTGCCGACATTCTTGGTCAAACCGATCTCACGCAGGATTAGCGCGAGCAGGTTGATATGATTCGCACCAGTGGAGTTGCCCTCTCCAAACTGATTAACGATATCCTCGATCTATCAAAAATAGAGGCCGGAAAATTGGAAATTATTAACGCCCCATTTGGGCTTCACGCGTGCACCAAAGATATTTGCGCGTTTTTTATCCGCGAGGCCAAGCATTCCGGCCTTAAATTGGAATGCAACATCTCATCGGACGTCCCGGAGATCGTCATCGGTGATGAATCCCGTTTAAGACAAATCCTGACCAATTTGTTGAGTAATGCCATTAAGTTCACAGAGCGCGGGAAAATTGAGGCCAACCTTTCATGCAGTAAAACTCGTCGAAACGTGGACCCTAAACATAGCGTGCGACTCTTCTTTACGATTACGGATACCGGGGTTGGCATAGAATCCGAAAGCTTCAGCCAACTCTTCCAACCATTCAGCCAAGTGGACAGTTCCGCCCAGAGACGGCGAATCGGCACCGGACTGGGATTGGCCATATCCAAACGACTTTGCGAAATGATGGGCGGCTCGATCTCAGTGGAAAGCAAGCCAGGCGAAGGCAGCACATTCCGTTTTACCATGGAAATGGAGTATCAGGATGAAGCGGACACCCCCAACCCATCCTGGTAAGGAACCGCAGATTACAGGTTTTGCATTTCAGTTCTTGCGGCGGCGTTTTTTTTCCTGCAACTTGCGCCCCCATTGTATTAATGGCGCGGTCGCCAAGTGGTAAGGCCGAGCTCTGCAAAAGCTCTATCGGCGGTTCGATTCCGCCCCGCGCCTCCAATTTCTCAAGAGCGGGGGTCTACAGTAAAAGATAGAGAAACAGGCCATTTGAGGGTTGAGGTAGAAGGTTACCAATGCCTGGAGCTCATTTCTACCCTCATATGAGAGACATAAAAAAACCGCCACGAATGACGGTTAATAGAATGAGGAATTTCAATATGCTTTAAACCGTGAAGATTTCTTCAGGTTTGAAAAATCGATTTATTTCAATCGCAGCATTTTCATCACTATCTGAAGCATGGACGACGTTCTTCATCATCTCGGTGCCAAAGTCCCCGCGAATGGTACCTTTGGCCGCTTTGCGTGAATCGGTTGGCCCGAGTAGATCGCGAACTCTGGCCACGATATCGTCGCCTTGTAAAGCCATGGCAATCACGGGACGGGAACTCATAAAGCCTTCAATTTCAGGGTAAAAAGACTTGTCGGCCACATGTGCATAATGGTCACGTAGCAATTCAGAGGTGAGCTGCATCATCTTGCAGCCCACGACACTGAATCCAGCGGATTCAAAACGGCTCAGCACGGCACCGACATGCTTTTGCTCCATACAATCAGGTTTATATATGACGAATGTTTTCTGCATAAAAGAAACACGCTACGCTTAGAGCGACGTTTGGAAAGCCCATTTTAATAAGGGCCAACGTCAATTGCCTGGGTAACTATCGACCTAAAGTTTCGCGGAGGGCTTCCCTGATATCTGACAATCGGAAACGAAATTTCAGTCCTAACAGCCAGGCGGGAACTGCATGGGTGTTCGCCAACAGGGTCTCGTCTGCCATTTGACCAAAGATCAACCGCAACAGGAATTTCGGCACAGGTATCACCGTTGGCCGATTCAAAACCTCGCCCATTGCCTTGGTAAAACCAGCATTGGAAACCGCATGGGGTGAAACGGCATTGATTGGACCGGCAATCTGTTGGTCAAATATTGATGCCTCGATTACCGACAAGAGATCTTCCAGGGCAATCCAGCTCATCATTTGCCTTCCCGCACCCAAACGACCACCCAAACCAATACGGAAGACCGGCAACATCTTCGCCAAGGCTCCACCGGCAGCCGCTAGCACCACTCCAATACGCAATTTGACCACCCGAATTCCGAGGGCCTGGGCCTGATCGCTTTCCCGCTCCCATGCATCGCTAACCCCGGCTAAAAACCCATGCCCGGCGGGTTCCAATTCGCTTAGTTCACCGATGCGATCCCCGTAATAACCAACAGCCGAAGCACACACGAAAACGCTCGGGCGATGTTCCAGTTTCCGCAATGCATTCACCAAGATTCGCGTAGATTGCACCCGGCTGTCCAAAATGGCGGCGCGACGGATGGCGGTCCAGCGCCCACCCGCAACATTGGCACCGGAGAGATGGACGACCGCATCGATTCTTCCAAGTGATGCCCCATCCAATTCACCGGTTTCCGGACGCCAGAATATCTCATCGGCGTTTTCAGCTTTTCGGCGCACCAAGCGTAAAACCGTATGCCCTTGGGTCTGCAAAAAGGACTCCAATGCCGAGCCGATCAAACCTGATGCGCCTGACACAAGAATACACCGCGGATGAATCAATCCGCGGGAGGCAATCTTCTCCAGATCCGATTTGGTAATGGCATGCCGGTAGCGAAACATGCGACTGAGCTTATTATGCACAAACCAGCCGGCCACGAATTTGCCCAACCAGCCCAGTGGTAAACGAAAATCAATTTCGTCCGCCAGCATACAGGCATTTTCACCCAACGGCACAAACCGATGGGTATGCACCCATAAAGCGAAAGGTCCCTGCAACATGACATCCCGGAATTGAATGCCGGGAATCACGTCACGGTGTTCCACCAGCCATTGGGATACAAACGGACCCACATTCGCCCTGACTTTTACCTGACTATTTTCCGATACTCCTGGATGCCCCTCCGGTAACTCCACTTTTTCCCACGGTGGCTGCAAACGGACAAAAGCTCCGGGTCGGCAATGCCATTCGAATGCCATGGCAGCAGGGCATTCGATGCGTGTCTTTTGGCTGAAATGTTGTGTCACCATTCGGACTCAAATTCCCATGGTTTGTTCACTTTAGCTTTTTTCATGCGTGAGCCTTTTCCCGCAGTAACTTGAATGCGGCCAAGGCATCAGTCCGAGCCTGCGCATGATCCACCATTGGCAATGGATAATTGTCACCCAAACGCACTTTAGCAGCATGCAATATTTCGTCGGAGGCCTCCCATGGACGGTGAATCAGCGTATTCGGTAACAGGGTAAGCTCCGGCACCCACCGCCGGACATATTCTCCCTCAGGATCATATCGTTCTCCTTGGGTCACGGGGGCAAAGATACGAAAATAAGGAGCGGCATCTGCACCGCAGCCCGACGACCATTGCCACCCAAGCGTATTATTCGCCAGATCAGCATCTACCAAAGTATCCCAAAACCAAGCCGCCCCACCCTGCCACGGCAAGCGCAGGTGTTTGACCAGAAAAGACGCGACAATCATACGCACGCGATTGTGCATCCAACCCGTGCGCCAAAGTTGTCGCATCCCCGCGTCTACGATTGGGTAACCCGTGAGACCCTTTTGCCAGGTGCGCAGTTTTTTCCCGTCTGGGTCTTTGGCCCAGCGAAAACTAGCGAATTCAGTCCTCAACGGCTCAGTCGGCGTATGGGGAAAATGAAAGAGCAAATGATGGCCGAATTCCCGCCAGCCCACTTCACTCAGAAATACCCTTTCTCCCAGGTTAGCAGGAAATATTCCGGTGTCCTGATTGCGCTCACGCACCGCCGACCAAATTTGCCGTGGACTCAGTTCGCCAAAATGCAACCAAGCTGAAAGTCGCGAAGTGCCATCAGTCGCAGGGAGATTACGTTGTTCCGCATAAGAGTCGACGCCTCCATCCAGAAACTTCCGCAAGCGTTTCCGTGCACCAACTTCACCGGGCTGCCATTCCCCGGAGAATTCCCGATCCCATGGTATGCTGGGCAAAAGACCAAGACCATCAATTTCCAGTGATTTCGGCCATTTTATTGGGGGTGTTATTTGCTTTGTAACCAGCTCGAGAGGATCACTGATCGGAAGAGTCAAACAGAACCTCCAAAACGGAGTGAATACCTGATACGGATTCCCCTGTTTGTTACTTATAGTATGAGGTTCGAACAACAGGCTCCCATTGAAACTTCGAGTCTCAATTCCTGCCTGGATCAGTTCATGTTTCAGCAGCTGATCGCGTTTGATAATGGCGGGTTCGTAACGTCGGTTCCAATATAACGACCCAACCCCGTTCTGGGCCACCAAGTCTGTCATCACTTGCTTCGTTTCACCTCTCAACAGAAGTAATCGTGATCCCTTTTTCTTAAGTTCCTGATCCAAAGCGACCAAGGCATGATGCAACCACCAGCGGGAAGCGCCGCCGTCTTTCCACGCGACTTCGGCCTCTTCATCATGAATATAAACCGGCAGGACGGGTCCTTCATGCACCAACGCCGCCATCAAAGCCGGGTTATCCTGCAGGCGCAAATCGCGACGAAACCAGACTATCACAGCGCGCTTTATCAACATATTCAGAGGGAATCGCTATACAATTGCTCGTAGGCCATGGCTGCATTCTTCCAACCAAAGTCTTTTGCCATCCCCCGTTTTTGCACTGCGGTAAATCGTTTGGGGTTGGCAAAGAGACGCATCGCTCTGGTTAAGCCACCAGCCAGACCTTTCTCGGTAGCAGGGAAAGTTATCCCCGTGCCATGCCCTGTATCCCGGTCGGTATCCACCACCGTATCCGCCAGCCCTCCCACCTCACTAACCAATGGCACGGTGCCATAGGCTTGGGAATACATCTGATTCAAACCACACGGTTCAAATAATGAAGCCATCACAAAGAAATCAGCCCCTGCCTCTATCAAATGACTGGCTCTTTCATCCAGTTTCAAGCTGAGCGCGATTTTACCCGAAGCCCGGGCAGCCAGTTCCTTCAAAGCATCCTCATATCGCTTCTCGCCACTGCCGAGCATGATCAAACGGCAGTTTTCCTTTAGAAAGAACGCTTCATTGGCCAACAGCAGATCGATTCCTTTCTGTTCTGTCATACGGCATACCATCCCAAAAATTGGACCATTAAACTTGGGGTCCATATTATGCGTCTGTAACAATGCCTTTCGACATACGGATTTGCCCTTCATATCATCCACAGAATAGCGGACCGGTAAAAGTGGGTCTATGGACGGGTTCCAAATAGCGGTATCAATGCCATTCAACAGCCCTACGATATCCTCTGCCCTAGTCTGGACGACTCCGTCCAAACCGCAGCCAAACTCCGCTGATTGTATTTCCTGGGCGTATCTTGGACTTACCGTTGTGACCCGATCAGCGAACAGAATGCCCCCCTTCATGAGGTTGATCTGATTATAGTATTCCAACCCATCGATATTATTGAGTTCGTCCGGCAAATTCGTGCGATAAAAAGATTGTTCGGCGAACAAGCCCTGAAATGCGATGTTATGGATCGTGAACACCGTCTTCATGGCCAATGTCAATCCGTGTCGCCGCTCCGCCATACGTAAGAACAAGGGAACCAACGCGCCCTGCCAGTCATGTGCATGCACCACATCTGCCTGTAGTTCGGCCAGCCGCAACGCATCCACCACCCCTTTGGCGAAATAGATAAAACGGTCCGCATTATCCTCATAATCGCGCTCCCCATTGCCATACGGATGACTCCGATCAAAATACTCATCCCGACAAATCAGGTGAACCGTCAAATTGGGTCGCGGTGAAAAGACCCGCACGTGTCCAGATACGAACTCATCGCCCATTTCTATTTTTAATCTGAGCTTGCGCGGGGCCCCAGCCGTATCCGGATGCGCCAGCACCGTACGATAGCCGGGGATAAAAATCGATACCTCGTGACCAGCATCAGCCAGGGCACCGGAAAGCGCGGCAACCGCATCGGCCAAGCCCCCAGTTTTGACATAGGGAAACATCTCACTGGCTACATGCACAATTTTCATCGCTCGACATCTATCAACCGAGTCTGCTCAATCCAATCTCAAAGCGAGGCCTGCGCGCCCGGCCCGTTTATCTCATTATGAATCTCCGTGATCGTCTCCTCGCCCTTTTGCGCGGAGCAAAATATCAGCCCACTGGTGAATCCGCTCTGGCGGGTCAACTTGGGTTGAAAAAAAATCAAAAGTCCGCCCTGCATGCGGAAATCAAGCGTTTGCTCCCAACGGGACAAATTGTCCGCACCCGCGAAGGTCTGATCCAATTGGCCCGCAAAGGATCCAATAAGCCGACCCGTGAAGGGCACTTTACGCCTTCCCGCACGATTAGGGAAATCACGGGGCACATCCGCTTTCGCGCCGGGGGATCAGCATTTGTCGTGCTCGACTCGGTGGATGAAAACCAACCCGAACAGCCATCCATTCAAATTTCCCCGGATGCCACCGATGTCGCACTGCACGGCGATCATGTGGTGGTAAGGATATTACACGGAGTAAGAACCCGACGGGTCGGGGAAAAAGCGGGGCAAATTGTGCGCGTGCTGGAACGGGCCAAACAATCCGTGGTCGGTAATCTGCGCAAGGCCGGCCGGCATTGGCTAGTCATCCCGGACGATCCACGATTTGTGCACGAAATTTTGGTGAAGAACCCTGACCAATCCAAAATCAAGCCCGCGCCCGCCGGTGGCGATAAGGTGGTCGTCAGCTTGAATGAATGGAGTAATCGCCGGGATTCTTTGACAGGAGTCATTACTTCACGGCTGGGGCGCACGCACGAACCACGCGCCGAATTGCTGGGCATATTTGAAAAATATAATCTGGCGACCAGTTTTCCACCTGCGGTTGAACAGGAAGCTCAATCGATACCGGACAAAGTTCTCCCCAGTGAGATAGTCGGCCGGCTCGATTACCGCAAAGTGCCCACGTTCACCATTGATCCAGACGATGCCAAGGATTTCGACGATGCGCTTTCCATCGAATATCTCGACCAAGGAGAGATACGCATCGGCGTGCACATCGCGGATGTTTCCGCTTACGTCAAACAGGGCACACCACTGGATCGCGAAGCCCAAAGCCGCGGCAATTCCACCTATCTCGTGGGCACGGTAATACCCATGCTACCCGTGAAGCTTTCCAATGGGCTATGTTCTTTGGTGGAAGGTGAAAACCGTCTGACTAAAGCCGTTTTCCTGCTCTTTGGCAAAAACGGACGGCTGCGGGAAAAAACCTACGGCAACACCGTTATTCGCAGCAGCAAGCGCCTGACCTACAAACAAGCCTACGCCTTGTTGTTTGAGGATGATTTTAAAAAGATTCGTTCACTCCCTTTACCACCCAAACATCAAACTGGGTCGACCGGACGCGCGCTCAGCAGCTTGAGTGATCGGGAATTGCACGACATGCAAATTTGGGTGCGGCAGTTGTGGCAACTCGCTTCCCAAATGCGAAAGAGTCGCATGGAAAATGGCAGTCTCGATCTCGATATGCCCGAGACAAAAATTTATGTGGATGAGCAGGGATATGCCGATCGCTTGGAACGCGTTGAAAATGATGAGAGCCATCAATTAATCGAGGAATACATGCTCGCGGCCAATGAGGCGGTAGCCCACATCACCAGAGTTCACCGTTTGCCTTCACTGTATAGGGTTCATGATGAACCGGACGAGGAAAAGTTGAACGACCTGCGTAAGCTTTTGGCCACGCACGGTATCCAGGTGGGTAATCTCTCACTAAGGGCAGAAGTGGTGAAATTGCTCAAAATTCTCAGTGACCATCCCCAAGGTTACACTCTGCGCACCCAATTGCTGCGCAGTCTGCGCAAGGCATGTTACCGCTCATCGCCAGATGGCCACTACGGTCTCAGCAAGCGGGATTATACCCATTTCACCTCACCCATTCGTCGATACGCCGATCTCGTGGTGCACCGAATTTTTGATGCCTATTTAGTCAAACACGCCGGCTACCCGGCCCATCCCGACAAAAACAGCGGATACAACGCTAGTCGCATACAAGCCATGGCAGAGCATATTTCTCTGACTGAGGTCAATAGTCAGGAGGCTGAACGTGATTCCGTAAAAATTAAATTGCTCGAGTTCTTCGAGCGTGAATTGGACCGGAAACCCAAAACCGTCTTTGCGGCCATTGTTACCGATGTGCGTCCGAATGGATTTTTCGTCGAACTACTGGAGTCCATGACCTTCGGGCTAGTGCCCATGACCAATCTACCCGGAGATCACTACTATCCCAGCCAAGACGGCACGGCCCTGATCGGACGAAAAACCAAGCGACGCTTTGCACTTAACGATCGCATCTCCGTCGTGGTGGCGAAAGTGGACCGTTTCAAACGCTTGATCGATTTTAGCCTCGCGGACTAAGCGGAAAATATCACAGGGCTTTGCGTTTTCTGGGATAATCGTTCAGCGTGGCATCATGGTTAACTACGATTTCGGGCAATCTTTTCGCGCAATCTATCTCAAGGCAGTCGATCTCTATGGTCAAAATCAACGCGGCGCAGACACCTTCTTCCGAGAGGAAGAATTGGCGTTTTTGAACGCCAATGGCATCACCGCGCAACACCTTTATGATTACGCCGAGGATCACAGCAACTACGATGAGCCTGGCTTTGAAATCGCTCTCGGGATTGAGATGGTTCGCCGCGATTATTTCTTGAATGTGCAAGACGGGGAACGCTTGGGCAAAACGGCCAACCCCGTGCATTGGCCAGCCAAGAGTGAGACCGTGAAAGGCATGGTATGGTTACCCCGTATCATTCCAAAGGCCCGCGCCAAATTGCGGGGTGAATTGCCCGATTCAGTGATGTATTGCTGCGGTGGCGATCGGCAATTTTTCAAAATTAGCGACATACATCCGGCGGAATTTCTAGCCCTCGTTTGGCGCATGGGTGACAATGACAAAGCAATAATCGATTGGGTCGAAAATCGCTCCGCCGCCCAGCAAAGCGCTTAGTTGGACTTATCTATGGGGCCAAGCACTTTTGATTATTGGTAATCTGTTTACCCAACCATCAAAGCAATTCACCTTGAACTCCACCCTCTGGTTTTAGACCAAGAAACGTGCCGTAACGCGTCTCCCAATCGTCCAACTTTTTGAGGTAATATTTGGGATCGTAGGGGGCTTTAACTTTATCGTAATCCGCCAGTGGCCGAGCCCTTTGCCAGTCACTGGTCTGCCCCTTTTCCTTAGGCAGGATAAAGTAACTTACGCGATCCCCCATTCTGGGTTGCGGATTCATTTTCAGAGCCACCTCAGCCGATGCCCGGCGTGGTTTGCCTCCTGCCGCCATATTGCTCGCATATGCTTCTGGATTTTGGCTCAGCACCTCACTCTTGGAAACCATGTTCACGGGCAGGTCTTGTGCGGCAATTTGCTTTCGATATTCCACCAAGAAACTTACCGGGGATTCCGGCAAGGCACCAATCAGATATTTGATCAATTGGTCAGAGAGTTTTTTCAGATACGGTTCAATCCCCCGGGATCGCAAGGCACTCCCGCGCAAGACCACCTTCTGCCCATCGTAGAGGGCATAGTTCTTGGCCTTGTAACAAAACATCGCGGTGTAACTCCCATCAAATTCCAACTCGATGCCTTGCGGTAGTACGCCGCCCATCTTTACCAAAAGAACGTTTGGGTTGGCAAAATATTCCGGTGACGATAGATAGATTCCATCCGTATCAGCCTCCAAAACAATGCAACCGAGGCGGTTAAATTCATCAATTAATTGCTGGAGCAATTCACGACCAAGCCGGGTGACTTCCGCCGCCAATTCACCATCGCCAAATCGTGCCCCGCTGAATCCCAGGTAACCATAGAAAGAGTTGATGAGGATTTTGAAAGTCGTCTGTCGTGCGCTGG
>DFDG01000139.1:6549-8719 GCA_002367815.1 Opitutaceae bacterium UBA3033 | reverse complement strand
ATGTCGTCTGTCGTGCGCTGTATTCCGCGCGCAGCGATTCATCCTCAGCGGTCCGGGAGAGCGTTTTGTATTTCAGCCGATATTCGCGTAATTTTTGCAGCAACGGGATAAACACCCCCAGCGAATCATTGCGCGGGTTGCGACCAATGTGGACCAGCAGGCTTGGATAGAGCGAGGCCACGTCAAAGTGCAGCACCTGTTTGAATACCCCCTCTTCGAAGCTCTTGGTGTATCCACCTTCGAATGGAGCCATTTCCGGTGGTATCGGAAGAGTCTGACGGGCGTGGTAATATTCCTCCAAGAACAACAGATCCACTTTGGTCGAGGTGCCGCGCAAGGTCGCCTCTTGCAGCGTGAGGGGGAAAGCCCGCACTTGCTCAAAATAGGTTGGTAATAACAATGCCCCCACGCCTTCCGTCTCCCGCAAGTCATCGCCCAAGTAGGCCAAAAACCGATCACGATCCGTGCGATAGCATTCTGCGATCTGGTTCCCGTCAATGTAAGTGCGTTCCGCATTGTCCTCATCGGTAATGTTAAAATAGACGGCGACATCCTTCAGTCCGTAGGAACTAAGCTCACGCGTCGTGATATCGAATATTTGCACCAACAAATAGGTGTCCACCACGGCGCGCCCCGGCAGATCGCAACGGGGAAAATCTATCCATCGCTCCGCAATTTTCAAACGGCTGTTTCGAAACGTGGCACTTTGGCCATATCGACCCCATGCGCAGGGCACTTTGAGCCGGCGGCAACGTTGGCGAAGAAAGTCTAAGTCAAATTTAAAAATATTGTGACCCTCGATTACATCGGGATCAAGTGCATCCAACGCTTCGTTTAGTTCGCGCAATAACCTGGTTTCCGCCTCGTCGGTCTCGGCTTCAAGCACCAGCAGTTTGTTCTCCCCCTTCATGCGCAACCCGATCGCCAACACCCGGTCGCCCGCCCGGCTAGCATTGCTGAAACTTCCGTCCTCGGATGAGGTTTCGATGTCCAACTGACACCGACCCAGTTCAGCAAAAGTCATTTCAGCGTAAAGCCGTTGTCGGGTCTGCAACAAACATTGACTCTCCCATGGGCGCAGCACATCCACGGCAATCTCTGCCCCCTTCGCCTCCCTTAAGAAATCTTGCAAGGTCTCAAGGGAATCGGCGTGAGCCAATTGATTGAAAGGCCCCACGCCATTGAGTGCATCGAATGCCACGCCTAGCATGGCGTGGTCTGAGGGTCGGGCACTCAGCCAGGCAAATGGGCGAAAATCCGTCGTCTCCGCCACGCGCTTACCATCGGTCTGGTGTCTGGTAACATGGGCTTTACCAGCCTCATCTACCCAAACCCCACTGATGGATGCAGCCATGACCTGTGCTT
Source organism: Opitutaceae bacterium UBA3033 (assembly GCA_002367815.1). GTDB lineage: Bacteria > Verrucomicrobiota > Verrucomicrobiia > Opitutales > Opitutaceae > Cephaloticoccus. Next base: position 7,354 of record DFDG01000139.1, on the reverse strand, counting down.
AGAATGGTCGCACGTAAACCATCACCAAGGCCACTAAAGTGAGGACGATGGATAGATTTATCCACAGTGACGCTTTCTCTCTTTGGCGATAAGCCAGACCAGTGAATGCAGACAATCCCAGCCAACAGACCACTTTCACAATGGCCCAACCCCCAGCAAAACCATAAAGCCCTTGCCACATGCGAATGCCGGTAAGAATTACAAGCAAGCTGGCAATACCACCCCACATCAAAACTTTTTTTCTGGTTTCGGGCGCACCGGCACAAGCATAGAAAGTGGCCCCAACCAGACCGATAGCCGACAGTACGTGTATGATGTGTAGACTGTTGAGTTCGTGGATATTCATATGAAAAATTAGCACCCTGCCTGTGCCGTATGCCCAAAGACTCTGGTCCTTTTTATGTTAAGGTGGGCACCTCCTCCGCAGCGTTTGCTTTCCGATTTACGGCCTAGCATCTTCCGCGACGGTTTTGGTTCCCGATATTTATCAAAGGCGAAGAGCTGTTTAATGAAAGCACCTCGAACACTGCAGGGTGTTGCCTATACCGTAGGTCGTCCGGACGTGCCGTCAAATACGAATCACGCGCTAGGTGAAGCTAAATCCAGGTGTTGGATGATTAGCTCCTGCAAGGTCGCCAAAAAAAGGTAGCAAACAAAAGCCTTGCGTGTGTTCTCCGGCAAATCATCCACGGCCACATTGCCACTTTCCATCGACTCTTCATTAATTTCCGGCAATTCCCTCGCACGCAGTCGCAACCGCACCGCGGCACAGGCCCGAATGATTAATTCGGCATTTTCCTCATCC
>DFDG01000139.1:5670-6351 GCA_002367815.1 Opitutaceae bacterium UBA3033 | reverse complement strand
CCATTTTCCTCATCCAATTCGATTGCGCCTTCCTTTAAAAACTCTTCGTCAAAAAGAGCCAACAGCGTGGCCAAATCCCGATTTTGTGATGCCAGGAGATCTTCAAACCATAAATGCCGGATAGCCTCATCAATCTCATCCAAATGTTGAGCGGCCGCTAGGCTCAGTTTCAGCTCCTCCGCCATTTCGCGGATCACGTCCAGCAAAGGCGCAACCACACTCACGCTTAATCTGACTTCAATGCGCTTCATCAGATTCGAGCACGGTGGTTAAATGCCATTGTTGCAAAGTATGGGCATAGGCTTCGGCTTTTTCTCGCATCCCGCTCCACACCACCGAGCGACCCTGTTCATGGACTTCCATCATGTGCTTCCGGGCCTTGGTTTCATCAAAGCCCAATACTTTTCGAAAAACCATGACCACATAGGACATCAGATTCACCGGATCATTCAACACAATGACATGCCAAAGACCTTCCAACTGATATTCAGTCAGATTTTCCGTCTGCGGAGAAACCTGAGTTCTCGCCCACACCAAGTTCATGCCTTTGCTGCCGCCTCGCGCACGGCCGTGGCGATCAATGTCTCCGCTTCCGCCAATGGTATTTTTTGAATTTCCGTAGCAGACCGCCACTTCATCTCAACAATACCTTCCTTCAATCCACGTCCACCGATGGTGATG
>DFDG01000139.1:0-5532 GCA_002367815.1 Opitutaceae bacterium UBA3033 | reverse complement strand
CCAGCTTGTTCGGCTGCGGCCCCAAGTTTTTTGGCCACGGCAGCAGCCGCTTCATCCTGAGGATCCAACAGGGTAACTATAACCTGAAACGGCGCTGCATTCCACGGCCATACGATACCGTTATCGTCGTGGCCTTGTTCAATGATCGCCTGCATGGTGCGGCTAATGCCAATGCCGTAACAACCCATGACCATATGGCGGGACTCTTTCTGATCATCCGTGTAAACCGCGTTGAATTTCTCGGCATACTTGGTGCCGAGGACAAAGATGTGGCCGACTTCAATACCACGTCGACTCTTCAAAGGTTGGCCCGACAATGGGCAGGGTTCACCCGCGCGCACGCGCCGGAAATCACCAAACTTCGCTATCGCCAGATCGCGCGTCACATTGACATTTCGCACGTGAAATCCGTCCTTGTTCGCCCCGGTCGTACCGTTGCCAATCAGGCGGATCGTTTCGTCAGCAAATATTCCTGCGAGTGCCTCGGGCTTGCCCAAGGTGCCTTTGATCGCACCCAAGCTACCGGGCTTCGCTCCCATGAGTGGAGCAATCTCGTCCGGCGTCGCAGGCCGGACGACATCAAATCCCAAGCTGCCAAGCTTGGCTTCCTCCAAATCATCGTTACCGCGTAAAATCACCAAGAAAGGCTTGCCGTCTCCATTATAAACGAGCGTCTTGAACTGCGCCTCAGGCGCCACATTATATGGGTCTTTCGCCAGAGCTTTGATGGTGGTGACTCCGGGCGTCGCAAACTCTTCAAGTTCACCGCTCGCTTCAACATCCGTGAAGTCCTTGGGCATTAATCCACTGGTCGCTTTCTCACGATTCGCGGCATAACCGCTTTCCTCGCAATAGATGATATCGTCGTCACCTATTTCCGCCGGAACCATAAATTCATGGGAATAATCACCGCCCATCACGCCGGTATCAGCTTCGACCGCAATGGCGAGAATACCCAAACGTTTGAAGAACGCCACATAAGCATCCTTCATGGCATGATAGTTTTTCACCGCACCGGCGTCATCCGCATCAAATGAATAAGCATCCATCATCACAAATTCCTTCGCCCGCATCAGTCCAAAACGGGGCCTAATCTCGTTCCGAAATTTTGTTGCGATCTGATAGAAATTTTTAGGCAGATCCCGATAACTAGTCAGTTCGTTTTTGATCAACGGCGTAACCACCTCCTCATGGGTCGGCCCCAGCACGAACTCTGGCTCCTGAGCCATGCGCTGACCATCACCCGCACTGTCGGCCCGGAACATAATTTCCCGGGTCGCGGTCCAGCGCGTACCATTCTGCCAATTTTCGGCGGGGTGCAAGTGTGGCATCCACAGCTCAATACCGCCGGCGCGGTCCATTTCTTCACGGCAGATTTGCGTTATCTTCTGCATCACCCGTTGGCCCAATGGCATGTAAGTATACAACCCGGCCCCCAATTTACGCACCAAGCCCGCGCGCATGAGCAGCTTATGCGACGCAATTTCGGCATCAGCAGGGCTTTCCTTCAATGTGGGGATAAAATACTTGGACCAGAGTTTCATGTAGTTCGCCAACGAAACACTGCCAAGGGGCCGGAGCAAATTTATTTGCGCACTTGGTAAGAGCCGCATTACTCGGCTACTCCCATGCCAGAGTTATCGAATCAGCCCAAGAAGCCTTGGTCCATGAAGTGGATCGCAATCGCGATCGTTCTGTTTATGGGCGGCTACACCTATTTGACCCTGCATTACCGCAAGCCCAATCGATCATATGAACCCTACAGCGATATCAAGACCCGTGGCCAAACCCACAATTTACTGACCGCCGGATATCGACGTATCACCCTGAATGCCGAACTGCCCACCAATGAGCCAGCCGCTCCTGCCACCGCCTATATTAAAACAGTCTTCGGAGGCATACCGACTGATTTGGCCAACAGCCTGTTTGATCAGCCCCAATTGCCTGACTCTTATCAAGGCGTGCAGGCGCCTGCGCAAATTAGTGCTCTTCTTCCCGTCCGGATCATTTTCGATTGCCTGGTCTCCAGCAATAACCAGCAGCTAAGTGCGGCTCACCTCTATGTGCGTGATGGCAAAATTTTCATTGTGCCGGAATTTGAAAAACTCGAAGGAGAACTCCTCAGTCGCAACCGCACCAACCATGTGCAACTCGTGGTTCCGGGCGGAACTCTGGCCCCGGGCGGCTACCAAATACAATTGGTTGGGCGTGATGCTTCCCTCATCTGGGCCATGCAAGTTAATTGACGAGACAGGCTCCTTCATTGAGAACCAAACCCTCGGTTATGACCACAGGCACCTCAAATCCCCCTCCCGCTGCGGCCAATCCGGCCTTGGCGACCATGATTAAACCCACGGACCTGCGTGGGATCCTGCAATATGTGCCCCGATTTCAAGGGCAGATATTTGTCATCGCCTTGGATGGAGCTATCGTCGCTGATGAGAATTTCAGCAATCTATTAGTGGATCTCGCCGTGCTGAGAAGCTTGGGCATCAAGGTCGTCCTGGTTCACGGCATTGGCCAGCAAATCCAGGAACTTTCCGAGCTTCGTAAAATCCCCATTACCGATATTTATGGTGCCGGGGTAACGGATTCGGCTACTTTGGATCTAGCGATTCGCGCCTCATCCCGCGTCTCGCACCTTATCCTCGAAGGGCTGGCCCAAAATAATCTCAAGGGCGTGATCACCAACTCCGTGCGCGCTCTGCCGATGGGCATACTCAAGGGCGTTGATCAACAGTACACCGGCAAAGTTGAGCGTATCGACAAGGAGTTTATCAACAGTCTGATCAAGGATCAGGTGATTCCCGTCATGGCTCCATTGGCGTTCGGACCGGATGGGCGCTCCTTGCGGGTCAATTCCGATTTGCTCGCCGCCGAACTCGCCGAAGCGCTGCTTGCAACGAAGATCATTTACCTGACCCCCCAAGCCGGATTGGTGATCAACCAGGAGTTGCGTCGGCAAATCTCCGTCGAAGTTCTGCGCCAGCAGCTCGCCACGGCTCCTGATCAGATTACCGAACTATGCCGCAGCAAGGCCATCAATGCCGTGCGCGCTATCGATACGGGCACGCCTCGGGTGCACATCGTTGATGGGCGTCTGTTCGACAGTCTCCTCAATGAAATCTTCTCCAATGAGGGCGTCGGGACACTCGTTTACGGCAACGATTATCAGCAAATCCGCAAAGCCACCCGGCGTGATGTGCGCTTTATTTACAGTCTTACCCGGGCAGCGGTAAAACGTGAGGAGCTGTTGCATCGCACCCAACAAGCCATCGAGAAAAACATCGACCAGTTCTACGTCTATGAAATCGACGAAAACATCATCGCTTGTGTCACCCTCATAACCAATCCCGGGGAAACAATCTCAGCGGAAATCGGTTCGCTCTACGTGCTGCCGTTTTACCACAACCGGGGGATCGGCAAGAAAATGGTCGAGTATGCCTGCATGATGGCCAAGGAACGCGGGGCCACAAATATCATGGCTGTTTCCACCCAAAGCTTTGGTTTCTTCATCAATGTGTGTGGATTCTCCGAAGCGGAGAAAACCATTCTACCGGAAAACCGACTCAAACTCTACGAGACCAGTGGTCGAAACGCCAAAGTGTTGAGCAAGGCCTTGGTCTGATATCGTTCCCCTCATGGGCCCCAAACTTAGAATCGGATGCGCGCAATACACCGCCCGCCACGGTGATGCGCAGAACAATCTGTCTACGATCGAGCAGTTGGTAATTGCTGCCGCCAAAGATGCGGTGGAATTATTGGTGCTGCCAGAGATGGCGGTCACGGGTTACGCCAAACCGGAAATAATTGTCGCGGCAGCAGAACCAATCCCCGGTCCAACCAGTAATCAGTTAGGCGCATTCGCCATTCAACACGATGTGGCGATCGCCGCCGGCCTCGTTGAAAAAGATCCCACCACTGGCCTCATGCACAACACCATGCTGTTGCTCGACCGGAATGGCATCGAGGTTCTACGTTATCGCAAAGTGCATTTATGGGACACGGAGACAGGTTGGGCGGCTCCGGGCACATCATTTCCCGTAGCCAAGATTTATGAGGTCAAAGTAGGCATGTGGATATGTTACGATACGCGATTCCCCGAATCCGCCCGCAGCTTGGCCAAAAACGGAGCGCAACTCGCCTTGGTCTCCACCGCTTGGCTGGGACCCGCGGATGAGTGGGAACTCGCACTCCGGTCACGGGCAATGGATAATGGCATATTTGTCGCAGGTTCTGCTCAACTGGGACGCAGTTTTTATGGAGTGTCCATGATTATTGATCCGCACGGGAGAATTATGGCCCAAGGTGACCCACTAAAAGACATGATAATTAGCGCCGATGTTGAATTGGACGAAATCGCAAAATTCCACCAGCGCGTTCCCTTGCTCAAACATCTGCAACCGGACAGTTATCGGTAGGGTTTATGTAGGCATGGACACAAAAACTCCTGCGAACTGGATAAGCTGAACTGGTAGAGCCGGTTTGAAATTCTCCTAAATACCGCGGCTCGGCAGTGACGCCTCGCCCGACCAGGCATTCAATGTGTTTTTGAGGATCAGCAAATTTTAGCTTACCCAATAATCTATTCTTCTGCCCCCTCTCAATCTGTCCGCGTTTGCCTAATTCGGTCGAGGAACACTGCGGCGATGATCACCACACCGATGATGATTTCCTGGAAATAAGTCGGCCAGCCCATCTGCTGCGACCCGTTGCGCAACACGGCCATGATCAATGCACCGATCATTGAACCCAACACCGTGCCGACCCCACCATGTAGGCTCGCTCCGCCGATGATTACGGCCGCAATAATATCGAGCTCCACTCCGATTGCGACGGTTGGGTCGCCTTGGCGAAGACGCGATAATTGCATCAATCCCGCCAAGCCAAAAAAACATCCCGCGAGCACGTAGATGTAGATTTTGTTGCGCACGGTCGCCACACCGCAAAGCCGGGCCGTGGCCTCATTGGAGCCAATCGCGAAAATATGACGGCCGAACACGGTTCGGCGCAAAAGCACCGCGGAGATAACGGCCAAACCCAAGGCCACCCAAGCTCCCGCCGGTAATGACCAGCCGAACGGGTTCGACGTCGTCATCCATCCATTGATGGGTGACATGTCGTAGTTGACCGTTTCGTTATTTGCCAACCACTTGGCCCCGCCTCGTGCAATGCCCAAGGTGCCAAGTGTGATGATGAACGGCGTCATGCGCAGGCCCGCGATGGCCGTACCATTCAGCAACCCGATCATACCACCAGCAGCAATGACGGCCATCACGACCGCAAAGGTGGGCCAAGCATGTTGAATCAACAAAGCGCCCACGACACTCGTAAATGCAATCACCGAACCCACGCTCAAATCGATGCCACCGCTAATGATGATCAACGTCATCCCCAATGCCCCGATGGCCACGATCACGGTTTGGGTGAGGATGATTTTGAAATTGGCATAACTCAGGAAAAATTCCCGCACTTCGCTATCGATGGAGAAAAGACACACGACGAGCAGCAGTCCAAGAAATGGTCCAAATT
>DFDG01000050.1:3473-8446 GCA_002367815.1 Opitutaceae bacterium UBA3033 | reverse complement strand
TCATCTCGCAGCGCATCGTCTTCACCCGATACGTAATAGCCCGACTGAGCTAAATAAATCGCCAAAGGGGCCATACCCATGCCTCCGACACCCACGCAATGCAGGTGTGTCACCGGTCGCCCAAACAAGGAGCTGGCTGAGCTGACGGTCATGCAGTCGCGGGTTTCGGTTTGCCGGTTGGGAATTCATTTTTAGGCGCGCAAACCTCTTCAATATCCACCAACAATTGACCGAGAGGATTTGCCCGGTCCATGCGTTGCAAATTACTGCGGAATTGGCGCAATAACCAGTCGTTGAAAATTATGTCGAACACTTCGTGGCGTAACCCATCCAATTGCGATTGATCCACTACGATTCCTCCACCTTGGCGCTCAAAATGTTCCGCATTGGCCCTTTGATGATCATCTGCCGCTTGAGGGAAAGGCACCAGTATCGCCGGAGCGGCACAACGAATGAGTTCGGCAATTGAACCCGAACCAGCCCGGGACACCACCAGATCCGCCGCGGATAGCAAAGCCGCCACCTGGTCACAGAATGGCACAAAAATGGATTTGATGGTTCCACCGGTATTGACCGGCAACTCGATTGTTTCGGCTTCTCCCTTGCCCACCCCCGTCACTCCATACACTTGAATTCCCTCTGCGGCCAGAGTCGGTAATGACGCACGAATCCAGGTGTTTAATGGACCGGCCCCCTGGCTCCCGCCGAATACCACCAATACCGTACGGCTTGGATCCAGTCCCAATGCTTCGCGTGCTTTGGCCTGCGGCCATGGACAGATTTCCTGTCGCACCGGCATGCCGACATATCGGATATGCCGGGCTCGCACGCTGGTAATTCTGACTCCGGAAGGTAGATAAACCCGACGGGCAAAACCACCAAGTGTGCGCACGGCCAACCCAGGCACACGGTTGGATTCATGCAATGCCACCGGCACCCGCATTAACCAACCCACCAGCGTAATCGCCGCAGAAGTAAATCCGCCAAAACCCACAATACCATCAGGCTTTTCTTTCCTGACCAATCGAAGGCAAAACAGAAATCCTTGGCACTGGGATATCAAAAACTTCAACAGCCCTACCGGATTAATGGAAAAGCCGCTGCCCGGCACCCGGGCAAATCTGAAACCCGCGTATTTTTCAATCAACCTCGCATCGACTTTTTTCTGACTGATCAGCAGCACGATCTCATGATTCCTCGCGATCAAACCCTCAGCCAAGGCAATGCCCGGCGACAGATGTCCACCCGTGCCACCGCAGGAAATCAGAAATTTGCTCATGCCAACACCTCCCGCATGGACCGGCGATTTTTTGACAAACCAGTCAAAGGCCATGCCCTTTGAGTGTTAATGATTATGCCTATCAGCATCGCCATTAGCAGTAGATTGGAAAGCCCGGCACTGATAAATGGAAGCGACATACCCTTGGTGGGAAATATTCCTGTGACCACGCCCAGATTGATGATCGCCTGCAGGCAAATCATGAGTAAACAACCCGCCACCAACAGAAATTGAAAAAGATTCGGGGCCCGGCGCAGGTGAATGATACCTGCGATAAAGATCACGGTAAAGACCACGACAATTCCCATGGTAAACCAAAGTCCCATTTCTTCCGCCACCACGGCCAAAATGAAATCCGTATGAGCCTCGGGCAGATAGTTCAACTGTTGGCGCCCTTGACCCAGACCTACCCCGTCGGTGCCACCGGCCGCAAACGCCGCCAACGCCTGATAGAGTTGGTAGGTCCCTCCTTGTTTGTTGCCCTCGACATCCAAAAACGCAGTGAGCCGTCGCAGTCGGTTGGGGTTGTTGCTGACCATAACCCCAAACGCCAACACCACGGCGGCCACCGTCGGTAAAATGTAGCGCCACTTGGCTCCGGCCAGAAACAACAACAACATGCCAACCGCAACCACGAGTGCGGCCGTGCCGAAATCTGGCTCAAGCACAATCAAGCCGGCGAAGCCCAAGATTATCCCAATCGGCATCAAGTAACCGCGCTTAAATTCGTCTATCCGCGTCTGATTTATTGCCAGATAATGTGCCAGACAGAACACCATGGCTAATTTCGCAAATTCGGAGACCTGCAAACGCAAAGGGCCAACCCCCAGCCAACGGCGACTCCCCTTCACAGAAATCCCCAAATGCGGCACCAAGACCAAAATCAATAAAACGCCAGTCACCACAGCCACGACCATCACGTAACGCCTCGAGTAATCCAAATTAACCCGACTCGTTACATAGCAAACGACCGCCGCAATCGCTACCCCCATCAACTGTTTGCTCAAATAGTAATAGGGACCTTGCGCAAATGCGGCACTCGCACTGAACAAGATCGTCAACCCCAATATCGTCAGCCCCACCGCACAAACCACTATGATAGCAGCAGGATTCAGCACAAACCGCGGTCTGTTCAATTCCGCTGATATTGCTCGTGCCATCGACTATTTTATTTGGATTGGGAGTCGTCGGATTCTTCCACTTGAATCTCTGGAGCATCACCGGGATCGTTCGTGAAGCCTTGATCCAGTGGTTGATCCTGGGGTGGCGGGGTGAAGATAATTGGATTGTTGACTATTTGAACCGGTGTTTCCACCACGGCGGTAGCCGCAGGCGTAGCCGCCACTGGCTTGGTCGTATTGGCGACAGGAGCCTTCCAACCCGGAATCACCAGACTTTGCCCCGGGCGAATTTTTGCCGGATCACTGATGTTATTGGCCGTTGCCACATCCCCGATCCTCACCTGATATTTACGGGCAATTGCACCAAGGGTTTCTCCGGATTTCACAATGTGTGTCACCGAGTCCTTGCTGGTATTAGCTGGCTTCGCGGGTTGCGTCGTAACCGCGACTGTCGGCATCCCGCCGTCCGTCTCCGCACTGGGCATGGACTTGCCCGGAATGATTAATTTTTGACCCAATTGCAGAGTTGAACTTGCCCGCAGATTGTTCGCAGCTGACAGATCAGCCACGGAAAGCCCATTACGTTTGGCAATGGACCAGAGACTGTCTCCTCTTACCGCCGTGTAGGTGGTAACCGGCACGACATTGCTTACCGGTTCGGCTTTTAGTGCTGCAGCCACCGGAGTATTTGGCCGGGTCGGACTGTATCGACCATCGCCCGATACCGCGACGGCATCAGGATTGAACATCGCAGGTGAAGTCGTGATGGGCATAGGCGCATCGAAAGCATTGATCTGGGTCGAAGCCCTGTCATCGGTCAACGGCAGTCCATTGCTCGCTGCAAGATTTGGCACACTGACCACGGCATTGGAGCCGCTGTCAAATTGTGTATCTGCTGGGATGACACGCTTGCTGGATGAGCTGCATCCCGGATTGGCAAATATAAGAATCAAGGCAACGACATGGATGCCTGCTACGATGCCGAATATTTTTATTAGTTTCATAAGTTTGATTGGTTTGTGTTTATAAATTTTATGCCGGTTTGGCGATACTGACTATTTTACGAACTAAAATTTCATATTGATTCCCCCGATCCTCGTAGCTGCGAAACATGTCAAAACTCGCAAATCCCGGGCTGAGTAAAACGTGTTCTCCAGGTTTCGCAGCAAATCCAGCCTCCTGGACGGCCGATTCCAAGGTGTCGCAAACCCCATATTCCACGCGGTGCATGTCACAAGCACTGGCTAAAATTGGCCGGGTTTGACCAATCAGGATAAGTCGGGCCACTCGCGGCGCTATCCGACCCACAAAGGCGGCCACATCACCACCTTTCGATTTTCCGCCCACGATTAAATGAACCGGCGCATCAAAACCCAGTAAAGCCGACTCCACGGCATGGAAATTGGTCGCCTTTGAGTCATTCCAATATGTCACGCCCTCAATCTCAGTCACTCTGGTCATACGATGGCGGCCCAAGCGAAAAGTTTGGGCTGCTTCATACAATTTACCCAGATCCCGACCGGTGTGTCGCCACCATGCCGCCGCCAGCAGGAAATTCTCTCTTTGCGGATACGCGGCAAATACCGTCTGGCTCAATTGGGGATCTGCCGGTTGATCCTCAGTGTCGATCCAAGCAGCTACCGGTAGCTGATAATTAGTCTTCTTGGCAAAGCGATTGACCGAGGTTCCCGCAAATACTTTGTTTTCCGCAGTCCGCGTAACCAGGCACCATTTGGCATTAAAGTATGACTCCATATTTGGATGCCTGTCCAAGTGATCTTCGCCAAAATTAGTCCACAACACCGCTTCCGCCCGAAAGCGTTGAATCGTTTCCGCCTGAAATGAACTGACTTCACAAATCGCAATATCCGCCTCCGATCCTCCGGCAGTATCAGCTACGAGTCGGGTGAACGGTCGGCCAATGTTTCCCATGGCATGGGCTGGTTCACATACATGAAGCAAGGCATGTGTAATAAATTCCGTCAGCGTGGTTTTCCCATTGGTGCCCGTGATCGCAATTACCCGACCACGCCAAAAGAGGGCGGCAAAATCCAATTCGCCCATACACTCCAATCCGCTGGCACAGGCATCAACCAACCACGGGTGATCAGCCGGAAATCCCGGTGAAAACACGACCAACTGATGTTGAGTGGCGCCCATCGTAGTAAATTCCAAACCCTTTTGATCATAAATCACCGAGGGTACACCGAGCATGAGCAAAAGGGCCTCGGCCCCTTGCCCACTGAGCCCAGCCCCAAAAATCGCGACCGGTTGGGTCAACGCCTTTAGCAGTGATGATGGAGTTGTCAGTGGCATATCAGCGAATTTTCAAAGTGGCCAATCCCGCAAGTGCAAAGCCCAGCGAAAGCACCCAGAACCGTAGCACCACTTTGGACTCCGGCCAGCCGAGTTTTTGAAAATGATGATGAATCGGTGCCATCAGAAATACTCTTTTACCCACTCCGCTTTGCCGCTTGGTGTATTTGAACCAACTCACCTGCATGATCACCGACAGCGCTTCCATGACAAAGACACCCCCGACAATCACCAATGTGAATGGCTGATGAATCATA
>DFDG01000050.1:2475-3306 GCA_002367815.1 Opitutaceae bacterium UBA3033 | reverse complement strand
ATCCCCCGAGAGCGAGTGATCCGGTGTCTCCCATGAAAACTTCCGCCGGGTGAGAATTATACCATAGAAACGCCATGCACGCGCCGATCAAGGCGCCGCAGACAATTGTTAGTTCACCAGTTCCCGGCACATAACTGATCAACAGATATTCAGCGAATTTAATGTTGCCGGCCACATAGGCCATGATGCCGAAAACCAGTGCCACCGTAATGGTGCAGCCCACTGCCAGCCCATCAAGACCATCGGTGAGGTTGATCGCATTGCTGAACCCCACGATCCACAGGTAGATTAACAACAGTAACAACCACCACGGCATATAACTGATCAACGCAGTTTTGAAAAATGGTGACCAAAGTTCTCTGATTTTCAGGGCACTGTCCGGGTGCCAAAGCAGCACCCCGAGTGCCACGACCGTGGCCAGTGATTGCCAACCGATTTTCTCCCATGATGAAATGCCGTCGCGAGTTGCGTGCACGACTTTCAAGAAGTCATCACGCCACCCGGCCACCGTCAGCACGGTATAGACAAACAAGGCGACAAACACCCAAACATTGGGCGTTGCCCATAGCACCGTACCCACAAACACCGAGATGAAAATTATCAACCCGCCCATCGTCGGCGTATTTTTTTTGTCGAAACGCTGCGCCAAGTCACCCGTGCGATCATCATCATAATTCTGGCCAAATTTAAGCGCCCGAAACCGGGCAATCAGCCAGGGCCCGATGATGAAGCCGATAAAGAGCGAGGTGCCCGCAGCCAAAACCGTGCGCACGGAAATATACCGCAGCATCCGTAAAGGACCGAAATATTCCTGGTAATCCGCCAGATAGG
>DFDG01000050.1:0-2303 GCA_002367815.1 Opitutaceae bacterium UBA3033 | reverse complement strand
TGCGGGTGCCTCCTTCGATTCTGCCAATAGGGTTTCCAGCTGATAGCGACGACTTCCCTTCAGGAACACCGCCCCTTTGAAATCCGTAAATACGTCCTGAATCGCCGTCAGATTATCCACCGCATGCAGTTGACTGGATTGGGCCCCGCCAGCCATGGCCCCATCACATACCGCCGGAGCAAAGTTACCCAAGACGAACAGTTGATCTTCTGGTCGCAATCTCAGCGACCGGCCCAATGCCCGGTGAAACATCTCCGATTCTGCACCCAGTTCCTCCATGCCTCCGAGAATCAACATGCGCGGTTGATCCATAGGGGCCGTTGCATAAAAAATATCCAATGCATCTGCCATCGATGCCGGACTGGCATTGTAACAATCAACGTAGAGTAACTTGCCGTGCTCGTTTTTGAATTCACCGCGCATTTTTGTGGCGGTCCAATTGCCCAATCGCGTTTGGATATCCTGGTGATTCACGCCTAGCCAGAGGGCCGCACAAATTGCAAGGACGGCATTCTGCCCCATCCCATCAGACACCCGACGCAGGGAAAACACCAAGGGTGGCGGCGCTCCGTAAGCCAAGACAATGGCTGTCTCGTCTTTCCGATGCGTGATCGAAAAATAAACCCGATCCGACGATGGCTCTTCGGGTCGAACCACGTCGGCCCGTTCCACAATGATCCGTTTGCCCGCCAAAGCAGCAAAGGCCGGGAACCCCGCGCACTGCCACGGAAAAATCGAGACTCCGGCATTGCGCAACGCCGCCGGCAATACGGCTTTTTCTTTTGCCACGCCTTCAATTGAACCCAACTCAGCCACATGGGCCGGTGCCACCAAGGTCGTGATCGCAACATCCGGTGAAATCATCTCAGCCAAAGGCGCCATTTCACCGGGTCCGCTGATGCCCGCTTCCACCACGGCAAATTTGTGCACGCCGTGTTCCAGTCGCGTCAATGTCAGCGGCACCCCGAGGTGATTGTTGAGATTACCCTCGGTAGCCAACACTCCGCCGGATTCACCACCGAGCAACAAGGCCAGCAGATTCTTGGTCGATGTTTTACCCACGCTACCGGAAATACCAATGACCGGCCCGGCGAAAAGTCGGCGATGCTGTTTGGCGATCTCTTGCAGGGCTTGCAACGGATCTGAAACCACCAGTTGAGGTAATTTAAGCGTTTCATTCACTTGAGCCACGATCGCGGCACTTGCCCCTGATTTCTCCGTTGCCACCAGAAAATCATGACCATCACGATTCGAGGTGCGCAGCGCCACGAAAACCTGCCCGGACCGCAATTGCCGGCTGTCGATCGTGAACCCAGTAAGTGGCAAGACCGGAGCGGTCGTCCAACGACCTCCGGTCCATTCGGCCAATTGACTGGATGCATAATTCGTCATCTCGATTTCAGAGCTTTTATACCAATGAGTTCGCGCACCACTTGACGGTCATCAAAGGGAATCACGGTGTCGGCAAACTCTTGGTAACTTTCATGTCCCTTGCCTGCGACGAGCAGACAATCACCCGGTTTGCAGGTATCGAGGGCCAGACTGATGGCGCGACGGCGATCATCGATCCAAGTGATACTCTTGGGCGAACTGACACCTTCCTTCATGTCTTCAAAGATTTGCGTCAGCGCTTCGCCGCGAGGATTGTCTGCCGTGGCAAACGTATGATCGGCAAACTTCTGCACGGCTCGCATCATCATGGCGCGTTTGGCCCGGTCCCGCTTGCCGCCACAACCAAAGACGACTAACAATCGTCCCGGCGTGATCACCCGCAACATCGACAGGGCATTGTGCAAGGCATCGTCGGTGTGGGCGTAGTCAACCAACACATTATAGGGCTGCCCTTCCTCGATTCGTTCCATGCGACCTGGAACCCCGGTGAATGATTTTAATCTGGTCAAAAATACCTGCGGGTCACGCCCCAGACTCCATGCCGTGGCGATGGCGGCCAACAGATTATTGACGTTGTAGCGACCGATCATTGGGGAATCCACTTCGACCTTACCTCCCGGCCAAACCAAGGTGAAGGTGGAGTTCTTGAAATTGAGCACCAATTTTTCCGCCCGCACCGTTGCCTCGGAATTTTCCCCTATGGTTACAACCCTCACGCCTTCGGAAATTTTTGCCACCAACGCCATGCCGTGGGGATCATCGATATTGATAACCGCTATCTTTGGTTTCGTTCCGATTTCACCCGTGAACAACCGGGTCTTCACCTCAAAATACGCCTCCAACGATTGGTGATAATCGAGATGATCTCTGGTGAGATTGGTGAACACGGCCACCCCGAACTCCAGCCCAAG
>DFDG01000076.1:40806-50081 GCA_002367815.1 Opitutaceae bacterium UBA3033 | reverse complement strand
GATATGCGGGTGACAACATGGAGCAAGGTTCCAGAATGGTCGATGAATGAATGTTAAGATCCGACCATTAATCCAACCCTGGACCTATGCCGTGGCCTTGGCTGCGGCCATCGTGCTGGCCTCGGGGCGCAGTTCCGTGAATAGCACCAGACATCGTCAACATTGATAAGGTGGTGCATTTTTCGATTTTCGGGCTGCTGGCAACTTTGGTGGCGCGGGCGGGCTTCAACGGTCAACGCGGTTGGTGGGCGGTGTTGATCGTCTCGCTGTTTGGCATGACTGATGAATGGCATCAAAGTTTCACTCCCGGACGTGCGGTGGAAATCGCCGATTGGGTGGCCGACACCCTCGGCGCAATTACGGCGGTGGGGTTATATATATATTGGCGTTGGTATCGGGTATGGCTGGAAAAGCCCTTGGGCGGGAGAGTCTCGCAATGTAAGTCCTGACATATTGACCACGAATGACGCAGGTCCAGATCAAGGGGCTATGAACCGCAGATGTATCAGGGCAACGTTTAGGGTAGGAGTTTGGTGGCAAAAAATCACAAATACCGCCCTCTATGTATTGGCATAAATACCGTGCACCCATAGGAGCCTTGAAAGCTTCGTTAAGGATTGGGAGTTTTGTGCTTTTTGTGGCAAACATATCCACCTATTTTTCTGACAAATGACCGGATTGATATCTGACCCAACCCCATGCATGATTTATCCTCATGAATCCCGCTGAAGCCCAAGCCAAAATCACTCAGCTACGCTCGGAAGTGGCGCGGCATGACGAGCTTTATCACCGGCAGGCAGCACCGGCGATTGGTGATTTTGATTATGACCAGTTGAAAAGGGAACTGGCTGATTTGGAAGTGGCCTGGCCGAAGTTGGCGACTGCAGAGTCACCGACGGCAAAGGTGGGCGATGATCGCGCGGCTGGATTTCAGACCTATCGGCATCGTCAACCGATGCAAAGTCTCGACAATACTTATTCGGTGGCAGAGTTGCGGGAGTTTCATGCGCGTTTGGTCAAATTATTTGAACGCGTTGAATTCACTTATGCCGTGGAACCAAAGATTGATGGTTTGGCCGTCAGCCTGACCTACGAAAAGGGTGAATTGGCGCGGGCGGTTACGCGTGGAAATGGCATCGAAGGTGATGATGTGACGACGAATATCCGCACAATCAAATCACTGCCGCTCAAATTAAAATCTTCGCCGGATGCTCCGATTCCTGAAGTGATAGAAATTCGCGGCGAAGTATTCATGACGCTCGCGGAATTTGCCCGCATCAATGAGGAGCGGGAAGCAGCAGGCGAACCCCTTTATGCGAATCCGCGGAATCTGGCCGCGGGCACATTGAAGATGCTCGATCGGGTCGAGGTCGCTGCGCGGCAACTTGAAATTGTGCTTTATGGACTCGGTTTCTGTGAGCCGTCATCGGCCGCCGGGGAAACGCAAAGCGGCTTTCATGCGCGGGTGCGGCAATGGGGCTTGCCGACCGTGGAAAGAATTTGGACTGCGCACGGTATCGACGAAGTGTGGGCTGCCGTGCAGGAACTCGATGGTCTGCGGCACAACTTTGCCTATGCGACTGATGGTGCGGTCGTGAAATTGGATGTGATCAAACTCCAACGTGATGCCGGCAGCACGAGCAAGGCTCCACGTTGGGCGATGGCTTACAAATATGCGGCGGAAAAAGCCGAGACCCGGCTAAACGCCATAACCATCCAAGTCGGCCGCACAGGCGTGCTGACTCCAGTGGCGGAACTCGAGCCGGTGCAATTGGCCGGCACGACGGTGGCGCGCGCGACTTTGCACAATCGCGATGAGATTGAGCGCAAGGACATCCGCGTGGGCGATCAGGTTTACGTAGAGAAAGCGGGCGAAATCATTCCCATCGTGCTGGGCGCCAATCTCGCCAAGAGAACACCAGAGTGTGTGGCCTATGTGTTTCCTGCCCATTGTCCGGTATGCGCCACAGCGGTGGTGCAACTGCCCGGCGAGGTCGCATTGCGTTGTCCTAATTATGAGTGCCCGGTGCAAGTGCGTCGTCGTGTTCAGCACTTTGCTTCCAAAGGTTGCCTCGATATTGATGGGCTGGGCATCGCGATGGTCGACACTCTGGTCGACAAGGGTTGGGTGCGCAGCGTGGCCGATATTTATCGGCTCAAGCGCGATGATTTGCTGACCCTCGGCAAGAGTGTGGAAAAATCCACCGACAATCTCCTCGCTGGAATTGAGGCGAGCAAACAAGCCGAGCTTTGGCGTGTGATCAACGGCTTGGGAATCACACATGTGGGCACGGCAGCGGCGAAGGATCTGGCCAAGCATTTCGGTAGTATTGGAAATTTGTCAGCGGCTAAAATTGAAGATTTTATTGCCGATAAAAAAGTCAGCCACATCAATGGCATTGGGGAAACCATGGCGCTTGCGATCATCGCGTTCTTTGAAAAAACAGAAAACCGCGCGTTGATCGATGAGTTGCATCAATTGGGGTTTGCCCCCATCACTCCGGAAAAAAGCGCCCCAGTGGGCACGCAATTTTCGGGGATGACATTTGTGCTCACGGGCACTTTGCCGACGCTAACCCGCGACGAAGTCGGTGCGATGATCGAGGCTGCCGGCGGCAAAGTCAGTGGCAGTGTGAGCAAGAAAACGAGTTATGTTCTGGCCGGCGAAGAGGCCGGCTCGAAATTGGCGAAGGCCGCAGCGCTAGGTGTTCCCATGATTGATGAGGCGGCTCTGCTCAAACTGCTCAACGCGTAGGCTACTTGGTTGACCACACTGCGCGAGCGTGGTCGGGTGCGTCATGGTTTTTTCCAGGAAATTTCATCGCGGGATAATAGTGGGTGCACTCATGGCCGTCAGTGCCATGGCGCAGAACGAACACGTGGTGCTTCCGCAAGTGGAGCATAGCGATTCGGTGAAATTCGAGATGGGCGGTAAGATTGATTATTTTCATCGCCACCACATGGAGCTCGAGGGGGTGCCGGCGGAGAGACAGGCGATTTATCAGAGCACCCGAGCGGGCGAACTTGATGTGCGGGCGAGTGGTTTGAAGGACACCCCTTATCGGGTGCGTTTGGCTTACACCGAGATGGACATGAATGCGCCGCGTCAGTTGTTCTTCAATATTTTGATCAATGGCGAGATCGTGCAGCGCGACGTGAATGTATTCAATCAGGTCGGTAACCGGCGGGTGTTGAACTACGACTTCACGGTGAAGCCCAAGAATGGGGTGATCACTTACGGACAGCGGAAAGCAGTGGCCGGGTCTTATCTGCCGAATTTCGTCTTATTGCAGGTTTACGATATGCAGGATCATTTGGTGAGCGAGTATTCGGCTTATGAGTCCCGTCCGGCGGATTGGGATTGGCGGGGGTATCTTGATAAAATCTACTTTGGTCCGATCAAGGATGATTATGACCTGCCACCTTGGGAGGGCACTTATAAGATACGGGCCCATGAAACCGAAAAATTAACGGCGGCAGATGTGATGGGCCCCGATGGTATCGCTTATCCCAATTGGACGAATGTGGGATTGCCCGAGGGCATTCCTGCCTTGGCCAACACCCGGTCGGCCGCGGACTTTGGCATGGTGCCCGATGATGAGAATGATGATGCTGTCGCGCTGCAAAAAGCGGTCGACGCGCTGCAGGCCCAGGGCGGCGGCGTGCTCTTCATTCCTGCGGGCAAATACTATCTGGATCATCCGGTGATCATCACGGGAGACAACATGGTTTTGCGCGGAGCGGGGATGAAGCGGACGCGTTTGATTTCCCGGTTTTCCATGCTGGGCAAGCCACCCGAGATATCCGGCATCAATGATGGGGCAGAAATCGGGTCGACGAATTTCATTTATACCCGGGTCGATCCTGAGGGTATGACCAAAATCAAACTCGAGGCGGACGGAAAGCTGGTTAAGGCCACGCCATATTCCGGGCGATGGGAAGTGGAGTCATTTTATCGATTTACCGGAATGGAGTTGCTGGCAGCGGATGGACCGGGAACCAAGAAACTGAAGCTCACCGTTTCATATACCGACGGCACCCTGCGCGAGGCGACCAGCCAAGTTCGTTTGACGGATAAGACGGTTGTTGGTGATCGGGCATTTGGTTCTCCGGGCATAATCATTTTTCGTGGAGCCGGGGTTGAAGGAGAGAAAATATTGTTGGCGCGGGATGGTCGGCGAGGCGACATGAGTCTCGAATTAGTGGAGGGGCATGGCCTGAAGATGGGCGATCGCATTGTGCTGGATGCGCCCAATACCGATCGGTGGCGCAAGATCCATCGCGATGATCACCCCTTGGGCACTTACCGGCACAATCTGTATGAGATTGTTGGCGTGGACGGGAATCGCATCATTCTGCCGGAAGCTCTGCGGATTGAATTCCCCGTCATCGATGGCGCCAACGTGCAGAAGTTAAATCCCATTTCACATTGTGGCATCGAGGATATCGGAGTGGAGCATCTCAACAATACATTCATCCATAGCGTAGTCTTTGAATACGGATGGGAGTCGTGGGTGCGCGGGTTGGAAGTGATAAAGACCGGGAACAAGGCGCTCTACATGCCGAACTCCAAGCGCTGCGAAGTGCGGGATTCCGTCTTTGACCGTTCGTGGATCAATGAAGGTGGTGCCGCCTATATTGGTTGGGAACAATCCTATGATTCCATTATGGATAACGTGACGACCTACGATATGCGCCACGCTCCAGTTTATCAGTGGGCTTCTTCGGGCAATGTAATTCGCGACAGTGTTTTCCACAACAGCGACGCGCAATGGCATGCGGGTTGGACGAATGAGAATCTTTTTGAGGGACTGATCGTGGAGTCTTCCCAGGATGGCGGTTCCTACGGGAATGGCATGTGGGCGTCAGGACCTGAAGATACCGGGCATGGGCCCAATGGCCCGCGCAATGTGGTCTACAACTGCAACATCACATCTACGAAAGCGGGACTCTGGATGGGCGGGATGAACGAGTCGTGGTTGATCCTCTACAATCGGTTTATAGTCGGTCGCGGGCCGGCGGTTTTGGCCAAAGCGGCGAGTTTTGACCATATCATCCAAGGCAATGTATTTGTCATGATGGAGGCGTATCCCTCGGCGATCTATCTTGGATCACGTGACTGCATCGGCATCGAACTGATCAACAATCGATTTTATGGAAACATCGACCAAATGGTCGGTGGTAACGCCCGACCAGAGGTAGAGAAAGATAATCAAATTCTTCCCTCCGGAAACATTGCCCGTTCGCATCCTCCGGTGCGCTCCATTTACGAATGGCAGCAGGCACATCGTGAAGAGATCCGGGCGGAGCAATTGAAACGAGCGTCGGCGCGCGGCCGGTGACGCTTGGACCGCCATTGGGCTCCACGCTTTCACCTTCGGCTCAAGCGCGGCTACGGGAAATCTTAACCTGCCGCTTGTCGGACCGGATCACGAGGTCGGACCGCCCAACTATCAATAAATCAGCGACCGGAAATCGGCTATCCGGTGAAAGGTGATCATGTTGGTGTCGTGCGGCCGTTTTGATCACCGGAGCGGGAGAGCACGACAAGATCGCCTCCGTCTATGGCCATGCTGGCGTAGTGCCGTGAGCAGTTTTCAGTTTCACCGTTGGACACCATGCCGGCGAAGATCCAGTCGACCATGTTGGTTGAAAAATGCAGCTGGAGTCGCGAGCGCTGATTGTCGGCTAAACCATAGCGATCCGGCGGCATGGTGTTGATGTTCCGCATGCTGTCGGTCGATTGGAACTAAGCAGCCAATAGGTTTTGGATTCTTTGTCATAGAGCACATGAAACTTCATGTGACCACCGGGCATGGGCAGATAATAAATCGGTACACCTGAAGGCGCGGATTCGAAAGTGAGTTCCATGTCTCCTTCACCGGGTCGCGGGCCTTTTTCCGTAACCTGCGCCACCATGGCGTAATTCGTCAGTCCCGTGTGGGCACGCAACCAAAGGTGAAACGTCTTACCGGTTGGATCGTGCCAGACGTGATTAGGATCGACGAGTTGGACGATGTTGACTTCGAGCCAGCCAATGGGAGCCGCTCCGCGTTTTCCATCCGGTGCCATCCAAACCTCAGGGTATCTGCCCGGATAGAATGGAATGCCGAAACCATCGAAACCTTTATCACTGACCACTTCGTGAAAGGCTGGAGTTTTGGCCATGGTCCAGGCATCGGGTCGCGTCAAATCATCCGAGTCCCGGCACGCATCAGGATCGGCTGCAACTCATTGGGATACCAACCTGCGACTTGCTGGTTTTCGCGGCGTTCCATCACCAGATAAGCGCAGCCGTTTGCATGCCATACGTTGGCCGGGGCTTGATGCCAAAACTCACCTTGCGAAAGCAGACTGACCTCCGACCAAGTGACGCCATTGTCTTTGGATCGAGCGATACGCAGGTCACCGCGATGGCCTATGACGTAAAGGTTTCCTCCAGCTTCGAAGGGGCGGGCGTGATAGAGATCGAGATCGGCCCGTGTGGTCCACGTGGTTCCTCCGTCGTCGGAGGTCATCGCGCGTCAGTGCAGGCCTTTGTAGGCGGGCTTGGGTTTGCCGTCAGCAGGGTGGGCTTCGTTTTGTCGCAAACTGCCAATGTCCATGGTTGCGAGCAGGCGACCGTCAACGCATCGCCAGATACCCGGACTATAGGCGCATACGTTTTGCGGATCTTTGGAGAGGTAGAGCTCGACGTGGTTCTGCGCGAGTGGAGTCATCAGAGCAGGGGCAGGTTCAAAGCGGCCATGCCGGCTCATCCTTGAACGGGCGATGCGACATGCCACGGGTAAGGTCAGCGATGACGGGACGTTGTTGCAGGTGTAAAGCGTGGTGATCGAGTTCCTTAGCGGTGACCTTTCCGGAGGGGAAAAAGCGTAGGGTGAAAGTGTGCTCTCCTTGATCCACCCACGCGTAATGTTCGAGGGTCGCCGGTAGAATCTTGGGGTCGTGATGGGCGAAGGGACAGGAGCGCAGCAAGGTGAGATGACAGGAGGATCCATCACCACTGATGCCAAAAACCTCAGGTGCAACAATGCCGGCACGGCGATCATCGGCGAGGTGGAGCAAAGTGCGATCGCGCAAAGGGAGTTCGCGACCGTCGCTCGTCCGGTGCAGATCACCGCCAGAAATACCATCATCACGGTGC
Source organism: Opitutaceae bacterium UBA3033 (assembly GCA_002367815.1). Classification (GTDB taxonomy): domain Bacteria; phylum Verrucomicrobiota; class Verrucomicrobiia; order Opitutales; family Opitutaceae; genus Cephaloticoccus. The sequence continues at coordinate 42,934 of DFDG01000076.1, read as the reverse complement.
ATGATGGAGGAACCCGGTGACCACGAAAGCCGCAGCATTTTGTGGTGCTCATGCCAATTGATCCGTAGGCGCAATTCGTAGAAATCGCACCGTCGGTAGCGGCGCCAATCCGCACAGATCCGACTTTCGCCGATGCGACCTTCGGTCCGCCAGAGGTGACGAATGGGACCGGTTTCGATGAGTCGTGGTTTACTCCAATGCGCGTGATCAAGCTGGGGACCGGCAAAGCGATCAATATTGTGCGACCAGGTGTCGGACTTTTCCTCGATCAATCTTAGATCCGGCAAAGGGCAGATTTCACCCGAGACGGTGGTCAGGTCGCCCTTGCCGCTTTTGCTGAGGTTCAGTTTGAAATCCGGCGCGGGACCTTGGAGGGCGAATGTTTTGCCCTTGGCCTTGCGAGCGATGCGAACCGTGTGCAATTCTCCCGGTTTGATCTCCGCCGGGTAAAGCACGCGCATGGTGTCCGGCATGAGGGTCTCGGGTTCGATGATCTGGTGCGGGACCATCCGGTTGCGTTCATCGAGCAAACACCAGTCAGGTTTCCAGTGAGTCCACTCCAGCCATGGTTCATGTTCGATAAAATCAGTAAATTTTTCCGAAGTATAATTGGCTGCGATGATGCGCTGGCGCGGATCGACTGGAAGATGGTGGGCGCGGCGACGGAAAGTTTCGCTCAGCACGGTTTCTGCCGAGGCTTTGACGCCTGCGAGTTGATCGTCGGCGGCCTTTGCGGCACTGTGAGTGCAACTGCCGCCGAGGGTGTCGTGGAAGGAATTAAAGCAGAGACTTTCCCAGGCTTGGGCGATGATCGGAGCGGCGGCTTTGCGTTCACTGGGCTTGGCAGTCGCCAATGCGCAGGTGGTTTGGGCGAGCAGATTTTCGGCGCGGCGCACACCGAGTTTGACCGGGCGGTGCGCGGTGTAGCAACCGATGGCGTGCATCTGTAATTCCCCGGTAACCAGTGGCAAGTGTTTGACCTGGGGGACGAGGGCTTTGAAGAAACGCTCGGGGGATGAGAACTCGAGACGCGCGTCAGGTATGGCTTCGCGATTATCCTTCACCCATTGGATGATATGTTCATTGGGGCCGCCGCCATGATCGCCAACGCCAAGGAAGCACATGGTGTGGGTGACTCCAGTCGGCAGATCTTCCAACGCGCCTTCAACATGATGCAAGGTGGGTTCGAAGATGGTGCAGTAGCCGTGGGCAATGCGAAACGTGTTGACGATCTTGCCGCCGGGTTGGCCGCGCCAGCGAAAGATACGACTCGTTAATTTGGTTTCATGGGCCATCGGGCGCATGAAGACGTAGCTGTCCTGGCCATGGGCGGCCATGATATCGGGCAGGGCGGCAGAGTGGCCGAATGAATCAACGTTGTAGCCGATGCGCGGGAAGAGACCGAGATGCTGCTTGAACCACGCTCGCCCCAGTTTGATCTGCTGGTTCAGGTTTTCCGCACCGGGCAGGTTGCAATCAGGTTGAATCCACCAACCGCCGACTACCGACCAACGTCCGGCTTTGATGTGTTTGACGATACGCTTGAAGAGCGCGGGATCGTGGCGACGCACCTGTTCGTAAACCCAAGCTTCGCCCCGGGTGAAAATAATCTCGGGGTGGCGATCAAGCGTGTTGCACATCGTGTAACACGTGTTGAGGCATTCATCGACCCCGGCCGTCCATGGCCAAAGCCAGACCGGGTCAAGATGGGCATTCAGGATAATGTGAACAGTGCGCATAAAAGGGGTAAGAGGGAGAGGTATGCCACTAGCTCATTATTTTCCCAACCTGCAGGCCGTGCTACGCGATTTCATTGGATACCGGGCACACCTGATCTCATCCGGCTACGTCAGCTTTGCGCTGAGTTGGCCTGTTCGCGATTAATGCGATGGTTCCATCCTCGCAAGGTCAGGCGGAGGTTGGGATGTCGGTTCTGATCCTCAATTGCGTCATCACCGGCATGCATTTGCACCAACACGGTTTTGCGCAGCCGGTTGGAGCGGTTGTGTTTGGAACCATGCAGGGTGAAGTAGTGAAAAAAGACGACATCGCCGGATTCGGCTTCGAGTGGGGTGGCATCCTCCAGCGGATATTGATCCAAAAGGGCACAAGGTTCCTGCCCGCCCGG
>DFDG01000076.1:0-40665 GCA_002367815.1 Opitutaceae bacterium UBA3033 | reverse complement strand
GCACAAGGTTCCTGCCCGCCCGTGTGGGCGGCGCGGCCCAGCTTGTGCGAACCGGGATACACTCGCAGGCAACCCATTTTATCGGTTGCCGGCGACACGTGGATGACCGCAGCGATCATGGTGTCTTTATACGAGGGGAAATAAGACCAGTCCTGATGCATGGTGAATGGCATCCCGTTGGAAGTGGGTTTCTGGAATAGTTTGGTGTGATGCAGGATGATGTCCGGGCCAAGGATGGCTTCTGTCACGTCGAGAAACGGTTTGGCTTGGATGGCTTGCATCCATGCACTGGAGTAGCACTGCACGTTATGAGTGTGCGTGATCATACTCTTTTCACCGCCGATTTTCTTTTGCAGCTCTCCGGTCCACTGGGTGTTGTTTTTTTCACCGCCGCGTTCAAGTTGCCTCACGATGTGATCGAAGTCCTTGGCGAGGAATTTCATCTGCGCCGGTTTGAACAACCCGCGGGCCACATAGTAACCGTTTTCGTCGAAGCAGGCCTTGATCTTTTGGGGAGTGGGCATAACGACGCCTTATGATTAATAAAGTCTGGGTCAGGCTCCCCGCGCTTGGAGTGCTGCACTGAGCTCCCGCATGAATGCCTGCCCATCCTCAGGGCTGGGACGATAGCCATCTTGGGAAATTTTAGTGAAGGCCGGTCGTCCACTGTGATCGACGATCCATTTGCCGGTAACACCATCGCTGAAGGTGACATCGCCACTGGCGATCGCATTGGGGTTGAGACAAACTCGATCAATACTGACGGAGACATTACCAACCCCATCAGGCATGGGTGGAACAGCATCATCCATTTCCACATCGGTATCATCGCCGGCTGGTGCTGCCGGTGAAGGGGCCTTCGCCGGGGTCTTGCTCACGTCGCTGGTATCGGCTTTGGGGGCGGGATCGATGAGCGTGAGTTCAAGGTCATCCACGAGGAAACGCACATCCATGTAGGTCAGGGTGATGTTGAACTCTACGAAGAGCTTTTTCTGCACGGCGGAGAGATTGTCGCCGGCGGTAACCCAGGTGGAGACGATTTGTTTTTGCTCAGGTGTAAGACTCATGGATGGAATGCTTGGTTGCCAAGTCCGGTTAACATAGCACGGACGCTCATGACGTCCACCGACAAAACATGAAATGACTCAACGGGACAGCTGGTTGCGCAGAAACTCGATGCTCCCCCGCATACCGGCATCCTGATCAATCATGTTGTCGACCGCCTTGCAGGCATGAATGACGGTGCCGTGGTCGCGACCGCCAAAGGCATCACCGATGTCCTGCAAAGAATGCTTGGTCAGGCAGCGCGAGAGATACATGGCGATCTGACGGGGGATGGCGATATTGTTGGGCCGCCGTTTGCTGGTCATGTCGCTGTGCCGGATCTGGAAGTGATCAGCCACGCGTTTCTGGATAATCTCCATGGTGAGAATGTTCTGCGCCTGCTCCATCAGCACGTCTTGCAGCAACATTTCAGTGGTGGGGAGATCCAAGAGATTGCCGGTGAGAGTGGCGTAACTGCTGACCTTGATCAACGCCCCCTCAAGTCGTCGGATGTTCTTGGAAATATTCTGTGCGATGAAGGTAAGAATTTCATCGGGAATTTCCACTTTCAGAGTGGCGGACTTTGAACGGAGGATGGCTAGGCGGGTCTCGAAATCCGGAGCCTGGATATCGGCGGGCAGGCCCCATTCGAACCGGGAGACCAGCCGGGCCTCCAATTTCTGAATTTCACTGGCCCGACGGTCGCTCGATAGCACGATCTGTTTGCCGGACTCGAAGAGGTCGTTGAAAGTGTGGAAGAATTCCTCCTGAATGCGCTCTTTGCTGGCGAGGAACTGCACATCATCGATGAGCAGGACGTCCACATGCCGGTAGCGTTGGCGGAATTTGGTCAGGCTGTTTTCCTGCAAGGCCTGAATGAATTCGTTGGTGAACTTCTCGGTGGAGAGGTAGGCGACCCGGGCCGACGGATTGCGGCGCAGGACGGCATAACCGATGGCGTGCATCAGGTGGGTTTTGCCCAAACCGGTGTCGCCGTAGAGGAAAAGTGGATTGTAGGCTTGGGCTGGGGCTTGGGCGACGGCCATAGCTGCGGCGTGGGCCATCTGGTTGTTGGACCCGACCACAAAGTTTTCGAAGGTGTTGCGAGGGTTGAGTCCGCCAATAACGGCCGCCCGCTCATCATAGCGCGTTCCGCGCTTGGCGTTGGCGCGAGTGCGCTGGGCATTGGCGGTCTCCTCTGCCTTGATCGATTCCTTGGTGGACTCGAGAGGCGGAGCCATGCCAGTTTTCTTCAATGTCACGTGCACCATGCGACCGGCATTGAGCCGCAGTCGTTGGGTGATCAGATCGAGGTAATTATCATGGATCCAGATGGCCGCGAAGTCGTTCGGCACGCCCAAAGTGATGCTCTCCTCCGTGGTATGGAGGCATTGCAGTGGTTCAAACCACATCTGAAATACATCTTCAGGAAATAATTCCTTAAAATCACATTTCACGGTCTCCCAAAGGCTGGGAGGTAGGGACAAAGAGGGCATTGGTTGGCGAGAAGGGCTTGGTTTATTCACATTGGGCACCGGAGACTCTGGGGACACGCTGACTGCTCCGATTCCACGCCTTCTGGCAGCAGAAAAATTGTGACTAACCATCATCTAATAAACCACAGAGTATGGATTATACGTAAAACATTGATGGCCAGTTGATAACGTGGGGTGTTACCAGTGGGATAAAAAGAGCTAAAACCTACGCGGGAAAGAACAACAAACGGTGCATTAACAACTGACTGGATGAGTAGTAACTTATATTCAGAAAATCATTTCAAGGTCAACTTCTTGACAAGTTGTTCACAGGAAAATTGAGCATAACTTTTCTCATTTTTTTGTTGCCAGCAATATGGGTTTTGAGGGTGTCAGTTTGTAGTTTTATCGTGATTACGCTGCGTTACATATGGGTTTCATAGGTTAAAGCAAAGTCACAACGGGGTTACGGCATGGAATTTTGAATACGTTACATCGACTGGTCAGACCGGCAGCGGATCAACCCACTTGTGGTGTTCTTTGATCAATGCAATCAGTCGGTCGTCTGCTTCAATCTGCGGGATGTTATATTGCACACATGACTTGCCCACGTAGAGGTTGATCTTGCCGGGGGCGCCACCGACATAACCGAAATCCGCGTCGGCCATTTCGCCCGGTCCGTTGACGATGCAGCCCATGATCGCGAGTTTTACGCCTTTAAGATGGCCGGTTTTCTCACGAATGCGCTGGGTGGTGGTTTGCAGGTCAAAAAGCGTGCGACCGCAACTTGGACAGGCGACAAATTCTGTTTTGGATGATCGCGCGCCGCCCCCCTGCAGCACATTGTAACTCAGCTTCAAGGCGCGAATAGGGTCGGTCTCAGTTTCAATACTCACCATGTCGCCCAACCCATCGCATAATAAACCACCGGTGAGGATCGCGGCTTCCAGTAGGCGCGAAAGAAAGTCGGGTTTGGGCTGCGCGGCGGTCCCTGCGGTATTGCGAATCCAAAGCGGGGCTCGCGAATTGATTTGGTGGAGCAATTCGGTGAGTTGGCGGTAGCCTCCCAACGCATGTCCGAAATCAGGCGGCGTGGCGGAAAGGGTAAAAATCAAATTCTGATCGCCAAGTTCCTGTAATTTTTCAGCGAGTGCGAAAAAATCTGCCGGTTGAATTTCCAAGGCGAGTCGCAAATCATTTTGCCGAACATACTGCGCGTATGAGGTCAGTATATCCGATTCATCGGCCTTGAAACTTCGCAGCAGCACAGTGCCGGAAGGCAGCGTCTTGTGATGCGCCCGAAGCTCTTCGAGCGTGATTGTCGGGGCCAAATCCAAAACGAGATAGCCATCGGCGATGGTAAACAGTTGCTCCATTTCCGATGCTTTATTAATTGGCAGCAAGATACCCTCGACCGGGGTATCGGTTATGCGGGCAGCCGAAAATTGGGCCTGGGCATTCTGCAGCGAGTCGACGGAGGCAACGCGCACGACGACAGTTGGTGGTTTTTCCGGGCCGATGCTTACCTTGTCCCCCAGCGTTATCAAGTTGGGCTCCCGGCGATTGAAATGGTAGGGATCAATTGAGTCAGGAGCCACCGCCTTCGATTCATTTTGCCAAAGCGTCATGGTCTTGTCGGCAATGGCCCGGGCGACCGGAATTTCATAGACCGAATCCTCAGTCAAAGACACCCGGATGGTATCACCCAGTCCATCACACAGCAGGGAACCGATCCCGATGGCGCTTTTGATCCGACCGTCCTCGCCATCACCTGCTTCGGTTACGCCCAAATGCAAGGGGTAGTGCATGTCTTCAGCGGTCATGCGTTGGACCAGCAGGCGGTAGGCTTGAATCATCACTTTCGGATTCGATGCCTTCATCGAAAGGATGGTCTGCTTGAACCCGTGTGATTCGGCGATGCGGAGAAATTCCAAAGCACTCTCGACCATGCCCAGTGGCGTGTCGCCGTAGCGATTCATGATACGATCACTGAGCGATCCATGATTTGTGCCCACCCGGAGGGACCGTCCAAGTGCGCCAGCGCGTTTGACCAGCGGGGAGAAGGAATCATGCAACCGCTGCAACTCGCGCTCGTATTCCGCGTCGCTGTATTCCATGACTGCAAATTTCTTTTTGTCGGCGTAGTTACCCGGATTGACGCGGATTTTTTCTACATGCTCCACCGCCTCCATGGCCGCCGAGGGTAGAAAATGAATATCGGCGACCAAGGGGATCGCGCTGAAACCGGCTGCGGAGAATTTTTCCCGGATGGGTTTGAGGCATTTTGCCGCGGTCACGTTGGGTGCGGTGATGCGCACGATTTCGCAACCTACTTCAGCCAAGGCGATGCATTGCCGGACAGTCGCAGCGATATCCTGCGTATCACTCGTGGTCATGGACTGGATGCGCACAGGGTTTTCGCCCCCCACGCCGACGGCACCAACCAGCACTTCGTGAGTCGGTCGGCGGACGGTGTGAAAACGTGATGCGCAATAGGACATGGCGGTTCTATTGGTCAGTTCTTATCGCCTTTTGATCAATGCCATTTGTGTATCCGAAGGTTAGCCACTTATCATGTAACCAATCCTGATCGCGAATTATCGGCCCAGACTCAGGGATCGGCCCTTTCCTCGGTCGGCGTATTGTGGCTTTGATGATCTCGGAAGATCCGGCGCACATCAAAGAAGCTGACGTAGAGAATAATGCTAAACAGCAGGATGACAAACGTGCTTTGGGTCGCCATGATGAAATTGACGGGCAACGCTCGGCCACGAAGTTTGGCGATGGTTGCAAACAGCATTTGTCCGCCATCCAGCACGGGAATAGGCAACAGGTTGAAGATCGCCAGATTCACATTCACGAGAATGGTAAACATCAAGATGGCCGTAATCCCAGCCTCGGCGGCGCTATGCAAAATACGCACAATGCCGACGGGGCCGGAAACTTTGGACAATCCGATATCGGACTGGGGATTTATCAGACTGCCAAGTGTGCGCACCGTCATGATGGCATGGTCGGCAATTTGTTTGAATGGAGAAGGATGGGTGAGGATATATCCGGTCGTCAGGACCAAACCCAAAGTGGTTTCTTCCTTTGTGCGAGGGGGGATGGTCAGAGTGATTTTCTGATTTTCACGCTGCACCACCGCCGCAATGGGGAAATTCAACGCTTCCTCGATAATTTGCTGATACACACTGCCGTTGATCACTCTCGTGCTATTAAGTGAGAGTAGCTCGTCATCCGCTTTGAAGCCGCTCTTTTCGGCGATACTACCCTTGGCAACTTTCAACACGAGCAGTTCATAACCGGAGTCAATTCCCACTCGGCGAAACTGCTCATCACCCGAGAGTCGGGGATAGATTGATATTTCCTTGAGTTGACCATCTCGCTCGATGGTAAAAACCGTTTTAGGCTGACCGGTGGCAGTGCGACCTGAGCCAGTGACAATAGTCTGCACGACATCCATCCAGTCGCTCACGTTTATCCCGTCGATGGTGCGAATGGTATCCCCAACTTGCAGTCCGGCCTCAAAAGCGGGGGAGGGAACTTTACTCTCATCAGCCAAGGTCAAAGTAGGGGTCACGTAGCCGATGCGAGTGGTGGCCGTCATACTGCTGGTGGGCTGTCCGACTAACCAAATGATACAGGCGAGGGCAAAAGCAAAGATGAAGTTAAACGCCGCCCCCGCGACGAAAACGATCATCTTGGTGCCATAGGTGATCGGGGGTAATTTTTCCAAATCGACCGAGCTTTCGCCTTCGATCCCGCTCAAAGAGGCCAGTTGGGGCAAGGTCACATAGCCGCCCAGCGGCAACCAAGACAGCCGGTATTCCACTCCGTCCTTGCCGCGCCATGAACATATCTTGGGGCCGAACCCTATGGAGAAACGTTCCACGTGCACACCGCGCCGTCTTGCGGCGAGAAAATGGCCCAGTTCGTGGACAAAGATCGAGCCGCCAAAAAAGAGCACGACCAGAAAGATCGACCAAACGTTGGACAGGACGGTTTGTAGTAAATCAGCGGGCACGTAATTCAGAATTTAAATTGGAGGAGTTGAGTTTGGGCGATCCGGCGAGCCTCGCCGTCGCAACGAAGGACGGTTGAGAGGTCAGCAGGTTCCTGATGATTGATAAGCTGCAAAGTGCTATCCACCACCGACGGAATCGCAAGAAAAGGAATCTGTTTAGCCAGAAACGCGGCCACGGCGACCTCATTGGCGGCGTTGAACACGGCTGGGGCGCAACCCCCCGTGACCATGGTTTCCTTGGCCAGACGCAACATCGGGAAACGAACCAGATCAACCGGCTGGAAATCCAAGGAAAGGGTTTTGGTAAAATCCAACGCTGCTTCAACTCCGTTGACCCGATCCGGGTAGAGCAAGGCGTGCTGAATCGCGAAAGTCATCGATGGCGGGCACATTTGGGCGAGCATGGCACCGTCCTTGTATTCAACGAGACAATGCACGATGCTTTGTGAATGCAGGACGGCATCACATTGCTCGGGTTTGAGGCCGAACAAACATTGGGCTTCAATTAATTCGAGGCCCTTGTTGGCCAATGTAGCGGAATCCACCGTGATCTTCGGTCCCATGGACCAGTTGGGATGTTTCAACGCATCCGCCGGGGTCACGTGGGCCAGACGTTCGACCGGCCAATCTCGGAAAGCGCCGCCACTGGCAGTCAGCATGATGCGACGCACTCCTTTGTGGGGCTGTCCGTCGATGCATTGGGAAACCGCATCATGTTCACTGTCCACCGGTCGCAGCTGCACGCCATGTTCCTTGGCCGCGGCCATGACGAATTTCCCCGCCAGCACCAGAATTTCCTTGGAAGCGAGCGCAATGGTTTTCTTGGCGGCGATGGCGGCAAGGGTGGGCTCGAGAGCTGTTGTTCCGACTACGGCGACCAGCACAATATCGGCTTCTGCCAGTTGAGCCAATTCGATGAGACCCGCCATGCCACTATGAAATTTTGTGCCGGGGGCAAAATCTCCCGAGGCTTTTGCGGCCATACCGGCATCCTCATCAAACAAGGCCACGTGCGGCACCCGGAATTTTTTTGCGATTCCTGCGAGCTTTACCCGATCCTGCCGGGCGGCGATGCCCACGAGTTCGAGTCGGTCGGGATGGGCAGCAATAACCCGCAAGGTATTGTCACCAATTGAGCCGGTGGCGCCGAGCAGGACTATGCGTTTACGAGAAGTGGTGGATGAATTTGCCACGAAAAACAGGAGCTTGCCGCAGTCTCAATGCTTTGGGCAAGCGAAGAGAGTATTAACGATATTTGGTATGCGGACGCCCAGAGCGCCTACATTTACTCAAGCCAGCCCCAGTAAGAAAAATCCCAAGGGTGCAGTGAGAATTAGCGAGTCGCTTACGTCGAACATTCCACCGATTCCGGGGATGATGCCACCGGAGTCTTTGATATCGGCACGGCGCTTGATGATGGATTCAACCAAATCCGATACGATGCCAGTGGCCGCGATCGGGACCGCGATCATGGCGGCATAAAGGGGAGTTAGATTGGCCGGTAATTGGTCTCGGGCCAGCCACGCGATCAATGCGCCCACGCCCATCGAGGCAATCACTCCACCGATCACTCCCTCCCAGGATTTCTTGGGACTGATGCTCGGCGCCATCTTGTGGCGACCAATGGCCAGACCCGTGAGCAAGGCACCGACATCACAGAATTTTACCACGGCGACCAGCCAGAGAAAGAGGATCAACCCCTGATTGGGCGCAACAGGATTTGAAATCACGATTCGCACCAGATATTGCAGCAAGAGCGCGACATAGACTAAACCGAAGAGAGTGGACGCGAGGGACTCGACCCGTTTTTCCGGCGGTCGCTCCCAGATGATACGCAGGGCGAATATAATCACGGTCAACGCGAGCACGTGGTCGGCATTGAGACCAAAGCGTTGATTGAGCCACGGGGCGAGGGTGATGATACCGCCCAAGGCCAGGCCCAGATTGTGAAATGGTGCCAGTCCGGCACCGGCCAGCAGCTGGTAGAATTCCCGCAGTGTGAGGATGGATATAAGCCCGATCAGGATCACCGCACCGTCGGTGCGGAAATACCAAAGCGAACCGGCGACGATTGCCCACAAAAGCACGGTGCTGAATATACGTTTGGCCATTTGATCAGAAGGTTATGGAGCAGGGGGAGTTTTACGCTGTTCACCGGTCAGCCCATAGCGTCGTTCACGTTTGTCGAACTCTTCCACCGCGGCAACGAGATCGGTTTTTCTGAAATCGGGCCAGAGCACCGGAGTGAACACAAACTCGGCGTAGGCCCCTTGCATCAGCATAAAATTACTCAACCGGGTTTCACCGGAAGTGCGAATGATGAGATCAGGATCCGGTAAATCCGCGGTGTAGAGATAGCGGCTGAATGACGCCCATGAATCGTCGCTGAGTTTTTCTTTGCCCGCGGCGACTGCGGCGGCGTAGGTGTGGGCAGCATCGACGATTTCTGTGCGCGAGCCGTAGTTGAGCGCGAGCACCAGCGTATAATCGGTGAATTCTTTGGTCGCCTCGATGGTGTGTTTGAGGGCTTTTTGCACCGCGACGGGCAGATCCTGGGTGCGTCCGATTGTCCGTAGGCGAATCTTGTTTTTGATGAAGGTCTTGAGCTCGTTTTTGAGGTAATACTCCAGCAGGCCCATCAACGCGCCGACTTCGTCCTGCGGGCGGCTCCAGTTTTCCGCGGAAAATGCGTAGAGCGTCAGTGTGCGCAAGCCGATCTCTTGCCCAGCATCAGTGACTTTGCGCACGTTTTCAGCGCCTCGACGGTGGCCTTCGTTGCGGGGTAGGCCACGTTTTTGAGCCCAGCGACCGTTGCCATCCATGATGATGGCGACGTGTTGGGGAATCTTGGGGCTGGCACTTGACGGCATGAGTAAGACGGAGAGTTAGGTCAGCCGCAGGCGGTTTGACAAGCCGCCTTCGCATTAAGCTTTTTTAGACTTGTGGAGGGTTCTGGTGCCCAGCTTGCCATTCATTCGGTGGCGTGTATGGTTAGAACATGCCAAGCAAGCTTCTTAAATCCGCGGAAATCCAACAAGCCCTCACGACATTGCCCGGTTGGGCGCACGACGGCGATACATTGGCCAAGTGCTACAAATTTGACAGTTTCCGTGAGGCTATTTCTTTCATGGTTCGCGCGGGTTTTGAGGCCGAAGCGATGGATCATCATCCCGATTGGAGCAATGTCTACAACCGAGTGGATGTGCGCCTCAATACCCACGATGCCGGCGGAAAAGTCACCGCCAAGGATGTGGAACTTGCCCAACGATTCGAGAAGATCAGTTGGGTGGAGTGATCAACCCGGGATACTGTTCCCCGAATCGTCCCCGGGTGTCGTAGGTAATTTCGGGCGCGTTGCATCGGACGATATTAAAGGTGATCTGCAGTTCCACGAGTGCCTTGGCGAATACGGTTTTGCGGGATTTGTCGCCTTGTAGAACAGACTTGCGTAGTTCGGGAGTGGTCATCGGTTCGACCCGAATGAGCTCGTAAATCTACCGTGCCATCGGACTGCATGTGGTAACCGGGCGATTGAATTCCGGGTAATGAAATGTTCTCAAGTGCCCCAACGTTATGAGCACAGACTTTCATTTGGCGCCTTTGCCGCAGAAAATCTCATCGGGGTAATCGGCGGTCAGTTGATTCTTCCATCGCCAGATCGCGCTAACTTTCTGCCCCTTCCCAACCTTTATTTCCCGGTTTTCTTCCGGCAAATCAATCATGTACCCCAGATTGGGCCGGGCCAATTTCTCATCTGGAAATACGAGACAAAGTCCGACCTTGATAACGTATGTCCGAACTTGGGCGAGGGTTCGGATATTGGTTTTGGATTTCATCAGACTGATTTGTTAATGGCTGATGGACCAAGATTCACACGGTATAGGTCGGGGCACTTAGGTGGGGGGGATTTATGTGATACCTCATAATCCCAGCATGAAATTGAAGGATCGATCGGTTTCACCGGGCAGACCTTCGTGGGCATAATCAGGGTAGAAAACCACTTCTTTCTTGGAGGTGATTTTATTGTAGGCGGCGAACTGGGTGGAGGGCGGACACACGGTGTCCATCTGGCCGGTATACATGAGCACTTCGGCTTTGATCCTTGGCGCGAGGTGCTGGCAATCGATGTAGCCGAGTTTGGTAAAAATCTCGTCCTCCCGCTCATGACGAGGATCAAACATGCGGAAATGAAAGCTCAGTTCTTCATAGGCCCTGGTGGCGAGGTCCATTTCCCATACCCGGCGATAATCACAGAGAAATGGGAAGATCGGAGCGGCACGCTTGATCCGTGGTTCGAGGGCGGCGCACGCAAGGGTGAGTCCACCGCCCTGAGATCCACCCATGGCGCCCATGCGGTTGGCGTCGACTTCGTCAAAACCCATTACGACGCGAGCGAGTTGCGCGGTATCAAGAAAGATTTGGCGGAAAAGAAGCTTGCGAGGATCGGGATCATCGAGGCCGCGAATGATGTGGCCCGAGCGGGTATTTCCTTTCACGCCACCAACATCTTCGGAGCGACCGCCCTGGCCGCGACAATCTAGTGCGGCTACGCAGAAACCTTCACTTGTCCATGCGAGGCGACTGGAGAAATCGCCGCCATTGCCGGAATAACCATGAAATTGGAGCACCGCCGGACATTTCCCCTTACGGTTTTTAGGCCGCACATATTTGGCGTATATCCGGGCTCCACCGACACCCGTAAACCACAAGTCAAAGGCTTCGCTATTACGCGGCGCGATGGCCGAAGTCGGAACCAATTCCGGCTGTGGATCGGTGGCATCGAGTTCGCGCAATGCTTCGTCCCAATAGGAATCGAAATCGGCGGGGCGGGGATTACGGCCCTGATATTGGTAGAGTTCTGCGACTGGTTTATCGATGAGGGGCATGGGAGAAAGTAAGAATTATGAAGTAAACGATAGGAGAATGATTCGGAGGAAAATTTCAAAGAGGCAAGAAGGAGTGGAGCAGGAATGAAACTTAGTATGAACCGTGATTCATAGAAATTTCTACAGCAGTTTTAGAGGCAATGGCTTTCGGATTGTCATCTTACGAAGACAGGACGTTAGTCGCGGCATGAAAGTCGCATTTATTAGTGGCACGAGTATCGTGAATTCCGATCTATTTGCATCATGGGAAGTCAAGACGATCGATACGGCTCATGGCGAAGTCACCTATAAATCCAAGGGTGATTTTGTGCTCATCAATCGTCATGGCTATGGGTTTCCATTGCCCCCGCATTCAATCAACTATCGGGCCAACATTCGGGCGCTGGCCGAACTCGGTTGCCAGAATGTGGTCTCGCTCAATTCGGTCGGGTCACTCGACAAGGATTTGCCGCCGGGGACATTTGTTTCGTGCAGTGATTATGTCGGACTGCAGCAGGGTCCCACGACGTTTTATGATGATGAACTCAGGGGTGGAGCACCCGGGATCGCCAACAATCTCATCCCGCTCTTATTGGCAAAGCTTTCTCCAGAATTCACTATTCATCCGGGCAAGGTTTATGTGCAAATGCGCGGCCCGCGGTTTGAAACCAAAGCGGAGATTCGCATCGTGCAATCATGGGGCGATGTTATCGGCATGACGGCATGTCACGAGGCCGATCTGTGCACCGAGGCGGGGCTCAACTACAACAGTCTCGCGCTGATCGATAATTATGCGAACGGCCTTGAGGGCACCGAGATCGACTTCGCCAAATTTAAAGACCTGGTGAAGGGAAATCAGGCCAAGGTGAACCGACTGTTCGAGCGCATGTTGGAAATTCTGGCGTAAGAGTATTCACCACATATTCTACTAAACACTCGAAAGTGATCGCGGCATTTATGCGTGGATTGTGACCGTAAATCATTGTTTGACCATTTGTGGTTAGTTTCTTTTCAGGGTAACAGACTTTCTTTTCGTGTGTTTCGGATGTTTCGTGGTAAAAATACACTACTATGAAAATTGGCGTAATCGGATTGGGCATTATTGGGGATATTTGGTCGGGTCATTATCAGGAGGCGGGTTTGCTCGTCGGCACATGGAATCGCACCGCTAAGCCGGACGCCCCCCAGTGGATGGACTCACCCGAAGCGGTGGCAATGGCAGCCGATGTGGTGCAAATCGTCGTAGCTGATCCTCCTGCAGTGGAATCGATCCTGACGCAAATTTTACCCGCACTTGGGGCTGGGAAAATTGTCGTGCAATCAAGCACGATTGATCCCGCCAGCAGCGACAAATTCAAAGCCATGGTCACCGCAACCGGTGCCCGTTACTTGGAAGCCCCTTTTACCGGAAGCAAACCTGCGGCGGAAGTGAAACAAACGGTCTTTTATCTCGGCGGTGATGCCGGTCTGATTGCTGAATTGGAGCCTTTGTTACGGACTATTTCATCTGTGCGCTTTCACATCGGTGACAACGAACAGGCCTGCACGCTCAAGTTGGCGATGAACCTTAATATCTCGGCTCAGATGCAGGCGCTCTGTGAAGCGTTAACAATGGTGCGCCGCGCGGGTGTATCGGATGAGGTGTTTTTTTCCGCGTTGGGCAAAAATGCAAGTTGCTCGGGCGTGACGAAGCTCAAGGAACCGAAATTGCGCGAGGCGGATTATACTCCGCAATTTTCGGTGAAACACATGTTGAAAGACATGCGCTTGGCTTCGCGCATCAATGGCTGTGAGGATTTTCCGGTGCTCGATATAGTGCGGGACCGTCTGGCCCAAGCCGACCGCGCTGGTTATGCCGACGAAGATTTTGCGGCCTTGATGAAACTCTTCGAATGAAACTTGGGCTAACTCTCCCGCTTGGAGAGATGTCGTTCGATGCGACGGTCCGGGATCAGCCACATGACAGCCACCCCGGTGAACAGCGCTATGGATAGCCAGCTGTTCCACCAGGTCAGGGCCGTGCCGATGACGTAGATGAATATCGACACGGTTCCCTTTCGGTTGTCGCCCATGGCAATCGCGAGGGTCGAGTCGGTACCGTGTGTGGAAATGAGAGTGTTGACCAAAATCAGGAATGCGATGGCCGCCATGAGCAGCCCGAAGCCATAAAGTCCAACGGTGGTGGGATTGAAATGGTTTTCTCCCATCCATCCGGTCGCAAATGGCAATAAAGACAGGCAAAACAGCAGGTGCAAATTCGCCAAACAGCACCTTTCCACTCACATGCTTGACTGCTTGGAAAAGGTGGTGGTGGTTATTCCAATAAATCCCGATGGACTGACGCTCTGGTATCCGGAAAGAAAGTTCTTTCTGCTGGGAAAGAAAATCCGGCGCGATTGGTTGGCGCAGATCCCGGTGCCGGAGCAGGAGTAGATCCTAAGTGGGAGCCCGCCAAGAGAAGCAGGGCTTCAGATCGGCGAAGGGGTTTTGAGCGAAGTGATTCTTGGGTTCGCGCCCGCGGAAGTGTATGTCGGCGAAATCGAGCAGCACGCGCCAATCGGTTGAATTGTGTTCATGACCCCCTTCGCGAAAGGCGATGCCGATGTTTTTCTCCGCTCCAACGAACCGGAAAACTTCCTTGGCCGCAGCATGGGTTTGCCAAGTGCCCGAGGGATTGGACCAGAGATCACCGAGAGCTTCAGTCGTCAGCAGAGCTCTGGGCGCGACCAAGGCTTTGAGGTAATGCTGGTCGAAGGGGAGTTCGTTTTCTCGGCCAACGAATTCCTGCAGTTTCGGACCAAACCAATAAGGGATGGCTTTGATGAGATCGGCGAGTGTCTCAGATTCGGGCCCCTGTGATCGAAAGCAACCTGCGCCTCCCGCTCCGGAATTGTTGGGACAGGTCAAAGCGATACGCTCATCGGTGGCCCCGGCCAAGAGGACCGCTTTCCCGCCGCGGGAATAGCCGGTGATCGCGATTTGCATCCCGTCGACGCAATCCATCTGTTCGAGCACATCAACGCATCGATGGTATCCCCAAGCCCATGCTGAAAGGGCGCCGAATGTGCTTCCCGGGAAAAGGGGATAGAGCCCCTAGGTGCGCTCAGAATTATACACATCGGGCGCGAGCTCCATGCGGTTGAATCGAGCCAGAATATAGTTTCTTTCCAGCACTTCGGTCGCGATTTCATCGGTCAGATACTTCCAGCACGCATCACCATTGATGATGACGGGGAAGGGGCCGTCGCCGGGCGGAATCGTAAGCTGGAGGATGAAGGTAAACTGCGGTTCACTCTGTGCGATTACACATGCAGGCAAGGCGCACTTGGCGTCGGGTGCGACACAATCCCATCAATCAAACTTGAAGGGTTGAATCGTCGCGTTAACGGACGGGTTGTTTTTCTTTCGAAAATACTCCTGCAGAATGCGACTGGCGACAGGGGCGGCATATAATCCACCGCCAAATTCCTCGCCCGCGACATCACCTTCAATGGCGACGGCTATTGCGATCTCGGGGTTTTCTGCCGGAGCAAAACAAATAAACCAGGCGCAATTTTTATTGCCGGGAATCTGGGCGGTGCCGGTTTTGCCGGCAATGGTGACTCCGGGAACGCGCAATGCGGCTAGATTGGTCAACACTTTGGCGGTGCCAATGGTGGTGCAATCCACCATGCCTTTGATCAAAGCGGTTCGTTGATCCTTCGTGAGGCCGATGGACTCGTAATGCTGGGTGGGCGCATTGGCTTGGTGTAGCAAAGTGGGCTTGGTAAACACTTCACCGCGTGCCACCGAGGCGGTAAAACAGGCCATGGCAAGTGGAGTGACGAGTACGAAGCCTTGCCCAATGGCCATGTTGGCCGTGTCGCCGGGAAACCAATTTTGTCCGCCGTGTTCAACTTTCCATGCCTGATCCGGCACAACCATGCGGTGGGTTTCATTGGGGAGTTGAATTCCGGTGGGTCGGTCCAGATGAAAACGCCGGGCTTCATCGGCTACGATTTCAGCGGTGGTGCGCCAACCGGCTTCATAGAAATAAATATCACAGCTCGATGAGATGGCTTCGGACAACAGCACTTCGCCGTGATGGCCGCGGCCATTGTAACAGACATAGTTGCGGCCATTCTTATAGAGAACCCCTTCGCAGTTGATGATCGATTCATCGGCCGTGATGGCCCCGCTCCGCAGGCCGGCAATGGTGGTGAGAATCTTAAAGGTAGAGCCGGGTGGATAGGCGCTGCTAATTGCCCGGTTGGCCCAAGCTTGGCGCTTCTCAATGTCAGCACTGGCGGTAAAGGAAAGGCGGGGAGAGAAATCTCCGAGATCATAATCGGGCACACTGGCCAACACCAGAACTTCACCCGTGCGCACATCCATCGCGACGGCAGCGCCCGGGGTATCAAATTCCCGTAGCTTGGTTTCCGCCGCGCGTTGCAGATCCATATCGAGTGAGGTAACCAGATTCTTGCCCTGCACGGGTTGACGTTTATCGAGGGGTGGATTGATCCGATAGCCGGATGGATCCACTCGAAAGATGGTGCCACCGGACTCACCTTGCAGTTGGTCGTCGAAGATTTTTTCGAGTCCCTCGCGACCGATACTGCCTTTGAGTTTGAAAGTTCTCAGGTCATCGCCGGGAAAATCTTCGGATTCGATATTGGGGTTAATACCGACGTAACCCATGGTGTGGGCGGCGGTCGGACCGAAGGGATAATAACGCGCACTCGAAGTATAAACCTGTAGTGGCGAAGAAACGGGCAGGCTTTCGAGCAGTCGGGCGTATTCAGCTGGTTTCAGATCTCCAATCAGTGTGTAGGGCAACAGTAATTCGCGCACAAAATGCCGATTGAGGTCACGGCCATCCACTTTCTCACTGCGCCCTAGAATGGTGTTTACCTGATCCAGATAGCGTTGGACGACACTGGCCCGGGTGATCAGTTCAAGCTGATAGGACGTAGGGAGGTCCTTGTCACCGGTTTCGCGATAGTTAATCCGAATACGTTTATACTCGTTTCGAAACTCGCGTCGCAATTCATCGAGGTAGAGCACAACCGAGAAGCTCGGCCGGTTGCCGACAATCAGCTGGCCGTCGCGGTCGTAGATATTGCCCCGCGGACCGGGCACAAGGATGCGGCGTTGGCTTTGCATGCGTTCGCGCTCATGGTGCTCGTCGCTCTTGAAGAGCTGCTGATAGGCGACGCCAACGGCGAGCACGAGCAACAGCAGCGCAATGATAAAATAGAAAACGATCACCCGGAGATCGTAGCCCTTGTGGGATTCGACCAGATTGCCGGATTGTGATGCGAGATTTCCAGCCATGTCAGTAGTCTAGAAGCGGCTGCGCAAAGCGTAGCGGTCGATTTCCAGGATGCGTGACTGCAAGGCAAGAAACCACGGTCCGATCAAAACCAGCAATATTTGAGATAACAGGATATCGAACAACATGCGGGGCCACATCAAGGCTACCATGGGTGAATTGATGACAGCGATAATCGCCAGAGCGACAAACAAACCAAAATTGGTCACCAGTGCGACTGCGACTTGGGTGTTCGAATGTTCGGCCGGGATGCGGAAGCGGACTTTAAAGATCAGGACATGGGCAATGGCGAATAACAGCATATGGCTACCGAAAGGCACAGGGGTGTTGGCGTCCCAGAGCAGACCGGCGAGGACAGTGATCATCAGTCCGCCACGCACCGGCAGACGCATCGCAGAAAAAGCAATAAACAGAGCGCCAACGAAGATGTGAAAATGCCAGATGGCGAGGTAGTGGTTGAGTTGGGTAATCACGACCCAAAGCAACAACAGGGACAGGAAAGTTAATAGCCACTGTCGTTTCATGGCATCACTCGTTTGCCCCCGGCACCAAAACGGTCACTTCAATAAGTTCGCTCAGGCGCGGATCGAGTTCCACTTCTCCGGTTTTAAAGAGGCCGTCGGTGCTGGGCTCGAGTTTGACCACGCGACCCAGGGTTAATCCGGCAGGAAAAACGCCGCCCAAGCCAGAAGTCACCAACCGCTTGGTCGACATCGCGCTGGCGAAAATATCGATGGGCACGAATTCAATCACGCCTCGCGCAGGTCCGAACGTGGGATTCAGGCCGCCTTGAAAACTCATGGGGCGATCGTCGCCTTCCACCACCGCCGCGAGTCGGACTCCGGGGCTGCTGATCAATTCAACCGTAGAGGTGTAGGCGTGCACTGCCGTTACCCGGCCCACCACGCCTCCGGAAAAAACGACCGGTGCACCCACGGTGATACCGAAGTCACTCCCTTTGCGAATCGTGAGTTGTTGCCACCATGCGGAGAAGTCGCGCCGCACCACTCTGGCATGCTCCAAGCGATAGGCTGGCTGGGCCGGAACATTCAGAAGTTTATTGAGGCGTTCGAGATGGTCTCGCAGTTGCGAGTTTTGCTGCACAGCCAGATCGTAGGAGGCATTGATTCGGGCGAGGTCGCGCCCGGCTTCGATCAACTCTTTTTGGGAGTGAAGCTTCAGTCCCCAAAAATCCTGCAAATCACGAAGATGGGAGGCACTGACCGATATGGGTGCCTGCAACTCGAAAAACGAAGCGCGGAGCAGTGATTTGAACGCAACGGGAACAATCAGCCACGTGACCACTACGATAGCTAGGGTCAGGAAGGGTTTGGCCTGATCGAATCGGTTGGAAGGCACGGCGTTCGGCGGAAGCTAACCCGTGCAAGCGGCAACGCCATCAGAAAAATTCTGACTGACGCCGAATTTAGGAGATCACACGTGTTGCATCAGCCACGCCAGATCACTCAACACCTCACCGGTGCCATTGGCCACGGCGGAGAGAGGATCGTCGGCCACAATCACCGGCAGCCCGGTTTTATCGCTGAGCAGACGGTCAATGCCCCGAATGAGGGCACCTCCTCCGGCCAGGACGAAACCACGATCCACCAAGTCGGCGGAAAGTTCAGGGGGGCAACGTTCGAGGGTAACCCGAATAGCGTCGACGATCGCGGCAATGGTGTCACTGAGCGCTTCACGAATTTCCTGGGAAGTGATGTGGATGGTTTTGGGCAGACCGGCCACCGAATCGCGCCCCTTTACCTCCATCGTGAGTTCTTCCTCCAGCGGGTAGGCTGAACCCACGCGACACTTGATTTCTTCTGCGGTGCGCTCACCAATCAGCAGATTGTAGGCCCGTTTCATGTAATTGGTGATGGCGGTGTCGAGTTCATCACCGGCGACGCGGATTGATTTCGAGAAAACAATGCCATTGAGCGAAATAATCGCGATCTCGGTCGTGCCACCGCCGATATCGACGATCATATTGGCGGCCGGTTCATCGATCGGCAAACCCACGCCAATGGCGGCGGCCATCGGTTCAGGGATGGTGATGACATCACGGGCACCGGCATGCAGGGCGGAATCCTTGACCGCACGTTTTTCAACTTCGGTGATACCGGAGGGAATGGCGATTACGACCCGGGGTGGGGCGCGGAAAGAGGAATTGGAAACTTTGCGGATGAAGTAGCGCAACATCGCCTCGGTGACATCAAAGTCGGCAATGACCCCATCTTTCATGGGGCGAATGGCGGTGATATTGCCGGGAGTGCGCCCCAGCATGCGTTTGGCCTCGTCGCCTACTGCTCGGACTTTTCGTGTGACGGTGTCCAACGCGACAACCGAAGGCTCGCGCAAGACGATCCCTTTGTCCTTTACGTAGACGAGGGTATTAGCGGTGCCCAAGTCGATTCCGATGTCGTTAGAAAAATATCCGAGAAAATTAGCTGCCATAATTGCTGGGGTGGATTGCACTGTTCCGCCAACGGAAACGAATCGGCGCGGGACGTAGGTGTCAACGCGGTAAATTCCAACACGGCCA
Source organism: Opitutaceae bacterium UBA3033 (assembly GCA_002367815.1). Lineage (GTDB taxonomy): Bacteria > Verrucomicrobiota > Verrucomicrobiia > Opitutales > Opitutaceae > Cephaloticoccus. The sequence goes on along the minus strand of DFDG01000076.1, from coordinate 21,401 downwards.
GAAACTTACGCAGCGGTCTTGTCCTTGCGGTTGCCAGTGGCGGGGCCTATAGTGAATGCTAAACCCCATGCACGGAATTGATTTCATTCAAGATTTGGCAGTGGTGGTGTTGATCGCCGGTTTGGTTGGCTGGATTTGCCAGCGCGCTGGATTGTCGGTTGTGGTGGGTTACTTGGTCGCGGGTATGGCAATCGGGCCGTATAATTTGCCCGTGGCGTTGGTCTCGGATATCAACCGCATCGAGACCCTGTCCCAGATGGGATTGGTGTTCCTGATGTTCTCGATCGGGATGAAGTTGAGTCTGCGGAAATTGCGCAAATTGGGATTACCGTTGGTTTTGGCGACCGCCATTGAGGCTTTGATCATATATCAGCTGGCGCGGGCAACCGGTGGTTTGATGGGTTTGAGCGCAGTTGAAACAGTGTTTGTGGGTGCGATGCTGATGATCTCCAGCTCGGCGGTGATTATCAAAGTATTGACGGAAATTGGCGCCACCCATGAAAAGACCGGCCAGATGGCGATGGGGGTGTTCGTGGTGGAAGACGTAATCGCCGTGCTGTTACTTACGGGTCTCAGTTCCTATGCGAGTTTGGCGGGCACCCACGCCGAGTCGGCGACCATAAGCCATACCTTGCTTTTGCTGACCGCATTCATCGTTCTCGTGGGAATAATCGGCGTGCTGTTCGTGCCTTGGTTGTTGAAAAAACTGAGCCTGACCGGCAGTGCAGAATTGCCGACTTTGGTGCAGGCCGGGTTGCTGTTTGTGTTAGCCACCGCAGCCCATCGGGCCGGTTTTTCCCTGGCCCTGGGGGCATTTTTACTGGGTGCGATCGTGGCTGATACCCCCCAGCGCACCCAGGTTGATCGCACTTTCGAGGGGTTGCGCGATGTGTTCAGTGCGGTCTTCTTTGTGGCCATCGGCATGCTGATTGATGTCAGGTCCTTGTTCGACGTATGGGGACTGGTATTGGCGGTAGCTGCGCTGGCTTTGTTTGGCCGATCGTTGGCCTGCGCGACGGGTTTGTTGATCACGGGCTCGCCCACGGTTGAGGCGGTGCGGGTGGGGTTGCTGGTGGTGCCGATTGGGGAATTCACTTTCATCATTGCGCAATTGGGCATTGCGGGTGGTGTGCTGCCCAAAAGTTTTCAAACCGTGGCGGTGGGGGCTGCGTTGGTTACGACCTTCGCCGCGCCTATATTAGCCAGGCGTTCATCAAAAATAGCCAATTGGGTTTCAACCTGTGAACCGGGTTGGTTGTCGGCCTGGTTGCGCGTTTATCGCGGTTGGTTGGACCGGCTGCGACAACATGAAGCGCGCAACATTCTTTGGCAGTTGAGTAAAAAGCGTCTGATCCAGATCGGCGTCGAACTGTTGCTGGTGACCGGTCTTTTCGCATTTTCAGGATCATTGCTCGCCGTGTTGTTGGCGCAGGTATCACGCGACTGGCTTTTCCCTTATGGACCTCAGATTCTTTTCTGGAGCGGGATCACTCTGCTTAGTCTGGCTCCCCTAATCGCGATTTGGCGCAATCTCTCGGCCTTGGCCATGTTGGTGGCGGAAGTGGTCTTCACCGCTTATATATCTCAAGCCGCTCGATTTGCCCCGATGTTGGAGTTGGCGCTAAAGCTGGTGGGAGGGTTGATGATATTTCTTTGGTTGAGTGCTTTTCTACCCCTCAGCGGCGGAGCACGGTGGGTGCCCTTGGTTGTCGTCCTGGTGGTTGCTGTCGTGGTGGGTTTCTTTCGCCGGAAGTTGATCTACTGGCACAGTGTCCTGGAAGTCGAACTACAGGAAAGGTTGACCCAAACGGCCAGCCGTGGATCCGCCCCGGGGTGGTTACTTAACCATGCGGAATGGAATATCGCTTTGGTGGAATGTGTGATTCCCGACTTGGCTGATGTGCGGGGTTGCACATTGGGCGAATTGGGTTTGCGGGCAAATCTCGGCTGCACGATTGCAGGGGTGGAAAGACAGGGAGTGTTGATCGAAAATCCGTCCGCGACTTTTGCGCTCTATCCCCGTGATCGGGTCCTGTTGCTGGGTAATCCTGCCCAGACGGCGGCGGGAAAAAGTTTTATTCACCGGGTATCCGAGTCACTGCCACAGTCGGATTTTGATGATGTGCGGATGGATACGGTCACCCTGCAGGAGAACAGTGTTATAGTGGGGATGACTCTGGCGGAATTGGCGCCCACGCAAAAAGTCGGTGTGCAGATCGCAGGGATAAACCGCCAAGGGGTGCGGATTTTGAATCCAGGGGGAGCTGAAAAATTATTGGTGAACGACGAGCTGCTCGTGTTGGGCACCAACGAACAAATCTCTGCATTCGTCAGTTGGGCGTTGAAGCTGTCCCTTCCTACTGGCCAATAAAAAAGCGCACCCTGAAAGTGCGCTTGTTAAAATCAGATAGATTGGAATCAGACGGATTGGTCGGGACCTTTGTCTGTCTTCTTTTCGGTTTCGCCCGCTTCAGGGGTCGAAGCCTCATCCTTGCTCGCTTTTTTGAATTCCTTGATCGATTGACCCAGGCCTTTGGCGAGTGACGGTAATTTGGCTCCGCCAAACAGCACGAGCAAGATGACCAGGATGATAATCAACTCAGGTGTGCCCAGACCCATAATAGCCATCAAAACTGCAAAGGATGATTCCATGTGGTGAAACTAGACCGGTTGGGTGGACTGTAAAGCGGGAAAGAGATCAGGGCCGGCGGGGCAGCAGCGCAGAGGCCAATGCCGCAATGCCACTGGCGACAGGACCGGATTGTTGCGCATTGGTGGCGGCGACCTTGAGCAGATTTTGCGCGTTATCGATTTGCTCGGCGTCGAAGAATCCATGTAGCTGGCGGATACGCGTTGGGTGGCGCATCTTCCGGAGGGCTTTGGCTTCGATTTGGCGGATACGTTCGCGGGTGACCTTGAATTGTTTGCCCACCTCTTCGAGGGTGCGGCTGTAGCCATCGACCAGACCGAAGCGCAGTGAAAGCACCCGGCGTTCGCGTTCGGTCAGAGAATCGAGCACATCGATAATCTTCTCCCGGAGCAGTGAAAACGCGGTCATGTCGTAAGGATTCTCTGCACTCTTGTCCTCGATGAAATCGCCGAAACTGGTGTCATCCCCATCGCCGACCGGGGACTGCAATGAGATGGGTTGTTGAGCCATCTTCATGATTTGCTGCACCCGTTCAACAGGCAGATTCATTTCATCGGCCACTTCTTCCGGGGTGGGCTCATGGCCGAATTCCTGGAGGAGTTGCTTTTGCACCTGCATGACCTTGTTGAGGGTCTCGATCATGTGCACCGGAATACGAATGGTGCGCGCTTGATCGGCGATCGAACGGGTGATGGCTTGGCGAATCCACCACGTGGCATAGGTGGAGAACTTGTAACCGCGGCGGTATTCGAATTTTTCGACGGCTTTCATCAAGCCCATGTTGCCCTCTTGAATCAGGTCGAGGAAGGAGAGGCCGCGATTCGTGTATTTTTTGGCAATGGAGATGACCAGACGAAGGTTGGCCTCGACCATCTCGGTCTTGGCTTGGTGCGCTTCGCGCATGTGGATATTGGTCTGCTTGACGATTTCGAGCAGGCGGACCGGATCGATGCGTTGTTCCGCCTCGATCTGCTTTAGCTGCGCCTTGATGTCCTTGGAGTCGATGGCGGCATCGCGCTTGGTCTTGGGATGTTTGGCGCGTTCCAGTTGGGCCAGTGATTGTTCGGTTTTCTCGATGACGGGCTGGAGTTGCTCAAGGTATTCCTCGTAAACCTTCAGCTTGAAGAAGAACTTGCTGAAATTGGGGCGCAGGACGCTCTCGCGTTTGCGAAACTTGGTGAGGACCTTCTTGCGTTCGGCTTCCCCTTTTGCGTGCTGATATTCATCCCACCCAGCGGCGACGGTCTTTTCCCCTTTTTGAGTGGCTTCAACCAGTTTGGGCAGGGACTTGAAGTATGCTTCGCGGCTGTCGATTTTCTTATCGATGACGATGCGGTCAAAACGCTCTTCCCGATTGAGCAGGCGTTGACCCAAATTGCCAATATGAGCGCCAACGGCAGTGGCTTCAAATAGAGCGGTCTGGGCCTTGAGCTCGGCATTTTCAATCCGCTTGGAAATTTCGACTTCCTGCTCGCGGGTCAGCAATGGGACCTGACCCATTTGCTTGAGATACATGCGAACCGGATCATCCAGAATGTCGTGTTGCGAAGAGCGAGTTTCCTCTTCCTCTGCTTCCTCCATGCGCTGTTTGTATTCCTTGACCTGATCGGGCTCGAGAATCTCGATCTCAAGATTCTGCAGAATGGAAAGGATGTTATCGATTTCCTCCTGATTTTCGACTGACTCCGGCAGGGCTTCATTGATGTCGTCGAACGTCAGGTAACCCTGTTCTTTGGACTGGCGAATGAGCTGGCGGATCTTCTCGTTGATCCCACCGGCGGCGAGATCACCATCACCACCCGCTTGGACATCTTCGATGGCAGCTTTTACAGCGGCGGAATTGGGTGATTTGGTTTTAGTGGTCTGGGCTTTACGAGGCATGATGAGTAGGGACAAAAAAATCAGACCGCAACGGAAAGACCGAGCGGTTGGCGGAGCTGGCGGTGGATATTAGAACGTTCTTTTAAGAGTGAAATTGGGTCAATTTCACTGTCCACTTGGTGGTTGGCTAAATCAAGTTCTATTTGTTGCAGACGTGGCTCGAGAGCCCGTGCCCGCAACATAACCAATCCCTCATTGGCTACTTTGACCGGATCTTCAAATGTGGGGGTGTCGAAGAGCAGGGACGCAACCAGCGCTTTTTCTTCGGTGGTTTCGAGCAGATCGTCGAGATGATCCCGACCGGGCCAGCTATTGTGCTCAAACTCGGCCAAAAAGCGGTTCAAGAGGATGCCTGCAGTGTGACTGATATCAATCCAGTCATGGGGCAGAACGGTGGATAAAGGATGCCCAATCTGCTCAAAATGCAGGCAAACCATCAGCAGGTGCAATTCGGAGGTGGCGGCATTATCAGGCTTGGGGGTCGGGATTTCGGTGGGTCGAATGTTTTGTCCCTGTTTTTTTGTAAAGGTTTGAAGATCATGCTGTAAAGCCGATGCGGTGATATGCAGATGGCGGGCAGCCTCATTAAGAAATTCACTTCGAGCCACCTCTGATTCAATGGTTGAAACGAGCTCAAGGATGGAACGGGCGGCTCGCGATTTTTGCTCGGACGAAGCAACCACTGGGTCCGGTAGCGCGGTTTGGCAGGCATACGACATGGCGGAGAGAGAGCCACGTTTCAGCTCGGCGTATGCAGGCAATCCCTGCTCAAGAAAGAGCAAATCGGGATCCACTTTCTCTAGTCCGGCATGTTTTAGGAATCGCACTTCCAGTCCAGCCTTCAGCGCCATGGGCAGGAACCGCATGGCGGCCTTTTGACCGGCAGAATCACTGTCAAAAAAACATTCCACTTGGCTGTGATAACGGCGGATCAAGACCAATTGAGTTTCGGTGATGGAGGTTCCTTGGGGGGCAATCGCGGTTTTTAGCCCCACACTCCAGCACCGCAGGGCATCGAGTTGACCCTCGACCAACACAAAGGGATCACCCTCGCCAACGGCCGTGCGGGCGCGATCCAAATTGAAAAGCAAGTTACCTTTGATGAAAATGGGCGTCTCGGGCGAATTGACGTATTTGGCTTCACGAGCGGGATCATCCCCGGGAGTCAGATCGGTTTGACGGGCCGTAAACGCGACCACGCGACCCTGATGATCGCGTATCGGAATCATCAAACGACCCCGAAAGCGGGGTTTTAGGGAACCCAGCCCCAGCACCGCTTGCTCACGAATAAAGAACAGGCCGCATTGCCGCAGGGCTTCCTCGGAAAATTTATTCCTGAGCAGCAGAGCGCCCAAACCGTCGTCGGTCGGGGTCGCAGCGCCGATTTTATACTCCTCGGCCAATTCCGGAGAAAATTTGCGCTGCTCCACCCAGTATTTCCTCAAATAATCACCTGTGGGCGTATGTGCTTGGTAGGACTGGTGATAATGATCGGCAGCGAGATCGTGGATCTCGAATATTTCCTGCCGGAGTGATCTTTCCTCACGACTGGGTCCGGAGCCCTGTTCATATTCAATCTCAACGGCGAATCGTTGACCGATAGCTTCCACGGCCTCGGTAAATCCGAGCTGCTCGGTCTCCCGCACAAAAGTGATGACATCACCCGCCTTACCGCAACCGAAGCATTTGTAGAAGCCCTTGTCGGGATCGACGTGAAACGAGGGAGATTTCTCGTTATGGAAAGGGCAGAGGCCTTTGAAACGTGAACCCGCTTTGCGCAATGTCACCACCCGAGATACAACATCGGCGATGTTTACACGCAATTTCAGGTCGCGCACGCAAGTGGGTTTGATGACGGGCATGTAACGGTATTACGCAGTCAGCGCAAAGAATGCACTTTCAACCGAGGGACCGTGCTGTCAAGTTTCCGAGCTTGCTGATGAAACATCGACCTATTTTAGGCGACTCAAACATATGCGTTTTTACCTATTAGGAGCCTTTTTACTGACAATCCTGCCTGGATTCGGCGCCGATGGAGTGCCGGAAAAGGCGGGCCAACTGCCAATCTGGGAATCACGCCTACCGGATTTCACTCAATCCACCTACGACCGGGAAGTGGAGCGGCTGATCAATAAGTTTGAACAAAATAGCGGTCGGCGTCTGGTGCCGGGGGAGAAGAAAAAGGTGGGGCTAAAGATCTATACTGATTCCGGGCCGGGTTTGGCCACCCCTTTGCCCTTGGTGCGAGCCGTAATTAACGCGTTGGAACGGCGGGGCTTTGAACCGAAGGGTATTTTTCTCGTCGGGCTGAACCAGTTGCGTCTGCGGATGACCGGATATTTGCCATCATTGGCCAGCGGCATGTCGGCCTTTCCCGAGCATCCCATCTACGTGTTGGAATCAGGCCGTTTCTTTGATCCGGTTTGGTTTTATGATAGTCCGTTGCCCCAGCGATTCGATCCGATATTCGCCGAGTCGCAGACCAAAGGGGTGCCCAACAGCTCGACCAAGGACGAGGATCGTAAGAGTTTTCTCGCCACGCCACTTTTCCTGGATGCCGATTTTTGGATCAATCTTCCGGTCTACACCGATCATCCCACGCTGGGGGTAAACGGGGCATTGGTGAACGCCACTTTGTGGAATGCTTCAAACACTGCGCGTTTTTTTCGCAGTCCGGCCAATGCGCCCGCTGCCGTGGCTGAGATGAGTGCCATCCCGGAGTTGCGCGAGACCTGGGTATTCACCCTCGTCAGTTTGCAGGCCTACCAATTTATCGGCGGCCCATACTTTAATTCCCTTTATTCGGTTTCGGAACCACTGCTCTGGCTGAGCCGCGACCCCGTGATGTTGGACTCACTGATGCTCGATCGCATAAACGGATGGCGTAAACTTTCCGGCTTCCCACCAGTCTCCGAAGAGATTCGCACTTTGGAGTTTGCCGAGATGCTGGGAGTGGGGTTGGGCGACACCAAGGAAGCTCAGTTCATCAAGCTCGATAAATAAACCGCTTGTCAGTTGCCCCTCAGGCAGCGAAATTTCCCGCGATGTCCTCCACGTATCTCCCATTTCTTATCCAAGCCGGATTGGCGGCCGGAATCGCAGGGCTGATCATCGCGGCGACCCACTTGTTTGGGCAACGCTCGAAGAAGAATGCGATCAAGGACACCGCTTATGAGTGTGGAGTGCGTGCCGAGGGGCTGGTGCACTCACGGTTTTCGGTCAAATTCTATGTGACCGCCATGCTCTTCATCATTTTCGACATCGAAGTGGTTTTTCTTATACCGCTGACTTTTATTTATCGGGATTTCCTCGCCAATCACATCGCGATTCTCGGCCCCGTGCTGTTTTTTGTCGGGGTCCTCGTTCTCGGTCTTTTCTATGAGATTAAAAAAGGTGCCCTCGAGTGGGAAAAATAAATCACGGGGCACCAGCGTCGAGTATCATAAGCTAGGGTACAAATATGCGGCTTGAGAAAATTATCGCCCGCAGTCGCATCATTGACCTGCACAGCGGGAGCTTGCGTGGGGCCTTGGGTGAACTGTTGGCGGTCAGTGTCGATAAATTCGTTGATCTGAAGCCCGAAACATTACTTCGCGGATTACTGGCCCGTGAGGGCACTATGACGACTTATTTGGGTCTCGGGGTTTCGCTGCCGCATCTCCGCGTAAAAATGAAGCGCCGCTATATTTTGGCGATTGGTCGTAGTCAGGTGGGTTTCCGCCATGACGGAGCCAAAGATGAAGAGCGCGTGCATCTGATCTTCATGCTGATCGCAGGAGAAAAGTCCCGGGATTATTTGCAAGTGCTGGCGTCAATCGCCCGCCAAGTGCGCGAGCCGGAATTGGTGGAAAACCTGACCAGTGCACCAGACCTGGATTCACTCTATGATCGGTTGATCGGTGGTTTTGGTAGTATTCGACCGGTGCAGACCCAGCAAAACCGCACCAACCGATTGATGTTTCAGGAGGCTCAACGCGTGGCCAAGGGTGCCGGTTGCAGTGCAATCATGGTCTTTGGCGATACTTTTGTCGGTGGGCTTCAAACCGGAGCTTTGCATGCGAAAGGCAAAACCATCCTGGTGACGCGCAATCCGATCGAACCGAGCGATGACCCGAAGGAGTTTAATGTCACGATACAGGTGCGTTCATTTTCGAACCAGCGCATGGCCCAGTTACGCAGCGCGATCCTGGTGGCCCTTACGCGCGGTGTGATCACGTTCAACGATCGGATCTGTTGCGTGGGAGGTATGGCCGGTAGCAATCAATTCGACACCCTGACGGTGGTGGATATTGAACGGGAATTTCAAACCCTGCTCACAGGCCAACAGGATCTACTGCCGGATGATGTAAAGCCGGAAGTTTTGGAGCGCGTGATCGCGGTGGCGACCGAGTTGGCGGTCGAGGGACGGGAAGGTCGGCCCGTGGGGTGTTTGTTCGTCGTGGGGGACGTTGATCATACTTCCAAATTCGCCAAACCTCTGGTCTTGAATCCGTTCTATGGTTACAAGGAAGAGGATCGAAACATCCTGAATCCGTTCATGGATGAAACCGTAAAGGAATTTTCATCAATTGACGGCGCGTTTCTGATTGGAGGGGATGGCGTGGTGGAGTCCGCCGGTAGTTTAATCCAAGCGGTGGATACCGAGCATACTTTGCCGGGTGGCTTGGGCAGCCGACACGCTGCTGCTGCCGCGATCAGTTTGAAGGCCGAATGTATTGCCATCGTGGTTTCAGCCAGCTCCGGTCAGGTGACACTGTTCCGCCGGGGAGTCATGTTGCCTCTGACTGAAAGTCGGCACTGAGATCAGCTCATTGACCGCTTAAACTTTGGAGTTGCTCTGCGGCGGTCGCAGGCTTTGCTCTGACCCTTCACACCTTTCAATCATGCAAGACCAAGTAATCCTAGAGTGCACCGAAGCCCGCAAAGAGGGTAAACCAGTATCCCGCTACCTCACCACGCGTAACAAAAAAACCGTGACCGAGCGTATCGAGAAGAAGAAATATAATCCCTTCTTAAAGCGCCATACGCTGCACAAAGAGATCAAGTAAGTCTCATTTTAGCTCATTTATCCAAGCCGGGCTCCCCGCCCGGCTTTTTTGTGCCCGGTGCTCAGCTACCGGAAATACTGATCACTCGCGCGCCACCACTTGTCTGGGGTGTTCGTCGGGCGGCCCGCCAGCCTTCGCGATGCTTGCGAATCCAATCCAACAAGGCCCTTTCAAAACCGATGTCGTAACCCAGCCGCTCGGATTCAAGCCACTTGTGCTTCAATATTTCCTCACGCTCCGCCAAAAACTCCTGATACAGGCTGGACTGTTTTACGAATTCGCGCGAGGTCTCGGGCTCTTGAGCTGATAAAGTCATGCCTAGTTCGGTTGGCAAATGAGATGGACTAGGCGCGTGCTGTCAATGCCGGTGATTTCACTACAATGTGATATTTATGACGAATGGGTATCGGCCATTTTGACCAACAGACCGTCAGCAATATTGCGAAATATCTCGGAGGCAACATGCTTGGGATCACGCACGACGATGGGTTGCCCCATATCGCCCCCTTCCCGAATTTCCGGCACCAGCGGGACTTGGCCAAGTAATATCGTGCCGAGTTTTTCAGCGGTAACTGCGCCGCCCCCACTACCGAAGAGTTCGTGCCGGGCACCGGTTGGATCAATGAAATAGCTCATGTTCTCTGCTACTCCGAGCAACGGCACATTGACCTTTTGAAACATCAAACCGCCCTTGCGGGCTACATTGGTTGCGGCGGTCTGTGGGGTGGTCACAATAATTGCTCCACTCAGGGGCAAAGTTTGCACGAGGGAAAGTTGGGCATCGCCGGTGCCGGGTGGCAGGTCGATAATCAATATATCTAATTCGCCCCATTTCACGTTTTGGACGAATTGTTGCACGGTTTTCATAATCATGGGTCCGCGCCACACGACCGGAGTATTATCATCCACTAAAAATCCCATGCTCATCACTTTTACGCCATGATGCTCCATCGGAATCAGCACGGCTTCGGCGCCTTCCCCCTCAAAGCCCGGACGACCGCTCAAACCCATCATCAACGGCACACTTGGTCCGTAGATATCAATGTCCATCAGTCCGACTCGACCGGGTCGCCCTTGCATTTCCAACAATTGGGCCAGCGCACAGGCTAGATTGACGGAAAAAGTACTTTTACCCACCCCTCCTTTGCCTGATGCGACCGCCACGGCGGATTTAATCCCTTTCGGCAAACGGGCACCACCGGCGAGATTTCCTCCAGTGGCGGTGGGCGCCGGCGCCTTCACCGCGGAAACGGCGATATCGATAATGGTTTCCTTGACTCCCGGCATGGCGCGCAAGCACTGGTCGACCTCGGCCTTCAGTTGCAATGGGATCTTTGCATCACTGGTGGTGATCGCCAAAGATACCTTGGCCACCCCATCGGCGAACCCGGCCGAACGCACGAGTCCGAAGGACACAATGTCGCGGCTGAAGCCGGGATACTTCACTTGTTTGAGCTGGGCTTTGATATCTTCTGTGGTCACGAGTGTAAAATGATGGGAACCGGGAGGAAATTAAGTTGTTATGCCTTGCAGGCATGTAAATAGAAATGCCTCAAAACAATCAACCTAAGCGCCGCCACTCTTCATGCAAAAACTTCCACGCCTTTTTTTATTCTTTCTTTTCACACTGTCAGTGGGCTTCGCTGAGAGACAAATCGGTGACGTGATAATATCTGCCGACATTAAGACGGTGGCGGTTCGCGTCTCGTCCAATGTGGACGAACTCAACAATCTGGCCCTGCTGGCGTTTCGCGTCCATGGGCGTTACCGTTTGGTTGGCAGTGGTTTTTCTTTTGATATTCGCTTTACGCAAGTTGCCACCAACCAGGTGAGAGTGGACATTGAGCGCGATGGCGGCGCCAAAGTGCATACCGAGGTCGTAAGTGGCGCGAATTTAAGGAATGCGCTGTTGCGCGCGGCGGACGTGGCTGTCGAACGAACCAATGGTATTGGGTTAAAGGGCTTCTTTGCCACCAAACTCACCTTCATTGGTGAACGCACCAGTCGCAAAGAAGTCTACACCTCTGATTTATTTTTTGGTGAAGTGAAACAGATCACCAAGGACAACGCGCAGGCACTCACGCCGCGTTGGTCGAAGGACGGGAACAAGATTATCTACACCAGTTTTTTCCGTTCCGGGTTTCCGGATATTTACCAGATTGATCTCAATAATTACCAGCGGACTTCGTTTGTGAGTTTCAAAGGCACTAATAGTGGCGCGCGTTTCAGCCCCGACGGGCAGCAGGTTGCCATGGTATTAAGCGGCGAGGGCAATGCGGAGATATACATCGGCAATGCGCAGGGTCGGCAGATTCGCCGGTTGACCCGTTCGGATGCCGTGGAAGCGTCACCCTGTTTCTCGGCCGATGGTTCGAACATCATCTTCACCTCGGACGCGGCCGGTGGTCCACAACTTTATCTCATGTCGACGGCGGGCGGTAGCATGCGCCGCGTGCCGACGAATATCAGTGGTTATTGTGCTGAACCGGACTGGAGTCGGGCGGATGCCAACAAGATAGCATTCACCATTCGCATCGGTCGTGGTTACCAGATTGCCACTTATGATTTCTCCAAAAGTGGATCGGCAGTGCAGGCGTCTCACGCTCCTTTCGATGGGGTTGAGCCCTGCTGGCTGGGCGATGGTCGGCACCTTGTTTACACTGCACGGGATGAAAGTTCCAGTCGCATCTGCATCTTGGATACAGAGAGCGGCAAGAGCACGGCGATTAGTCCGGCAAATTTTGGACCGACATTTCAGGCCAATGTCTGGGTGCCCTGAACCTCATCTCCACCTGAAATAAAAAAGCCGCACCCGAATGAGTGCGGCTTTGGTGAAATCTTCTTAAGCGTAAGGCTCAGGCCGTGGCAGCTGCGTAGTTGGCGGCCGCAGCGTCCCAATTTACCACGTTCCAGAATGCGGCGATATAGTCAGGGCGGCGATTCTGGTAGTTCAGGTAGTAAGCGTGTTCCCAGACGTCGATGGCGATGACTGGAGTGCCGGCGATGCCAGCTACAGCCTGCCCCATGAGGGGGCTGTCCTGATTGGCCGTCGAGCCAACGGCGAGTTTCTTATCCGCGGTGACGTAGAGCCAAGCCCAGCCAGAACCGAAGCGGGTCGCGCCAGCCTTGGCGAAAGCTTCCTTGAAGGCATCGAAGGAACCGAAAGTGGCAGTGATCGCAGCACCGAGTGCACCGGTTGGGGTGCCGCCTTTGCCGGGACCGAGGATGGTCCAGAAAAAGCTGTGGTTGCTGTGTCCGCCGGCGTTATTGCGCAGACCTCCGCGAATGGCATCCGGAACCTTGGAAAGATCTGCAATCAGTTGGTTGACAGAAAGCGCGCCGAGTTCGGCGTGATCTTTCAGGAAATTATTGGCGTTGGTGATGTAGGCCTGATGGTGCTTGCCGTGATGGATTTCCATCGTGCGTGCATCGATGTGGGGCTCAAGCGCGTTGGCGGCGTAGGCCAGGGGGGGGAGTTCGTATGCCATAGTCTGTTTGATTTTTGAGTTATTATTATCTGAAAAAACAAACCTACACCGACGGGCTCATACGTCAACCGCCAGCTGTGTTTTCATCGTCCCTTTTTAGCCGAAAGAAGGCCTGTAACAATTCGCGACATGCAGGTTCCAATACTTCGCCCCCACTGATTGCCAGGTGGTGATTTACGCGGGGCAGGGAATTGAGGTCGGTGGCCCCACCGAGACAGCCCATCTTGGGGTCACGCACTGCATAGCATACCCGTTTCAGTCGCGACATGAGGGTGGCACCTGCACACATCGGGCACGGTTCCTTGGTCACAAAGAGGGTGCAGTCTTCCAGCCGCCAGTTGCCAATAGCGGTGGCGGCTTGGGTGATAGCCAACATTTCGGCGTGGGCGGTGGGATCGTGGGCCGTCTCCACGGTGTTGTGGGCCAGAGCGATGATTTCACCATCGCGTTCAATTACCGCACCGATCGGCACCTCTCCTTGGCGCCATGCATCGATGGCCTGATTGTAGGCCAGACTCATGAAAAACGCGTCATCTCGTACGAGTTGCGAGGGAAAGTGTTTCTCAAAAGGACATTCCGGCGCGTTTTTTTTTGCGTGCTCCATGGGTTGTAGTTTGATCCCAGTCGGCATTGGTCTTCGGGGAAAGCCTTGACTTACCGGGTGCTTCTAAGACTTACAAGTGGGTTTTACGCCCGCTATCACCTTATATGAACCAAGCACCCACTGTTACGTCCCTCCCAATCTATGGCTGATGAGAATTCGATTGAGGTAGAGGGCAAAGTTGCCGCCGTCCTCCCCGGCACTATGTTTAAGGTTGAATTGTCCAATGGTCATGTGGTCTTGGCTCACATCTCTGGCAAGTTGCGCAAGCACTTTATCAAGATTGCCACGGGCGATACGGTGAAGATGGAGATGAGTCCTTACGACTTGGAAAAAGCGCGCATCACTTACCGGGTGCGTGAACAAAATGCTCAGCATACCGGTGGCTTCAAGCGCCGTCGTTACTGAGCAACATTCTGGTCGTGCCCGGCCGACCCTCATCGCGTAAATCTTTTCGCAGCCGTGCGACCGGAGAATTTGCCGAGGATACTGATGGTTTCCTGAATTTTATAGATTTGGAACGAGGGCTTTCGCCCAAGACCCAGGAAAGTTATGCCTCCGATCTGGATCAGGGTGCGGCATTTTTAGCCAGCCATGGTCAGTCGAGCTGGCGAAAAGTATCGGGTAAAGCAGTGGCCCAATGGATTCATGCCCTCAGCGGTGATGCCTACATGGTCAGCAGTTTGGCGCGCAAGCTTACTGCCTTGCGCGGTCTGGCGCGGTATTTGGTGAGGGAAAAACTACGCGAAGATGATTTCACGGCGTTGCTGGCCAGTCCCAAGCAAGTGCGCAGCATTCCCGGCACCTTGTCCCCGGAGGAAGTCGATCGGTTGCTATCTGCCCCAACCGGTGGAACGGCCCATGCCCTCCGCGACAAAGCGCTGCTCGAGTTGTTTTATTCCAGTGGTCTGCGCGTATCCGAACTGGGAGAACTCACAATCCAGCAGATCGATCTCGAAAACGGTTTTACGCGGGTCTTTGGCAAAGGATCGAAAGAACGGGTTGTGCCGGTCGGCCAAAAAGCCACCGCAGCGATCAAGGTCTGGTTGGAGGCGGGGCGACCGAATTTTGTGAAATCCCGCACGGGCAGTCAGTTGTTTTTAAGCGAACGCGGCAGCGGTCTTTCGCGGGTGACCCTTTGGCTGATTGTCAAAAAATATGCGAAACTGGCAGGCATCACCAAGACGGTGAAACCGCATCTGCTGAGGCATTCATTTGCCACGCATTTGTTGAATGGCGGAGCCGATCTTCGGGCGATTCAGGAAATGTTGGGTCATGCCAGCATCGCCACGACCCAGATTTATACGGCCGTTGAATCAAAACGACTGATTGACCAGCACGCCAAATTTCATCCGCGCAATCAGGACAAATGATCGCGTGACGCCCGGATCAGGAGGATTTGGTCTTGCTGAGACTGCGGGCAGCACAGCCCACGCCATAAAGGAGCATGAAGGCACCAATTGGCACGAATAAGACTCCGAGGCCGGGGTCACCGTCATGGATGAAAAATCCGCCCATAAAAAACCCCATGGGCAGGATCAAGGAACCCCAGATAACGGTTTTGGAAGCGGTGTTTTCCAAGGTGAAACCACCGACCGATTTCAAGGTGAGTCCTAAGGCAATGTTGACCAGTGCAAGCAGGGTGCCGTGAGCATGGGCCAGGGTAAACATCAGGCGTCGGATATCGGCGTCGGCGTCGAGATACCAGCCGACCTTGAAACCATGCAGGGTTTCAAGCACAACGCCCAAGGTCAGAAATGCGAATAAGGACCACCAGCCATTGCGGAGATGTCGATCGGATGTATTCATATTGGGTCGGATGCTATTTTGGTTATTCGATGAGGTAGACCTCACGATTGTCCCGTTCATTCAACAAGCGATCATAGGTTTCCTGACGAAATTCCCCGGTTGGTTTGAGAATCGTCTGCCAACGATATTTTCCACTGATGTCGCGCTGGTTGTTCCACCACATTTGATAGGCCTGAATCAGGGATTCCTTTTGTTTGGCGTCATCCAGAGTGTAATCATATTTGAAGGTGGAGAATCCGGGGAGGGATTTTAACGACTGCCAAGCTCCGAAACGAACCGCCGCATACGGATCGTTTAATTCGAAAATGAGGAATGGGTATAACCAGTCGTAACCCGAGGCTTGTTGGGCAGGAGCCCAGCCCATGGCCCAAGCCACCAGACCTCGTTGGCCAGCGTCGCCCTTGAGGATCCATTTGGCGGCGGCGGACAGTTCTTGATCATCCACATCCAAGGCCGGAACGTCGTGGCCATACCAGTCATGCAACTTTTCCGCCGTCCACGCCAGAGGTTGATCCAAGTGGCACAGATTACAGGCATTGGGCCGTCCAATTTCCAAGCTTTCTACCACGGTCGGTGATGTTATCTGGTGCGATCTCAAGGCGCGCATCAGACCAAAACTGGTGTGTGGCATGTGGCAATTATAACAACTGCTGCCTGCAGAGCTGGCTGGGTGATGGGTGTGGGCGGACAGATTTTTCTCCAGGTCTTTGTGACATTGGAGACAGGCCTGATTTCCATTCATTTCCGGCCCCATTTGATCCACGGCCCAAGCTTTCAAATTCTTCGGATCGGTATCTTTGGGATGCATTTCGTGGCAGGATAAGCAGGAGAAATCTCCGCCTTTGAAACAAGGTGAACGAGTGGTGCCGTTATATTCCCGCCCCGTAACTCGCACCATGCCATCAGCCCAATAACTGTTGTGGATGAAATCGGGATCTTCTTTCTGCAGGGCAATTTGTTTTTCCGCATCCTTGGCACTGCCGGGCTGCACCACCCATCGCAGATCAAGATCACTCATGCCGGGGCGGTATTTGCCGTTTTCCTGACCAAAAACTTTCTGCTCCTGAGGATTATTGAATAACCAGATGCTGTGACACTGGCCGCAAACCAGAGTGGCCTCTGGACCTTTCATCTTGGCGGGATTGGCGATGGTTTGATCTGACCCATCGGTCAGATGCATGCCGAAACGGCGAAGGGGATTGCGGTTAATTTCGATGTGCTCCTTGCCCCCACTGTGACAGGATTCGCAACTGATACCGAAGTCACTGACCTTCGAATCAAATATACCGTTTTCGACCTGCCCCGCCCGGCCTTGAGTCACATGGCAGTTGATGCAGGCCATGTTCCAATCACCCTTGGAATATACCTGCTTCGGGCCCGGTGGAACGAGAAAGCTTTGCGCCATCGGGGCCCACATCTTTTCAGCCACGATGTAGGCAAAGGGAAATTGCTCGAGCGTCCGACCATCGGTGGTGGCCAGCCAGCAGATCTGGAGATTATGCGAACCCGTCAATAGCACGACTTCCTTTGCTTCGGTGTAGGCTGAATCAGGCTCCGTTTGTTTTTTGGTGCTGACGAAGTGCTTGGCTCCCTTTTTTTGGACCCGGTAAGTTACTCCTTGATCGGTCAATTCCAGTCCATCCATGTCGGCCAGAATCGCTTCCGGCGTGGCGACCTGAGTCATCGTGCGGTGATAGGAGGCATGCCAACTGGCATGATTGCCGGGGTGGCATGATCGACAGGAGTCAGCCGAAACGTAATCGTCGATGGGATCCTTGATGGGCCGATTCGACGGCACCGTTCGGTCCATTTCAGTATTCAGCAACCAACCCGCGATCATCAACAGCCCCCACGCGATACTGGCTACTGCCATGCGCCCCGACCAAGTTGTGGGTATGAATCGTCTCTTAAGAGGGGGTGGGCTCGAAAGCATATCAGCCATTGCAGGCACGAAAATGATTCCGGTGCCGCAAGGGAAGCAATTTCCTTCTTCGATGGACCATGGATCGTTTTCCGGTCCGGCTATCCGGCATTTTCCGCTATCACGCTGACCTACTTCTGCTGCAGAGCCTCGAGTTTATCCTCAAATTTTTCCTGTTCACAGACCGCTTTGTCGCCGGAGTTCCAGCTGACACTTTGGTCGGGAGCTTCTTTTTGAAACCGTCCTCGAATATCGTAATCATAGGAAGCCAAGGCGCGGGCTTCCTCTGCGTTGGCCACCTTGCCTGATTCCAGGACCCGTTTGTAATGCGATTCGACATAGGATAATCGCTCATTCTGATTATCGAATGCATTGGGGGTCTTATGCTGGTTGCGGGAGGAAGTTGATCCGGTGTGGTTGCACCCGGCGATCAGTCCGATAATCAACGAGGAACTCGCGACGACTTTCACCAGCTTGGTCATGGGCCAAAGGTAAATCTTAGGAGGACGTTCGTCAATCTGGGTTTGTTGAGGGGAAAAGGGGCGCACTGGATGCTTGACTGAACTACGGTCGCGGACCCCTTTTGTGGTTATGGCGACACCTACCGAGGAAAATTTTCAAACCTACAAACAAGCCGAAAAGAAGGCGCTGGAAATAGTTGCGGAGATGAAATCCGTGAACGTCAAAAAGACCGATATCGAGCTGGCTCTGCTCGTGGCGGTGTTTGAACTCCACCGCGGAGCACTGCCGCCCGAGACGATCGGGGCCATCGTGCAAGGTCATCTCAAGCAGATCATTCCTTACTACGGAACCAAGACTCCGCCAGCGTTACCCTGAAGTTTGATGCCAGACTACGGTCACAGTTCCACGCCTTCGACGATAAGACGGATGGAGTCGAGGCGGAGGCGGGCTTGTTCAATGGCGGTACGGGTATGGCGCACTTGCTTCTTGGCCAACTCGATTTCCTCGGGACGAACGTTGTCATTGAGTTTGCCCAGCGTGACCAAGCGTTGCAAATCTGCGGTCAGGGTGGCGGCGGCGTTTTCGCGGGCTACTTGTTTCAAAGCTTTGGTGCGTTCGGTTGCCCGTTCGGTCGCGGCCTCGAGGAGATTCTTCAAGAGCGTGGCGTTGAAGCCGGGTCGTTCGAGAAACCGGGCGAGCGGCGCATCGGCCACTGCATTGGCGATGGAGGCACCGTCGCGTTGATCCGTCAGGTCGCCCCCGTGAATATCGACCAATACCCGGACGGGTGTGGGCGAGAGAAATTGATCCACGTGCCATCGCGCGTCGGCCATGGTTTCGAGCACGAAAATAGCTTCGAGCAACAGATTCGGTTTGTCGGCCTCGATCAGACAGAAGGCGGTGGTGCCCGTGGGAGAATCGACCATCAGATCAATGCTGTCCTGCACCAAGGGATGATCGGCCGAGATAAAACGAATGTCCTCGCGGCTGATGGCTCGTTTGCGGTCGTAAGTAGCCAGCATCCCATCACGGGGAATGGCCGGGAATCCTTCGACGTAGGCATGATTGGCATCAAGAAATACGTCGCCTTCCTCGTGATCAGTCACCCGCACCCCATAGTGATCAAGCAGGTCGGAGAGGAATTTCCGCATATACGGATCGGTGTCGGCAGCGCGCACGCGATCGATGACTGATTCGGCCACTTCGCGATTGAATGAATTGAGCTCCAACAAACGATCACGACCGTTTTTCATCTTGAGCGAAAGGGCCTCGCGAAACTTTGCCGTGGTGGCGATAAACGCGTCCAACTTGGTCCGGGCCTGATCCTTGAATTTTCCTTCACCAAAATCGGTGGCGAGTTTGAGTAGGCGGTCGTGGAAAGCGTTGCGGTAATCGTTGCCGCCGTGCAGCGGGGATTCAAAGGCGTCGAGACCGAGATGATACCATTCGGCTGCCGCTTCATCGGCTCCACCCACGACGTAGGGGACGTGGATGCGGATGATCTCGGTTTGGCCGATGCGATCCAATCGACCGATACGTTGCTCAACCAAACCGGGATTGAGTGGCAAATCAAAGAGCACCAGATGATGGGCAAACTGGAAGTTCCGTCCTTCGCTGCCGATCTCGGAACAAAGTAGCAGCTGGGCGCCGTCGGGTTCGGCAAACCACGCCGCTTGCCGGTCGCGTTGCACCAAGGGAAGCCCTTCGTGAAACAACCCAAGGTTGAGATTGAGGCGTTCCTTGATGGCGGCTTCGAGGGCGAGGACTTTGCGCTCCGTTTTGCAGATCAGCAGAATTTTGGCCGAGACGTGTTTCTTGAGAAAAGTAATCAGCCAATCGAGGCGTGGGTCATCCTTGTAGGCATAACGTATGCTGTCGTCCCCGCCAGTTTCCTCGGCGTGAAGTTCACGGGCGATGCGCGTGAGCAGGGTCGGCGTGGCCCCTTCGAGCGGTGCGGGACAATACTTGCGCTTGGGGAAGCCCGTCATCGCCGTGCGTGTGTTGCGAAACACCATGCGACCGGTGCCGTGTTGATCGAGGAGGGTGCGCAGGAGTTTTTCCCGGGCACCGGGCTGCCCTTCGGAAAGAGCCGCTAAATGTTCATCCAAACCAGCGGGATCGCGGTCGAAAATCTTGCGCAGGGTGGTGTGGTCTTTGGGCGTGAGATGCTGATTTTCGATGATCTTTTCGGCGATACCCGCGACCGCGCCGAAGGTTTCGTTTTCATCCACAAAGGTTTCGTAATCGTCGTAGCGATGCGGATCGAGCAGACGCAGACGGGCGAAGTGACCGGCGAGTCCCAATTGAGTGGGTGTGGCCGTGAGCAGGAGCAGGCCGGGACATTTTTGCGCGAGTTGATCGACCAATTTGTAATCAGGGCTGGCCTCGCCCGGGGACCAGGCGAGGTGATGAGCCTCGTCCACGATGACGAGATCCCAACCCGCTTCGACGACTTGTGCGCGACGAGCTTCATTGCCCGCCAGATACGATACACTCGCCAGCCCCAGTTGACTGGAAAGAAAAGGATTCTTGTCGGCTTCGCTTTCCTCGCAGGCGAGACACCGTTCCTCGTCAAAAATGGTGAACCACAGGTTGAAGCGCCGCAGCAGTTCGACGAACCATTGATGCACGAGGGATTCGGGCACGAGGATCAAAGCCCGCTTGGCCCGACCCGTGGCGAGCAGGCGTTGGAGAATTAAACACGCTTCGATGGTTTTACCCAGGCCGACTTCATCGGCGAGGAGGACCCGGGGAATTTGGCGGTTGGAAACCTCGTGTAGAATATAGAACTGATGCGGGATCAGGTCGATGCGGCCACCCAGAAAACCACGCACATCGGATTGGCGAATCCGCGACTGGGCTTGCAAGGTGCGCAGGCGCAGGTCGAACACTTCCGAGGGGTCCGCCTGACCGGCGAGCAAACGTTCGGCGGGGGAGCTGACACTGGTGATATCCGAGATCGCATCCTCCCGCACCCGATGACCGCCACCGATGTAGGTGAGCACCCCGTTGTCGTCTTCCACGGTTTCGACGGTGAATTTTTCGCCTGTGCGAGTGGCAACATTGTCGCCCTCGTGAAATTCGACGCGTTTGAGCACCGGCGTGCCACGGGCATAGATCCGCTTTTCGCGTGTCGCCGGGTATTCAACTGTGATGCGGTTGTGATCCAACTCCGCCACCAAGCCGAGACCCAGCTCGGGCTCACGTTCACTCATACATCGCTGACCAATGGAACCTAGGGACATAGCGAATCATCTAACGCGTCGGCCTCGATCATTACAAACGCGATTTCTTGATTAGCTAAAATCAGAAGAGATAAATCAGAGGCGTAGTAGCTATTCCTTTGGACATTGGCCGATCCGACCGGCCGGAACAGGCCGCAACTCGCTTTCAAACCAATGCCATTGGTCGAAAACTCAGTGAAGCTATTGCTCAACCGCTTTCGCAATCGCACGCACGGTGCGGGTGACATCTTCATCGTTGGTTTGCCAGCCACTGACGGAGACTCGCATGCAACGCACTCCTCGCCATGTCGTGCAGG
>DFDG01000213.1:9963-16069 GCA_002367815.1 Opitutaceae bacterium UBA3033 | reverse complement strand
TTGGCGTTGGCCGCCGGAAAGGGCCACCCCACGTTCGCCAACCAGCGTTTCATAGCCCTCTGGCATCTTGAGGATGAACTCCTCGGCATTCGCCATCTGGGCCGCTTTGCTGATTTGCGCTTTGGTCGCGTCTGGTTTGGCGAAGCGGATGTTGTCGAATACAGAACCGGAAAGCAGAATACTATCCTGCATGACAACAGCGAGCTGGCGACGAATCCAGCGCATGTGCCATTCCGATTGCGGCACGCCATCGACCAGGATGCGACCTTCCGTGGGAGCATAAAGGCCGAGGAGGAGATTCGCGAGAGTGCTCTTGCCCGAACCCGAGGGACCGACAAACGCGATGTGCTCTCCCGGCTTAATCGTGAGGTTGAGATTCCTGATGATGATTTTGTCGGGTGCGGAGGGGTAAAAGAAAGAGACGTCTTCGTAGACGATATCACCTTTGATTCGGTCGATCTGTTTGGTGCCATTCCAGCGCTCCACGTAGGGGGAATCAATGAGTTCCTTGATGCTATTGTAGCCTTCCTGAGAGTTGAAATACTGCTCACTCATGCCGATGAACATGTGGACGGGAGTGAGGATGTAACTAAAACCGGCCATGAAGGCAAAAAGGGTGCCGATGCTGATCATCCCTTTGATCGCCATGATAGACCCACCGGCGATGACGATGAGTGAAAGCATCTGCATGCCGACATGCACGTAAGTGCCGAACAGGGCGTTGATGTAAGACTGTGTCACCCGACTGCGGGCAAAGGATTCGCTACTGAGATCGAGCAGACGCTCGACCTGATCTTCCTCACCGAAACTACGCACCAAGCGCAAGGCGGAGATGTATTCGGAGGCGGTGCCGGTTAGTTTTTCCTGGGCGAGACGATTTTCATTGTTGGCCACCTTGATGTTGCGAAAAAAGAAAAATTTGGCCGTGGCATAAACGGGGATGGCCAGCACCAGAATCAACATCAGGAGCCAGTTCATCCATGCGAGGATGACCAACATCATGATCCCCAGCAGCAGGTTGGGCAGCAGTTGATTGAGCACGTTATAAAGCAGCCCTTCGACCTTCTGCGTATCGAAAGCGTATTTGGAGAGCATGCGACCGGTCTTTTGCCCATCGAGATAACTGAAACTGAGAAATTGCAGGCGGAAGAAAATGCGACTCCGCATTTCCACCATCAATTGGGAAGCCACCTTCGCCAGCAACTTGGCCCCCCAGACGGAAAATCCAAAGTGCAAAACCAAGCACACGACGAACCACAGGCTGTAGAATATAACGCCGTCGATATTTTTATTCTGCAGTGGTTTGTCTACGATAAGTTGGATGAGAATTGGGATTGGGGCCGAGGCGATTGCCCGCAACAGCACCAACGTAAGGCCGATACTGAACCGGCGACGTGCGGCCCAAAGATAGCCAATCAGGGTATTTGCATCCAACGGAGAAGCAGGAACGGACATTGTATGTTTAGTATGCAAACGACACGCTAGGCGGTGCCGACTCGCGATTATTTCTTTTCCCGCTTAGGTGCCATCCCGCCATGAAGGACGGTGTAGAAGGGGTCACCTGGTGTAATGCTGCCCTGTTTGACCGTTGTATTCGTAAAGGCGGATTTGTAGATGGCGGTCAGGAATTCAAGGGTGCGTCGCGCGGCATCACCACTGGTAAGCGGAACCAGGTCATTTTCCATATCATCCACCATGGCGACGAGCTGAGCGCCGTGAGTGGAACCAACGTCAGTGGGGAAATCCTCCCAAGCGGAAGTTAAGGCTGCGCTGTCATCAGGATTGGCAGGCGTCATCTTCCAGTTTTCCTGTTTGTAGGCGTAAAGATGCGTGAGCTCGATGGTGGCTTTTTCGCAATCGAGGCGGAGGTAGGTTTCCTGACGTGGACAGATTGAACTGTTAGTAATCGAGGCGCGGGCTCCGTTGGCAAACTTCACGTGAGCCATGGAAAAATCTTCGACTTCGATCTGGTGGTAAAGGGTGTCGGTGATCGCTTTGACCTCCGTCCAATCACCGAAGAGATGCAGCAGTTGATCCATCGTGTGGATGCCTTGACTCATGGTGGGGCCGCCAAGTTCGGTGGCCCATTTGCCCCGCCACGGCACGGCGTAGTAGGCGGCGTCGCGATACCAGAGCGTATTGCAGGTGGCGATAAGGGGTCGGCCAAAAACGCCCGCATTGAGCAATTTACGGACGTGCGTGTTGGACGAAGCAAAACGCATTTGGAAGACGCAGGCGGTGCGTTGCCCTGTCTTTTTTTCCGCCGCTTCGATCCGGTCGAATTCGGCGAGCGAGGCACAAAGCGGTTTCTCGCAAAGGGCCCAGGCCCCAGCCTCCATCGCCGCGATACTCATGTCGGCATGCAGTCCGGGCGGAGCGGCGATCAGCACGATGTCGGGTTTTTCCTCCCGCAACATCGTGGCATAGTCGGTGTGGGCCGTCGCGATATTGAATTTCGCGCAGAAATCCTTCGCGCGCGTGGCATCAATGTCGCATGCAGCAACTAATTTAACGCGGCCCTGGGTGAATTCGGCGGCGCGCACATGCGCTTCGCCAATGCCACCAGTGCCGACCAGAACGGCGCGGTAATTTTTCATACGAAAGATTTACTCGACTGCTGTGATGACCAGCGCCTCTTTGCGCGGCGTGTAAACAGTCAGTCCATAGAGTGATTGCGTCGGCGCGGCGAACAGCAGGCTGGCGATATAGCCCACGATGATAGTCGTCAAATTTGCGATGAAGATGTAGAAGAAGGGGTGAACCAAGTCGAAGCTCCAAGCCATGAGCGTGAGCACGAAGCTGGCGCCCACGCCAATCATGGTGCCCTGCCAGTTGGCCCGTTTGGTAAACATGCCGAGCGCATAACAACCGGCAAAGCCGCCACCGAGTAGGCCACCGAGGGCAAAGGAGGTATCGAGCGCAGACTGTATATCCGCTTTGGCCAGCAACAAGGCGGTGCCGATGCCGATAAAGCCGCCCACGACAGTGACAATTTCGGCCAGCACCACACTCTTCTTCTGGGTGACGTGTTTGGCGTAACGTTCGTAGAAATCGACCGATACGAGGGTGGCCACACTGTTGATGCAGGAGGACAGGGTGGACATCGAAGCGGCAAAGATACCGGCGATGATGAGGCCGGTCAGGCCGGCCGGCAGTTCCGCCGCGATGAATTGAGGGAAAGTGGAGTCGACGCTGAGCATCGGATTCAAGTGCGCAGGATGCTGTTTGTAGAAAACGTAGAGCGCGGTGCCGATGCCGAAGAACGCCAGGTTGCCCGGCACCACAATGGCAGCGAGGGTCAGGACTGACTTGCCGGCTTCCTTGTCCGACTTGGTGGAGAGCACCCGCTGCATCATCACCTGATCCTGCGGATAAACGAGGACCCCCAGAATATTGAGCATGAGGAAACCCCAGACGTTGGCGGTGGTGAGTTGGAATTCCCAGTCGAAGGTGCGCAATTTATCATCGGCGACGGCGACGCGAAACATTTCACCCAGCCCGCCATCCACGTGAGTCACGATGTAGCCGAAGGCGACAAAGGCGCCACCGAGCATCACCACGACCTGGATGAAGTCGGTCCAGATCACCGCCTTCATTCCACCCATGGCGGTGTAAATGATGGTCACAATACCCATGATGAGAACGGCGTGCACGACGTTGATTCCCGTGACCGCCGCCATCGCCAATGCAGGCAAATAAAGCACGATACTCATGCGCCCGCCGAGCTGCAGCACGATGGCCAGGGCCGAGGCCAACACCCGGATATACGGGTGAAAACGCATCTCCAGATAGTGATAGACCGACATCAGGCTCAACCGGCGAATCAGGGGCACAACCCACACGGCCACAAAGACGATACCAATCATGCCGATGACATTGTTGGCGAGGTAAAGCCAGTTGGTCGCGAAGGATTTAGCCGGGCTGGCGATGTAACTGATCGCACTGGTGCCGGTGGCGTAAAGACTGACCCCGGCCGCCCACCAGGGAATATTGCGACCGCCGAGGAAAAAGTCCCCGGTGCTTTTATTTAACTTGTCCTGCCGATAGTAGTAGTAACCGATGCCGGCGGTGAAGGCTAGGTAGAAGAGGATGATCGCCCAATCGATCGTTTTGAGCAGGCGTTTGTTCAGGCCGACGAAAAGGTGGGTGCTGGTCTCGGTGCCACTTGCATCGCTCGAAGTAAGGACGAAACCGTTGTCCGCATAACGCACCACTTGCAAGGTGCCGGGAATTGAGAAGGTGCCGATTGTGGCCCAGGTATTCGTGATGGTGTGATACGTATAGAACGTGGCGACACCGCGATCATCGACTCCGAGTGCGAGCACGTGAGCCTGACCACCCGGTTGGATATTACTGATTCGGGCCGGCGGGTTTGATACGCGCTTCCATCCTTCTTTGTTGTGCTTCAGCCAAACCTGCGAGCCATCGGGGGCTTCAGCCAGAACCCAGAGCGATTTGTCGCGCGTAACCCACTGCCGTGCTGTCAAGCCGGTGGCATCTCCGGTGAGTTCGGGCAACATCTCGAGCGAGGGAGTGACCGTTATCTTCTGTGCTTCCCCGGTGGAAAGCGGAGAGGAGGTAAGAGTGACTTGGCCGTTAACTTGGGCAATCCATCCAAATGCGAGAAAGAAGAATAGCAGTGCGCGAGCGCGCCGGAGGGGTAGAGGCATGGGGAAAATTCAGGGTATGGTGGTAATGAATTTCAAGGCGCTATTTCACGAATAATCATATTCGATGCGTGATGACGCAAAAAAATCGCCGGTCTTGGTGGCTCCGGTGATGATTTGACCGTGAAACTGGGCTTAGTTGGACAAGGCCAGTCTTAGAATCTTTTCAGCGGTCAGGCGCTTTGCCTTGGGCAGGGAATGTGGGGTCTTGCCGCCATATATCTCTGCGACCTGCTTGAATTTCTCCTGGGTGGCCTTCACGAATTCCTCCACGGGACGTTTTTCGCCGAATTGCGCCATCATCTCAGGCAACCACCGATGGCCATAACGAACGTGGTTTTGTTCATCGTTACGATCGAAAGCGAGCAGGGTGTCGGCTTCGAAATCGTTGAGTTCACGCACCCGGTCCATGACATGCGCTTTGGCCGGAAAACTACCCGCCTCGAATTCCATGGTCATCATGGCGTAGCGCTCGTGCGGAGGCATCTGGATGAGAATGTTATAAAGATCGAGCGAGTGCTCGAGCGTCATCAAATCCACGCCAAATTTTGGTAGTTGGCGATAACCGAACTGGCTGTGGCGTGATTCGTCCCAGAGATGACGGGTAAGATCGAAGTGCAAATCGAAGGGGGCGTTGGGCGTTTCGATAAAAACCGTGGCAAGATAGTCGATCGCATCCATTTCCATCATCAACCATACATAGACCATCAAACGAATAACGCGTGCATCCGTCTTGGGATCGGTGAGCCAGGGGCGAACAATCGGATCCTCCGTGGGGTCGAAGCCAAAGACCCCGGAACATACGGGATACTTGCCCCGATTGCAGGTGGCCGGATGAGCATAGGGCATTTTCTCCTGTTGCCATACATAGTTGGCTGAGAGTGGCAGGCGGATTTTCTGGCCAAGCCAGCCACCGAGGTCGTCGAGCGCTTGGGTGAGATGGAGCTGCCATTCGCGGGCTTCGATCCCCTGTAAAAAAGGAGCTATTTCCACCAGATGGCGCTGTTCATCATTAATAAATTCTTCGACCAGTTTTTTGGAAGGCCAGTCCGCCAGATGATCCGTGACCTTGAGATAATGTTGGTAGGCCGCGAGCAGGGCAGGCTTGAGCACTTCGTAATATCCTGCCACGAGCACCATTGGATCGGAGTTCGTATTGCCTACTGCTTCGATGAAAATTTTACGGATGTTTTCACTGACGTTTTCATGCGTCCCAAAGGTGGTGAGTTCGCGGCCACGTTCGCGGAGGAAACGGGCATGGCCCGCGGATTCCCAGGCGTGTTGGCAGATCAAATACTTCAGCTCAGGTTTTCCCACCCGGTAGACGAGGGTGGTGACGGTGCGTAAGAACTCACGTTCAACTTCGAACAACAGTCGAAGCAGACGAGTCATTTCATTGACGGCGGCCATGCGACCGGCGGCTGGGCGAGGGGAGGAGG
>DFDG01000213.1:460-9795 GCA_002367815.1 Opitutaceae bacterium UBA3033 | reverse complement strand
ACGGCTGGGCGAGGGGAGGAGGAAGTCGTAGTGTTGGTGTCAGCCATGGGGGTGATTTGTAAAGGGGCAGGGCCCATCTCCGAGCGGTTCGCCGGGAGATCGGCTCCTACCTGACCAGAATGAGAGAATCAGCAGATCAGGCCGCGTTTACCGTTCAGTCCGTGCGCCGGAGGTTTGATTCCCACCCAGCGTTCGTCGATTGGTTCGGATGCACGTTGGTAGCGGCTGTCACTGGATATGCGCAGACGGTTCTCCGTGCGGTTATCCAATGAAGCGTGCACCATGAACATCCCGAAGGTCAAAAAATCGCCGGCTTGAAATTCTGCGGTCAACCAGCGGCCACCGAACTTATTGCGCAAGGTAGGCGGGTTGTGCGAGAGCGTGCCGGTGAATGACCAGCCGCCGTCCTTGGCCACCTTTTTAACCTCGGCGGGTTTGTTTTCACAATAGCCATCCACGTCGCGGTAGGCGTAATTCTTCAGCAGATCCATGCGCTTATGCGAACCTTCCAGCACCATGAGTCCACCAAGTTCGAACGAGATGTCACCGTAGGGCAACCAGCAGGTTGAGTGTTGATGGGTGCCCCGGCCCATGTAGGGCAAATCGCAGTGTGGGTTGGTGCCCTTGCCGGGACCAATGGCGCGAAGCCACGTGAAATCGTAATGGCGGATTTCCTCGCCATAAAACTGGCGGTAAAATTCAGGGATCCTGCCGGAATAAAGCAGTTTTTGCACGGGCTCGCAGCCCTCGGTCATTTCCGGTTTAAATCCATAGCCCGATCCGGGTTTGGCCACCGCATCGATATTGGGATGGTTTTCATCCAGTATTCCGGCTGCGGCCAGCCGGTCGGTCAAGGTGGCACGCGCGTTGAGAACTTCATCGCGATCAAGGTAGTCCTTCATGTAGAGGTAGCCGTCTTGCTCACGACGACGGCGCAATTCTTCGAAATCAGTTGCGGCGTCCGATGAGTCGCGCAGGAGACCGAATTTGTCTTCGCTCATATCGAGCTCGTGGCCGTAGGAAACAATTTGGGGAAGCGTGGCAGTGCTCATAAGGTTGATGTGGGAACTGAAGATGGCGTGCTGGATTACCCGACGTTTTTGGTCGGTAAGGCGCCACTATACAGCAAAATATGCGGAGTTAATATGGTTGAAATGTGATTTCGCATGTAAAAATTGGGAATCCGTCATGCAATTAGCCAAATTAGAATCATTTCATAGTGAAGCGTGGCTGGAGAGTGCCATACGCACCCAACGGGATGAATTGCAGCTGGCGGGTGCGTTGCGGGATGTCCCGGGGCTTGATCCTAATGCAATGCGTGTTTTGGGAAGCTACTCATTGATCTATATGGTGAGTGGCAAGGGCTACTACACCGATGCGAATGGCCGGCATTTAGACCTGCGCAGTGGGGACCTCGTGGTGATTTTTCCCGAATTGGCTCATGCCTACGGTCCTCGGGATGGCACTTCATGGGATCAACTTTACTGCGTTTTCAACGGCCCCCATTTTGATTTTTTAAGGGAGAGTGGAATCTTCAATCCCAAGCACCCGGTGTGGCATGTGGAGCCGGTGGATTACTGGCATCTAAGATTCATGGATGTGGTCGCGGGTGAAAATTGGCACAACGAGATCGGCGCCCAAAGAGTGATGGGACGTTTCCTGCATTTGATCTATGATCTGGCCGCTGCGGATGCCGAGGGCTCAGCGCGATTTGCCCGTGATCGTTGGTTGGAAGAAGGGCAACGATTGCTTGCCAATCGCAGCGACCACGGGTGGTTCTCACCGGAGGATGTGTCGCGGCAAGTCGGTTTAAACTACGACAACTTCAGGAAGCAGTTTGCCCTCAAGCTTGGAGTCTCACCGGGCCAGTTTCAAAAACGTAAGAAGATCGATCGGGCATGTGCGGCGATTTACCAAGGCAGTCACGGATTCAAGGAGCTCGCGGAGGAACTCGATTTTTGCGACGTCTTTCACTTCTCCAAAACCTTCAAGCAAGTGATGGGTATGACCCCATCGGAGTTTCGCCAGAAGGCGCACGGTGGCTGAGGGGAGAGATTCACCACGAAGCGCACCAGGAACGCGAAGCCAACCATGTTGTATAAAGGTGGGCTTTGCGTGTTTGTTGGCGAACTTGCTGATTGCCTTACTCGAAGTCTGGCCACTTGGCCCCGGGGAAGGGGCGCCATAGAATATTCCGGTCGATGCGTGGCTTGTGATGCCGGTATTTTTTCATCAGGCGGATTTTTTCGCGGAGCAGGTCGGGCAGGTCTTCGCCGTAACAGAAGGTATTGTTTCCGATGGCCGAGAGTATCATGAACTCGGTGCGATCGGCGGTGAGCAGCGCCAGGAGATTCTGCGTATTGACGAGTTCATCATCGATCGCGGCTTGAAGCAGTTTCTCATACTTCTTTTTGTCCGCGGCCTTGGTGCTTTCGAGGTAACCGTAAACATAGGCGCACCAAGCGCAGACCATGCGAAGAGAACCACAGACTGCCCGGTAGCCGCGGGCCCGATCGAGCAGGTCGGTGAAGACCATTGCTGCACGGTGGTCTTCGGGGATCGCAGTTTGGAGATCGGAGCTCGGGGCGTCCCCTCGCTTGCGTTCGTTGATACTCGGGGTGGAGAGTTTTTCGAGCTGGGCGATGAGTTTTTCGATGCGAGGAATGGTATTCCTGTCGAACGCGGCCATGGCCTTGATGCCTTGATCGCGGGTGACGAGATCGAAGAGCACATCTTTGCCGATATCATTCATGCTCGGATTGTTGTGCTGGAAGCAACCGAAGCGCTCGTAGTAGGCGCGCTCTTTTAACGGGATGGCCTCGATATCGGGGACGTAGGGGCGGTCAAAGGTTCGTTGCCAAGAGAAGGCACCGGTGAAGAGCATCACAGGGGGTTGCCAGCTCAGGGCTTCTTCAAATGCATCCCAGCACGCGACGAGTTTGGCTGCGTGTTTGGCGCCGACAAATCCCCGGGCGGTGTTGAGCAGCACGTCGTCGATGGAGACTTCCGGAGTGAACTGCACGGCACGGATGACCGCGGGGTTCGGCCAGTAGGGTGTTTGCTGAGGATTGTTGAGTCCGCCGAATCCGCTGATGCGCTTGAGGCCAAGGTCGCGCATGGAATGCAATTTCTTTTGCAGCAGGCGGGGATAGGGGATGCCGATCAAGGGCTCGTAGCAACCCGCGGTACCGATGGCGTATTGCATGGTGGGTTCGGCCCCGAGGGCGCGGGATTCCTCCAGCGCTTTGCGTTCGCTCGGGTCGATGGCCGTCTGCAACGGGCTGCCGGCGACACCACTCATTTCGGGATACTTGGGATGGGCGTAGGGCAGGGTGTAACCACGCACAAGCAGACTTGGAGCCTCCCAAGTAATGTGTTGGTTCATGCCCTTTTTAATGTGGTCCTGCTCAAGCTTGAAGGGCTCGAGCCGAAGGATTACATCGAAGTCGGGATTGATCTCCGCGGCGGCGGTTTGAATATTGCTGAGGTAACGGGTGATACTTTCGCCGGCGGCTTGCGCGATCTTCTCATGGTTGCGCCATTCACGAATCATGTAGGGTCCGCCGTTGCGGCCGACATACAGGGATCCGGTGTGTTCAAATCCTGCGCCACTGTCATTGGTCCACACGCTCATGCAACTGAGATCGGGCGCCGCCTTCATCAGGTTTTGCATGGCGGCGCGATAGTGCTGCTTGGTGACGGGATGATCCTGGGCGAGGCAATAACGAGGCAGACGGGAACGGAAGGGATGGTCGACCCGCGCGCCGCGTAACGTGGGATAACGTTGAAAGAACCGCTCTGGCAATGTGCGCGGTTCGAACATGCAAATGCCGGGTTTGAGGCCGTATTTGCGGCCCAAAGCGGCAAGGCTTTTGAGGTTGTTGAGATTGGCCTCGAGATATTGCGTTTGCCATAGGCCCTGGGTGAGCGGGGTGTCGACGAAGTGGTTGAAGCCCGAACAATAAGTGTAGAACTGCGGATAATATTCCGCCTGCACAGAGTCCTCCATCGGCATGTGGGCTTGCAGGCCATTTACCTCGACGTGGGTGAAACCGCTCTCGGCCAAAGTGGCGACATACTTTTCGCGATCGAACTTGCGAGCGCTGCGCCAGTATTGGGTCAGGCAACTGTCCCAGTGGGGCCGATGCCAGGGGAATGTCGCGGGAATAAAAAGACCTTCCGCCAATTTTTCTCTGGATGCGTCGGTCAACCCATTGGCCAATAGCCGGACCGCGGCGTAAAGTAGCGCACCGGTGTCGGCGATGATTTCGCCGGTTCCATCGTCATCGAGTTTGATCCACATCCAGCCGGGCTCAGCGGCTTTGGACTTGGGTAGCAGTTTGGCCCAGTCGCGCGGGGCGAGGGCCACGTTTACCCCTTTGCCGGGTTGCTTGGCCGTGGTGGCCTTGGCTCCGGTCAGACGGGCGAGTTCAACGGCGGCAGTTTGCTCGACCGGCTGAAACTTGGCGGGATAGGTAATGCTGCGCACTTTGAGCGCGGCGAGAGGGGATGATTCGGTGCTCATTAAAGGAAAGTAACCGCCATGCAGATGGGTCAGTGCCATGGGCGCAAGCCACAGCGCCAAATGTAGTGATTATATACCAGTATTAACTTTTTGAGACCAATGTCAGCGAATTCCACCACCGGGCAGAAATGAAAAACCCCGCTGGAATCGCGGGTAAACTTCATGGCGTGAGCAAGCTCACAGTCTAAGGGTAAACGATTCGCTATTATGATGTAGGGCGGGGTCTCTGAACCCCGCCTTCGTCAATCCAAGGTGGATTTTCTCCTTCACCGATATTGTGGGGGACACATCGGAGACCTCGCTCTACAATCTATTTTGATTCGAAACCATCGGGCCAAGGCTGGCCGACCGTGGGACGCCAAAGAATATCTTTGTCGATGCGCGGTTTGTGGTGCCGGTATTGCTCCATCAGTTTGATCTTGGTGCGGACGTGTTCGCCAAGATTTTCACCATAGATGAAAGTATTTTCACCTACGTCGGAAACGACCATGAATTCGGTCGGCGAGTTTTCGAAGTGATCGAGAAACCCTCGCGCATTCTCCAATTCGATATCAATCGAGGCCTGCAGGAATTTCTCGTGTTTCGATTTTTGCGCGGCCGTTTTGCTTTCGAGGTAACCGTAAACTCCGGAGCACCACGCGACCACGCTGCGTAACGTGGTGGCCCAGTGCCGGTAGCCGCGCAGCCGATCACGCAGATCGATGAACACCGCCGTGGCTTGGGCATCGTCGGCACATTTGACGAGCGTGGTGGCGACAAACTTTTCCGCCTTGGCGATGCGTGGCAGGAGGTTCCGGTCAAAGCGTGGCACCATCTTGTCGGCGGCTTCTCGCGTGATGATGTCGAAGAGCACGTCGCGTCCCAGATCGTTTATGCTCGGGTTGTTGTGCTGGAAGCAGCCGTGACGTTCGTAGTAATGCCGATCCTCTTTCGGGATAGCTTCGATGTCGGGGACGAGCGGACGATCCCACGTGCGCTGCCAGCACCAACCGAAACCACAGAAGAGCATTACCGTGGGCTGCCAGGTGACGGCTTCCTCAAAGAGTTGCCATGCCTTGGTCAGAGCTGGTCCGTGCTTCGCCCCCGCGAAACGTCCGGCTTCGTCAGCCAACACTTCATCGATGGAGCGTTCGGGCGTGAATTGAACGGCGCGGATGGCGGCGGGGTTGGGCCAGTAAGGCGACGCGGTGGTGTTGGCGAGGCCGCCCATGGCACTGACCATGTTGGCGCCGATGCCTTTTAATTGGGTAAGGCGCGCGTGGATCATGCGCGGCCACGGAATGCCAATCAGCGGCTCCTGATTCCATACCGGACCGGGAGAATAGGTAAGGATTGGCTCGATGCCTTGCGCGCGTTCCTTCTGCAATTCGGGCTTTTCGCGCTCATCCATTTGGCAATGAAACATGCCGCCGGCGACCCCTTGTTGATCAGCATATTTGGGATGGCTGTAGGGCAGGGTGTAACCACGCGCGAGCAGTGAGGGGCCTTCCCAATGCACGCCGCGACCGAGCTCGGATTTGAGGTGATCGTGCTCCACCTTGAAGGGTTCGATCCGCAGGCTGAGTTTGAATTCGGGATTAATCTCCGCGGCTGCGCCGTGCAGGTTGCGCAG
This sequence comes from Opitutaceae bacterium UBA3033, assembly GCA_002367815.1. Classification (GTDB taxonomy): domain Bacteria; phylum Verrucomicrobiota; class Verrucomicrobiia; order Opitutales; family Opitutaceae; genus Cephaloticoccus. Next base: position 3,658 of record DFDG01000213.1, on the reverse strand, counting down.
GAATCGACCAATGCTTTTGCCGGCGGCTTCGGCGATTTTATCGTGACTGCGCCACTCGCGAATCATGTAAGGTCCGCCATTGCGACCGATATAAAGTGAGGAAGTGTGTTCGAAACCACCACCGCTGTCATTGGTCCAGATCGACATCGCGTCGAGATCGGGCACGGCCTTCATCAAAGCCTGCGTGGCGAGACGGAAATGTTGCTGCGTGACGGGGTGATCCTGCGCCATGGTATAACGCGGCAGACGCGAGCGAAATGGATGATCGATCCGGGCCCCACGCAACGTGGGATAGCGTTGAAAAAACCGCTCGGGCAAGCTGCGCGGTTCGTAAAGACATACGCCGGGTTTGAGGCCGAATTTGCGTCCGAGGGCCGCGAGATTTTTCAAACGTTCCACGTTGGCTTCGAGATATTGGCTGGGCCAGATACCGCGGGTCAGCGGGGTGTCGATAAAGTGATTGAAACCCGGGCAGTAGGAGTAAAACTGCGAATAGAATTCGCCGGGCACGGAATCCTCGTAGGGAAAGTGAGCTTGCAGGCTGTTGACTTCGAGGTGAGTGAAACCCGATTCCGCCAGTTTTTCCGCGTATTGTTCGGGCGAGAATTTGCGATTGGAGCGCCAGTATTGGGCGAACGAGCCGTCCCAGATCGGGCGGTTCATGCTGAAGCTGCGTTCGATGAGAAGACCTGCGGCCAATTTTTCACGAGAGGCACCGGTCAAGCCGTGGGCCAGTAAGCGCACGGCCGCGAAGAGCCCCGACCCTTCACTGGCGATGATTTCGCCTGAACCGGATTCAGTGATGCGCAACCACATCCAGCTGACGGAACCTTTGGCGGCTTTTTGTGCGGCCGGGGACCACTCCCGCGCGGCGAGGGCGATGTTTATACCTTTGCCCGCACGGCCGGCCGGTTTGGCTTGGCCTCCAGTAAACTTGGCAAGTTCGTCCGCCGCCGTTTTTTCTACCAGCAGAAATTTCGCAGGATATGCGATATCGCGGATATTGAGGGCGGCGAGAGGTGCTGGGTTGTTGCTCATAAAATATTACGCTGACTGGCGAAACGTGATTTGTGGCGGAACTCAAGCAACACCCGTGTCAACCTGACGATTATTAGGCTGCGAATTGTTTTAGCCGAGTTTCTTTCGAGGGATAAAGATCCCGGAGCAAGCTTTGGGGCCCAAACAACGCCAACCCACCATGTTACTATATATGTAGGAGCTTGCTTGCAAGCGATTCACCATGTGGTCCTTTTGCGGGTGTCACTAATCGCCTACCAGCAAGCTCCTGCATTCGAGAGAGGCCGGAGCCCCTCGACCAGCCTCGGGGTCCTGAGTATGTCGAACGGACAAGCTCCGTATCGGCCACACTACGATTGAAATTCGCCGTCACATTGTGCCTGACGACAACGCGCTGAGGTGTAGGATCACTAAATATGATGACTCCTTCGCGACGCGACGAACTCATTGCCTGCTATCGGGACGGCTTGATTAATGATGTGCTGCCCTTCTGGGTCCGGCATGGTTGGGATCGGGAACAAGGGGGAATGCTCACGGGATTGGATCGCGATGGGACGTTGATCGACGATGACAAAGCGGTGTGGTTTCAAGGTCGCGCGAGTTGGATGTTTGCCACCGCCTACCGGTTGGCGGAACCGCGCGAGGAGTGGAAACAGGTGGCACTCTCCTGCGTCGAATTTTTGCGAAAAAATGCGTATGATGTAGAAGGGAAGATGTATTTCACCCTGACCCGAGAGGGTCGTCCTTTGCGGATGCGGCGCTATGTGTTCAGTGAGTCCTTTGCGGCGATCGCTTTTGCCGCCTGCGCAAAGATCACCGGCGATGAGACGATGGCAAAAGACGCATGGAAGGCGTGGGATACTTATCTGCACTACAGCTTTACTCCGGGCTTCATGGCACCCAAGACCGAACCCACGACGCGACCGATGAAGGGATTGGCCCCGTTGATGATCGCGATCACCACAGCGCAGGAATTGCGCGGATTACTTGGTGAAAAGTCCGTGCGTGGCGCCACTTGCACTCAGTGGATTGACCGGGCGATGGCAGAAATCGAGCGGGATTTCTTTAAACCCGATATGTCGGCGTTAATGGAAATCGTGGCACCGGATGGTGCGCCATTGGATCATTTCGACGGTCGGCAACTCAATCCCGGGCATGCGATCGAGGCGGCCTGGTTTATTTTGCACGAAGCGAAGCACCGCAATGGCGACCCCGGGTTGGTGCGACTGGGCTGTGCCATCCTCGATTGCATGTGGACGCGAGGCTGGGATCCCAAGCATGGGGGCATACTCTACAATGTGGATGTGAGAGGTTTGCCGGTGCAGGAATACTGGCACCACATGAAATTCTGGTGGCCACATAATGAAGCGATTATCGCGACCCTGCTCGCATGGGAGTTGACCCAGGATGCGAAGTATTTGGAGTGGCATGCATTGGTGCATGACTGGGCGCACGGACATTTCGCAGATCCGGAACATGGCGAATGGTTCGGTTACCTCCAACGAGACGGCACGCCGACCTCCTCGCTGAAAGGAGGCACCTACAAAGGGCCGTTTCACCTCCCTCGCATGCAACTCTACTGCTGGAAATTACTGGAAGGTGTGTCTTAATCCACATTTGGTGAATGTTCAGGGTGATTCTCCCTTGCGTTTACCTTCCGTCAAAGGCACCCCAATTTTATCACCATGCGAACCCTGCATTACCCTGCTTTTGATCATTTGGAAATTCACGACGTCGATGAAGTCGCGCCTCTGCCCGATGAGGTGAAACTGAAAGTCGCCGCCTGTGGTATCTGCGGCAGTGAATTGGAGTCCTATAAAAACAAGAGCCCGCGTCGCCCACCGCCGCTGGTGATGGGCCATGAGTTTTGTGGCACAATTGCCGAAGTGGGGGCCGAAGTGAAGGACTGGCAGGCGGGAGCACGCGTCGTCAGCAATTCCCTGGTGCCATGTGGCAAATGTGTGCGGTGTGATCGCGGGGATACCCATCTTTGTGCGCATCGACAGATTTTCGGGATGCACCGCCCGGGTGCATTTGCCGAATACGTCAACGTGCCGGCGCGTTGCCTGATTCCGTGGCCTGAAAATCTCCCGGCAGAAGCGGCGGCTTTGGCCGAACCCATGGCAAATGGTATCCATGTCGTCCGGGTCAGCAAGCATCTGCCGGCCAACATCGCGTTGG
>DFDG01000213.1:0-233 GCA_002367815.1 Opitutaceae bacterium UBA3033 | reverse complement strand
CGGTTTGTTTTGCCAACAGGCTCTGCAGGTATTGCGCGGATCCAAAGTGTATGTGGCCGATCTGAGCCCGGAGCGACTGATGGTGGCGAAAAAACTGGGTGCCGTGCGCGTCATCAACCCGCGCGAGGAAGACGTGACGAAGATCATCATGGAGGCGACCAATGGCGAAGGGGCGGATCTCAGCGTTGATGCCGTGGGGGCGGGTTTGACCAAACGGACATCACTCGACGCGA
>DFDG01000143.1:6521-12114 GCA_002367815.1 Opitutaceae bacterium UBA3033 | reverse complement strand
TGGGGTGGCTGGTCGATCTACGCGGCCGGGCGATACGGTTGTCATGTTACGACCCTGACCATTTCGGAGGAGCAATACGCTTTGGCAAAGCAACGGGTTCTCGTTGCCGGTCTGGCTGAACGCATTGAAGTGCAGCTGGTGGACTTTCGCAACTGGCACGGCACCTACGACAAAATAGTTTCGATCGAAATGATGGAGGCGCTCGGACATCAATATCTCCCGGATTATAGTCGATTCATTGCGCGCTCCCTTGCCCCGGAAGGTCTGCTCGCATTGCAATTCATCACTTGCCCTGATGGCCGTTACTCACAGTTCCGCCGGGGGGTGGACTTTATTCAGAAACATATTTTCCCTGGTTCGTTGTTGCTCTCCCTGAATCGGGTGAACGAGCAACTTACTCGCGCGGGGGGGTTCATCCTCAGCCAGGTGTCCGATCATGGGCAGGATTATGCCAAAACTCTTCGGGCCTGGCATCGCAACCTAGAGGAACAACGACCAGCGATTAAAGAGCTCGGATTCAATGAGATGTTTTTCCGCCGGTGGACTTACTACCTGAATTACTGCGAAGCCGCCTTCGCGATGCGCAATATCTCCGTGGTGCAGACACTGCATACCCGCCCCAACAATCTGTCTATGTCGGCGCCTCGTAACTAAAGCCTCAACCCATGACCTCATCTATTCTAGTCTTGTTTCTCCGCGCCCTCTTCGTCCTGGTTTTGGGTTCGATGCTCTGGGTTACGAGCTGGGCCAGCCTGCAGTGCCCCCTCTTTGCCATCCCTCTCGAAGTGTATTCGCACCCGTGGTTCATCGCCACTTTGGTGGATGCGTATTGGGGCTTTATTACTTTCTTTGTCTGGGTGGCTTGGAAGGAGGAAAGTGTGGCGGCTCGGATCCTTTGGTTCCTCGCTGTGATGTTGCTGGGCAACATTGCCATGGCGCTTTATTTCCTGCGCGAGCTTTCAGCGGTTCGCACTTCGGATGAAATTGGGCTCGTGTTCACGAGGCGAAATCCGGGCTACACCTTGCTCGCCAGTTCGCTCTTGGCTGCTGCGGGTTTGGTTTACCTTCTCGCATGGATCAGCTGACCACAGTTTCCATGATGTTGCTCGGAACAACCAAGGCCGGACGTGGTTTTTGGCAAAAACGACTGCGCGATCCTTTGGTCGGTTTTCTGGCTCGGGGCATCACTCCGGTGGCATTGGCACGGGCGATAGCGGTGGCGGTGGTATGTGGCGTGTTTCCCTTTTTGGGCGCGACGACCCTGCTCACCCTTGGGGCCGGTATGACCTTGCGACTCAATCAACCAGTCATGCAGACCATCAATTATCTGCTCAGCCCGGTGCAACTGTTGATGATCCCGGTTTTTGTGCAACTGGGAGCCTGGATCCTCGGAGCCAATACCGCCAGTTTCTCGATCGCAGCCATGTTGGAGTTCGCCCGTGAGGGCTCGATTGGAGACTTCGTGGCCCAATTTTGGCAGGCCGGAGTATATGCTTTTGTGGGTTGGTTGGTGACCGCTCCCCTGATTCTCGCGGTGGGATTGCTGGTGGCTGCACCCGTGATTGATCGACTCGCAGCAAATCGAACTAAACCGGAGGAGCAGGGATGATCGGACCGGAATTAATTGGCACTGCGGTGATCGCCCTCGGTTTGCTTTTTGCGCTGACCTACTGGTTCGGTCGACGCATCGACAACTACAGCGTGGTCGATGTCGTCTGGAGTTACGCCTTCGCCGCTCTGGCGGTTTTCTATGCCTTGGCGGCGGAGGGTTGGTGGGTGCGGCGATTAGTCATTGCGGGTATGGTGGTGACTTGGTCATTGCGGCTGGGCACCCATCTTTTGCATCGAGTGCGCTCGCACCATCCGGCTGAAGACGGCCGCTACGGCGAGATGCGCGAACGCTGGCAAGCCAACCTCGGGCGCAAGATGTTTTCGTTTTTCCAATTGCAAGCAGTGTCGGTTGTCGTGCTCGGGTTGCCATTTCTTTTTGCCGTCATCAACCCGGTTGCGAATTTGGGTTGGTGGGAGATCGCCGGGGTAACGTTGTGGTTGATTGCGTGGACGGGTGAAACTGTGGCCGATGCCCAGTTGGCGAAGTTCAAGCGCGCCCCGGCCAATCGTGGTCGCGTCTGTAATGTCGGACTTTGGTGTTACAGCCGGCATCCCAATTATTTTTGCGAATGGTTGATCTGGGTCGGGGTTTTTCTGGTGGGTAGTTCCGCTGTCTGGGGTTGGATTGGTATCATCGCCCCGGCCAGCATTTTGTATCTCCTGCTCAAAGTCACCGGCGTGCCGCCGACCGAGGCGCAGGCTTTGCGCAGCAAGGGCGATGCCTACCGACGTTATCAAGCCACCACCAATGTCTTTTTCCCCGGTCCTTCGCGGGCACTTAGATAGATCCAGCTCCACGAAGTTGGCTCAAATTTTCATCCCTCTCTCAACCCAACTTTACCATGATCGATACATTACTAGAACGCGACCTCTTGCCGGATTTTATCGTTAGGAGCGGTATTCGTCGGCTGCTCAGCCAACGCTTGCGCGACGAGACCCAGCCGACGGAAGCTGCGCACCAAAGGTATCTCGAAACTTATGTGGAAGATTTACGCACTCGTCCCATCGCCGAGCAGACGCAGGCGGCCAATGAACAACACTATGAAGTGCCGGCCGAATTCTACCTATTCTGTTTGGGTCATCGGTTGAAATATTCGGGCTGCTACTATCCCACCGGCAATGAAACCCTCGATGAGGCCGAGGAAACCATGCTGGGGCTTTATGTGGAACGAGCCGGTCTGGTCGATGGTCAACGGATGCTGGATCTCGGTTGTGGTTGGGGTTCGCTCTCACTCTATCTGGCAGAGCGATTTCCTCATGCCCGGATCACGTCCGTGTCCAATTCCGGCAGTCAGCGCATTTACATCGAGGCGCAGTGCCGGCAACGCGGTTTGGCCAATGTGCAGGTGATCACTTGTGACATCAATGAACTGGAGCTGCCGGCGGAAGCCTATGATCGCGTGCTCTCGATCGAAATGTTTGAGCACATGAAAAACTATGAGCGACTGCTCGCTCGGATCGCAGGTTGGCTCGTACCGCAGGGGAAGCTCTTTGTGCACATCTTTACGCATCACCGGCTCGCCTATCATTTTGTGTCACAGGGACCCAGTGACTGGATGGCGCGTCATTTTTTCACCGGCGGACAAATGCCCTCGCATGATTTGTTGGCCCGGTTTCAAGACCACTTGCGCCTCGACCAAGAATGGCAGGTCAATGGCACCCACTACCAGCGCACCGCCGAGCATTGGTTGCGCAACATGGACGATAATCGTGAGGCGGTCATGGTCCTGTTTGCCCGGACTTACGGACCCAAACACGCGCAGAAATGGTGGGCATACTGGCGCACGTTTTTCATGAGCTGCGCCGAACTTTGGGGTTATCGCCAGGGGCGGGAATGGATCGTGAGTCACTACCTTTTTGAAAAGCCTCCGGTTTGACCCGGGCTATCGATGAGATGATCAACTTTGGGCAACGACTTTTCGTCGCGGGTTGCCTTTTGGCCGGTTGCCTCGGGACAACCCGGGCTGATAACGGATCGGTGGATATGCTGGTGGCGAAAGGGTTGAGCTTGGAGCAGCAACTCGATCCACGAGCCGCCCTGGAGGTTTTCCGTGAAGCGGCTGAAGCGCGTCCCGAAGATGCTTTTATCCAACAAAAAATTGCGCAGCAACTTAGTGATGCGTCGTTTCTCGAGCCGGATATCTTGGTGCGCCATCGACTCATCAGCGAGGCCCTGCAGTATGCCCAGCGGGCGGTGGAGCTGGATCCAAACTCGGCCGTGGCCCGGCTTTCGCTGTCGGTGCTCTACGGCAAACTCTCGGTCGAAAGCGGCCTGCGCACCAAAATCAAATATGCGAGGTTGATCAGGCAAAATGCCGAAACGGCTCTTGAACTTGAACCCGACTATGCCTGGGCCTGTCATGTGTTGGGGCGTTGGCATGTGGAGATCTCGCAATTGGGCATGACGCGACGGGCGATCATCAACCTGGTATTTGGGGGCTTGCCCGAGGCCTCGCTGGCGGAAGGTATCCGGATGCTTGAAGAGGCCGTCAGGCTGGATGGTGACGACGTGGGTCACTGGGTTGAGTTGGGCTTTGCTTATCAACTGGCAGAGCGTAACGAGCAGGCTCGGTTCTGCTGGGAACAGGCTTTGGCGCTGCCTTCCACCCGGATATATGACCCGGCCGCCAAGCAACGCGCCACCTTGGCACTCGCGGAAACTGACGAGGATTGAGGGGAGTTATCCCAGAGCCTGCATCATTCATCAGCGCTGAGCTTGCCGCTCGGCGACTAACAACTAGTGCTGGTGCCAATGATTTCGCTGCTTGATGGCATTGGCTCCACGAAAAAGAAGGTGCCCGAAAAGGTGTTTTCGCTGCGGCTTGATTTGGTGGGCACTGATCCACGGATCTGGCGGCGGGTGCTGGTGCGCGAATCGATGTGGTTGGCGCGGATGCATGATTGCATCCAGGTGCTCTTCGACTGGTTCGATTACCAGACTCATGCATTTTGTCTGGATGATTTGCGCTTGGGCAATCCGGTCAAAAGCGAAGGCATCAACGTGGAAGATGATCGCGATGTGGCTTTGGCCGACCTCGATCTCGAACATCGCGGTCGTTTCACTTACGAATATCACTTCGGTGAAGTTTGGCAGATTGATATCAAGGTGGAGCAGACTCTGGTGGTGGAGAAGGGGCGTTATTACCCTCAATGCATTGCGGGAGCCAGGGCGGGTCCACCCGAGGATTGCGGTGGACTCGAGGCGTTTCACGATCTGCTGGCTTGCATCAAGCAGCCGAAGTCCGATCTGGGTAAAGAATGGCTGGCGTGGTTGGGACCGGACTATGATCCGAAACTCTGCGATCTGGAAAAGATCAACAAGGCCCTGCGGAAGATCGAAAAATAATCTGTTCCGAGCGGTCGCGCGGGGAGCCTTTGCGGTGACAATTCCATTGGGTTTGAATTGCATGGACCACCTGGCCGCCTTGATGCGGGATCAGTTTTAAGTATAAGATGATGGGTTCATCCGAATGAAACGTAATTTATAATAGGGGCTAAGAATATAGTATTCATCAATTAGTAACTATTCGTTCAACTGATGATCTTTGGATATTTTGCCTGCGTTGGGTTGGTTAGAAACATCCACTTGACGGTTGATGCGATTGCCCCACGTTACGCCTCCCTCGTTCTTTGCCGGTTTGTGATCAATCAGGAATGCTAGGCCTTAATTGCCCGAGCCTTCCATTTGATCATGAATAAAAAGACCAAGACCATGTTTATTGTGCTACCAGGCTGCTTTGGCGCCGGGGTGACGATGTTTTCGTCCTATGAGTTGAATCATAACTCTGACGACGAAACTCATCCGATCGCTGATATTAAAGCCAAACCCCTGACAGTGCCTGAACAAACCAATGGATACCGCAACTGGACCCAAACGGTCGTGCGCCTTCCTGAGGCGTTGCACCGCTCGGTCTGGTTACCGTTGACGCGCCGGGTGCAAAAACTCGGCACGGCAGCTTAAAGTAGAAAGTAACGCCGGGGT
>DFDG01000143.1:3062-6348 GCA_002367815.1 Opitutaceae bacterium UBA3033 | reverse complement strand
AGAGGAGTAATCCTCCACCCCGGTTTTTTTGTGCCAAAACGACAGCTCTGGTTTCGCGGCCGCCAATATTGATTTGGCAAAAACAAAACCCCCTCCAGCGAACCGGCGGAGGTTGATAAATATTGAGAGTTGTAGCGGGCCTCACTGATGCCGGTCCCTCCGTCGCCCCGTTCGTTTGGTTCGACAAGCTCATCAAGGGAAGGTGAAAGTCCTGTGCATATTCGAGAGACTCTAGGCTATGGCGGGCAAGCCGGGGTCGACGACCCCGGCTGCTACATAGTTTGATGATCCGAAATGCCTCGAGGATCTTTACTGGTATGACCGCGTCTTCTTCCACTCGGCGCGATCCGTGAATGTATTTTCCTGCGGAGTCTTGGGTTCATGTTCGCGCGAGAAACCGAGGTAGGTGCGCATCATGCGAGTTTCGGGTGCGATCGCGGTTTTTAAGAAATCAACGACTCCGGCCTTGGTCAGTTTTTCCAGCGCGGCAATTGTGGCCACGCGTCGATCCCAGTCGGCGTTGTCATCGTAGCCCAGCCCGAACAGTCGAGCGGTGCGATCGGCGATAGCTTTGTCCTTTTCCTCCAGTTGCGAACGCACTCCATCGATGATCGTGGCCCAGGCTTCATCGGACAGGTTGGCCAACAAGCCGGGTAGTTCATTGATCATCTTGTCGGCGCGCGCCTCGACCTCATCGGCGGGATAATCCCCCGATTGGATGATGAAGTAAGCGAAGTTTGAATGCTCCTCATCACCGGCTCCGCCCCAAACGATATAGCCCAATTGTTGGCGGGTCCGCATCTCGGAGTAAAACGGTTCACCCATGAAGTTGGATAGCACGAGGGTGGTGGCGCGAATTTCCGGAGCATCGTCACCGAGAATGTATTCACGGCGGAAGGCGGAATTGTTGACCTCGAGTTTTTCACTGGAACGCAAGGTCTCGCCCTTGGGCTGCGCCAACAGTTTGCGCCGCAGTAATTCGTGGTCGGCCACGCCCTGATTAGCAATGACGGCGCTGATGCGCCGGGCATCGGCCATCGCGGCGGCGGCGGATACGTTGCCATGCACCATCGCTTCAATTTTACCTTGAGCATACAGCCGTCCGGCAAAGTCGTGGACAGCGGCAAGAGTCACGCCCTCCGCCATGGGCAATTGCTCGTCCGGGCGGAAATGGAATTCACGCACGGAGCTACGGCGGGTTTCATTGAGAATCTGATAGGCATCCGAGAGCGGGAAATTACGGAGTCCGCGCAGCACGCGATCCTTTAGTGCCTGGAAACGTTCCTCCGATAATTCGAAACCGACCAGATTGCCGGCGATGACGTCGAGTAGGCGGGTCGCGGAAGCATCATATCCGCTGACGACGACTTGCACGCCTTCCAGTGCGGCGGTGATGGAAAAGTCCAACCCGGCTTCTTTCGCGGGGTAGGCGTTCTCATTCAGTGCTTCGTTTACGCAAGCCGCATAGAAACTCAGCAGCACGGAATTTTCCAACGTGCCAAGTGAGTGGGGCAGACGGAAACGATAAATCTCTGTCACCATCGGGCGGAGAAATTCTGTGTCCTGCGCGTAGTAAAGACTGAGCCCGGGTTCGTCGATCAACTGCACCGGTTGGATCGGGAGCATGGTTGCCTGGGCGGGGACAAAAGGATTGGGCTTGGGCAACTGAATGGCGTCGATGGCCTTTACGCCCAACAGGGAGGTGTAGGCCTCTCCCGCATCCTCGTGGTAACTGTATTTCGTGCCATAGTAATGCTCGACTTGGTCCGTCTCGATGCCCTTGGCGATCAGGGTGACGAGCATGTTGTCCGGCCGGAGTTGATTGAGCACCACTTGATAGGCCTTCGGATCGGGCTGGAGCCACAGGTAGGGCTCGCGTTCTGCAAACTCAAACGGGTAGTCGCGAATCAGGTTGGCCAGTTCGACCGCCCGTCCGGCGCCTTCGCCTTTGTCTTTAAAAGCCTCGTCCAGCCGGGCCATGGCCTGTTGTTCATTGAACAGGTAGTCGGGATAGCCGGATGACTTCAGGCGGGCGACGGCACTGTAGAAAAGCTCCAGCACGCGATGGTAGTTGGCCAACCCGGCCGTGGTGAGGTTGACGGTCGCATCAAAAGTGCCATAGTCCGGCGTCTGGGAATTGGCTCCGGCCGACAAACCCGTCGCGAGTCCTTCGGCCTTGAGTTGGGAAAGCAAACTGCCTTCGCCTTCATGGCCGAGGATGAAACCGATCAAACGGCTGGGCTTGCTGTCGTAGAATTGCAGGGTCGCGGGCAGGGCGAACTCCAGACTCATTTGGCGCAGATCCTTGACGGGCTCCATGCGGAGCAAACGCAAGGCCGGCTTTGCGGGAGAGAAATCCGGATCGAAACGGATCGGTTCAAGGTGCTTGTTTTTAATGCCGGAGTAATAAGTGCGCACCCATGATTCCAACTGGTCCAAACGGTCTTTGCCGACAATTGCCAGCGTCATTGTGTTGGCGCTGTAGTGGGCTTGATGGAAGGCCAGCAGTTCCTCGCGCGTGGTGCCAGTCAACGTGTCGCGATTGCCGATATTGAATTGGTTGGCTGGATGATCAGCCCGGTAGAGCGAGCAGTGGAGTTGGAATTCGCGCCAACCGTCGTTCTCGAGATTTTTTTGATACTCGGAATTGACCGCGTTCATTTCCCGGTCGGTGAACTCGGGGGTGAAAAGCGGGGCGATAAAGAACTGGGCCATGCGATCGAGCGCGCCTTCAAATGCTTCGTGGCGGATTTCGAAATGATAGTTGGTGTGGTCACCACCGGTGTAGGCGTTGTTGTAGCCGCCATTGGTCTTCAGGTAATTGCCGTAGTCCGACTCGTCAGGATATTTCTCGGTGCCGAGAAAAAGCATGTGCTCGAGAAAGTGCGCGAGGCCCCGGCGATCCTTGGGATCGGTGAGCGAGCCCACGCCCACCGCGAGGGCGGCGGATGATTTGTTCAATTTCGGATCGGAAAGGAGAATAACCTTGAGCCCGTTGTCCAAGGTGAAGCGACGGTAGGCCGACTCATCGTTGGGCGCCTTTTGGCGGGGAGGGATATCGGTCGGGGTTTGAGCTGGGAGTGACAGCGCGGAAAAGGCGATGACAGCGGCTAAGAGGAATCGTGATTTCATAAGGGGAATATTGGCAGCATTGTAGTCGATCCGCCAAATTCGCCAAGCCGTTTGTCATATTTGGTGATATCTTGGGCTTTTCGGCTCATGGACGGGATAAGTGGCAGGTAGGGCAGATTTCGAACAGCCAAGTTTGTAACGTATTATGTTACAA
>DFDG01000143.1:2424-2816 GCA_002367815.1 Opitutaceae bacterium UBA3033 | reverse complement strand
TTTGTAACGTATTATGTTACAAACTGGCTGGTGGGGAATGATTGCCTATAGGTTTACGCGGGTGGCAACGCCTGCATCAGGATCTTTTCCTTCAGATGCGTGATACGCTGCTTGGATTCGCTGTTGCGCACGGCCATGGCGTAGGCGGCGGGTTCGCCGACGAGGAAGACTTTTTTACGGCCTCGCGTGATCGCAGTGTAGATGAGGTTGCGCTGCAGCATCATGAAATGCGCCTTGAGCAGAGGCACGATGACGACGGGGTATTCGCTGCCCTGCGACTTGTGGATGCTGATGGTGTAGGCGAGGCCAAGATCGCCGAAGGCCCCGCGATCGAAGACGTGAGACTCGCCGTCGAAGTCGGCCGTCAGCGTGCCGTTAACGCCGTCGATTGA
>DFDG01000143.1:1961-2111 GCA_002367815.1 Opitutaceae bacterium UBA3033 | reverse complement strand
GTGACGGTGCCGATGTCGCCGTTGAAGAGGTTCTTGTCGTAGTTGTTGCGCAGTTGGATGATCTTGTCGCCGGGGCGATACTCGCCGGTGTTGGTGCGCAAGGCCGGTCGATCGGGGTTGAGCGCGGCCTGCAATTGTTGGTTGAGGTTG
>DFDG01000143.1:1330-1593 GCA_002367815.1 Opitutaceae bacterium UBA3033 | reverse complement strand
ATCTTGCGCAGGCAATCCTCGGCATCGATCGCGGCAATAAAATTGAGATCCGACCACACTTGTGCGTCGGCGACATTGGACAATACGGGCGGTAGGGAAGGATCGCCCGAGTTGATGGCGTGCGCCGTGATCACGATCTGGCTTTGCCCTTGTTGCCGGTAGATTACAGAGAGACGGGTGACGGGCACCTGTTCGGTGGCGATGATATCCTTCAACACATTTCCTGCCCCCACGCTCGGCAATTGATCGGTATCACCGACGAG
>DFDG01000143.1:523-1071 GCA_002367815.1 Opitutaceae bacterium UBA3033 | reverse complement strand
AATTGATCGGTATCACCGACGAGTAACAAATGGGCTCGGGCGGGCACGGCTTGCATGAGGGCCGAAGCGAGTCGCGAATCGAGCATGGAGGCTTCATCGACGATGAGAAAATCGGTCGCGAGGGGGGAGGATTCGTTGGCGACGAAACCGCCTTTGGATGCGTCGTATTTTAGCAGGCGATGGATGGTCGAAGCGTAACCGCCGGTGGTCTCGGCCAGACGTTGCGCGGCGCGACCAGTGGGAGCGGCCAGATGCACGCGCACTTTCTTGGCGCGGAGAATTTCAACCAACGCGCGCAGGATGGTGGTCTTCCCCACGCCCGGTCCGCCGGTAATGACGGAGACTTTGCTTTGCAGGGCGCTGCGCAGGGCTTCGCGTTGCAATTCATGATAGGCAAAGCCGGCTTTCTCCTCAGCCCACTTTACTGCGGCATCAACCTTGATCGACGGCAGACAACTGGAGACTTTGCCAAGTCGCGCGATCACATCCGCGATCTTTTGTTCAGCCCGGTCGTTGTGCGGTAGTTGGATCAGGCCCGAGCCCGGTAA
>DFDG01000143.1:0-215 GCA_002367815.1 Opitutaceae bacterium UBA3033 | reverse complement strand
CGGGCTTCGACGAGTTTACTATCCGTTTCCAGCAACAGCGATGTATGATCGCGCAGCTCCGCTTCGCGAAAGGCAGTGTGGCCTTCCTCCTGCAGGGTTTCGAGCGCGTAGAGTATGCCGGCGTCGAGTCGCGGTGGGGCGTCGTTGGCGAAGCCGAGATTGATGGCGATCCGATCAGCAGTTTTGAAGCCGATGCCGTCCACTTCGCGTGCCAC
>DFDG01000004.1:4245-4531 GCA_002367815.1 Opitutaceae bacterium UBA3033 | reverse complement strand
CCATGGAGCGGGATGTCTTGAACGAACTTAAGATCAAGCCGGTTGACCCATGGCTCGGTAAATGCGTTCCGTGGTGCCACCCCACCGGCATATTTCGCAAGTTCGCTGGAGCGGACGTATGCGAGCAAAGCATCACGGTCCGCTACGGACATACCCGAGAAATCAAAGCGGGCATCGTCGGCACCACTCGGCACTGCTACGCGGTCATTAAATGAGCGTCCATCACCATTAAGATCGCTGGCAAAAACCCAGCTGTAGGGATTGCCTGAACGACCTTCATAATAGA
>DFDG01000004.1:1285-3928 GCA_002367815.1 Opitutaceae bacterium UBA3033 | reverse complement strand
AAATCAGAGGTGCTTTCTTCAACGGTATTTTGATTGAACGATGCATTGCGGAACCACTGGCCGCCAGCGGTGGTCTGGCCGATGGACTGAGCCTCGGTGGATCGGCCACGAGTATAGGCGAGATCAAAGCCCCACTTTTTTTTCATGGGCCGATTCCATTGCAGGGTCAGGTATGTGGACTCACCCGCCGAGGAATTCTGCACCCGGATCATCTCGGTATAACCTGCATATTTAGCGTTGGCCAAAGTGCTGGTGCTACCGGCAAAACGCTGGCGACCATCCGCGCCAATGGTTGTCGGTTTGATATTCTCGTTCGTTACAAAAATTGCCTTGTCCACGATGCTGTGCACGACTTCGGCACTGAAGGTGGAGTCAAGGAATTCGACTTTACGATCGTAGGCCAGGTTACCCCGCCAGGATTGGGGGAGTTCGGTGCCATCCTCCGACCAATCAACCTCACGACGGAGACTGGGATTATCCACTCCGGTTCCGATGGGGGTTTTGGGATCAAATTCGGTTTGGAGATAACCCGTCAAAGTTTTTGGAAGCTGATTTTGGGCGGAAAGCAAAGTGAAGCTACCCACCCCCGGGGCATTCCATGAATTGGAGAAGATCACCCACGGAGCACGACCAAAGAAATGACCGAAGCCGCCACGAACCTGACTTTTTCTTTCATCGTCCAAAGCCAAGTTGAAGCCAAGACGGGGTGAAAGGGATTTCGTGCCGTCCAAGTTGCCGTCATTGCGGAATCCCGTGTCGTTGAAAAACGCTTGATTGAATGGTGGCGTGGCGCTCTCGACAAATTCCAGACGGAGACCGCCGGTTAACGTTAACCGCCGGCTGTAATCCCAGCGCGCTTGGGCAAAGATACCATTGGTCGCCATGCTGGAGACGTCAGCCACATCACGCACGTTAGGATCATAGACGTTGCGCTGAATCACGGCATTGGTATCGGCCAGGAAATCTGCCAATGACCTGAACGCAACCGTGCCATAGGATCCATTACGAAACAGATTGAAAAAATCGGTCTGCTCACGTTCGTAGCCCGCGGTGAAGACAAAGTCGCGCCAGACGTAATCAACCGTGGCACTCATCTGTTTACTGTCCACGTTGATAACGTTACCGTGGCGGTACTGCTCGGTGCCTGCGATATAAGATCCGTTTGTAACCGTGCTGTTGTCGACGAGATCTGTGCCGGTAAGGCCAATGATAAGGAGCATCGGGGCAACCGAATTAACCGGTGTCTGTTGTTTCTGTTTGGTCTGAGAATAACGAATTTCGGATGAAAGCGCCGATGTCCACTGACTGTTTAACTGTGCAGCTACGGTTTTCTCATTGCGAGTTTGCGCATAGAAATGACCGACCGGGGACGTAACAATCCCTCCTCTAACCCCATTCAGACTGGAGGAAGAACTGGCATAATTGCCAAACTGTGGGACTTCACCTTCAGTGGTCGTATATCGAACTGACAATTTATGGTCGGCGTTGATCTGCCAATCCACCTTGGCATTGATTTTTTTGTCCTTCGAGACATTGGCCGTCGACCCGGTTACTGGATTTCCCCAGTCAATGGTGTCACCGGCAGCCGAGGTTATCGACTTCAGTTTCTCCAGGATTTGAGTTTCGGAAGGTGTGCTAAAACGGGCATCACGACCAGCGATGGTGCTCTTGAATTTCTCGTATGAAACAAAGAAAAAGACATGATCCTTCCAGATGGGACCACCCAAGGTAGCGCCATAGGTGCTGCGCTCCAGCAGGGGATATACTTTTGCTCCGGTGTTGTTGTTTTCACGCGCATTATAACCCTGCAAACGCTGTCCCAGCAGACTGTCACCGCGGAAATAGGTGTAGGCGGATCCTTTGAATTTGTTGGTGCCGCTTTTGGTGACGGCATTGATGGACGCTCCGGTGAAGCCGGCCTGACGAACATCGTAGGGGGAAACCTGAACGGTCAATTGCTCCAGCGTATCCAAGGAAAGCGGGTTGAAAAAGGAGGCCATCCCTGTGCCGTTGAGACCGAAAAGATCATTGATGCGTGAACCGTCGATCTGGATGGAGTTGAACCGATTATTTTGACCCACCGCAGTAATCTGCGACTCTTCACGATCACCAAAAGTATCACGGAGTGTGACCAATGGCGAAGCACTGATCATATCTGCCAGCGAGCGTTCTGAGCTTGGCTTGCCGCTGAGTCGCTCGCCATCGAGAGTAAGTCCCGAACCCGTGGCATTGCCGTCAAGATCGGTTCTTGAAGCAGTGGCCACAAATGCCTCCAAAACGACGACATCTGAACGAAGAACAACAACGACTTCGATATCCGTACCAAGAACCGTCTCAACGCCGGTGATTTCCTGCGAACCAAGATCACCTGATTTGGCTGTGACGGTGAATGGTCCACCTACGGGCAAGCCGCGAAAGTTAAAACGACCAAGCTCATTGGACACCGACTCAAACTTGGCATTGGTCGGAGTGAAAACAGCCGTAACCGCAGCATTGGCGACAGCCTTGCCATCCGCATCTCGGACGTGGCCAGACATACCTGCTGAAACGAGCTGAGCATTTACCTGGGAGGAAAAGATCGAGGCAAAAGCCGCAATCGCAACAATGACCACTATTCGAAACTTCGAAGTTTGCATGTGTAGG
>DFDG01000004.1:0-1114 GCA_002367815.1 Opitutaceae bacterium UBA3033 | reverse complement strand
TCGAAGTTTGCATGTGTAGGTGTAGTGTAGGTGTAGGAAAAAAAGACCGCCGTTAGACGGCGTCGTTAAGATTTTCGATAAGCAGAAGCTGCAATTTTTATGAGTCAAGCTTACAGACTTAGGATACCGATGGTGTTGCCAAATCTTCACAAAAAGTCGGAAGCGGAATAGCAACAGACTAGCAGTTATTGCTTTCACATTGGTTCCCTCTCTGCTGAATCGGAATCATGCCAACGGCTCGCAATTCCCAGAAACCTTGGATCCCTGAGTCCAATCTGGCAGCAGCGATTACCCTTTCGGCCTTACTTTTACTGGCCTACCATAACAGTTTCCACGGTCCTTTTGTCTTGGATGATGGTCCAGCCATTTTGGAGAATAGCTCCATTCGCAATCTGTGGCAGTTAGGTGACGTTTTGATGCCCGATTTGGAGGGAGGGGTAACGACAAAGGGACGTCCAATATTGAATTTTAGTTTTGCAGTTGATTATGCATTAAATGGTTACGCCGTATTTGGTTACCATGTGGTCAACCTGCTCATTCACTTTATCGCCGGGCTAACACTGTTTGGAATAATTCGACGGACTTTTCAGCAAAAAATCATGTCCACGCGTTACGGTGCAGATGCATTCGGATTGGCCCTGGTTGCAAGCGCTCTTTGGACTTTGCATCCGTTACAAACTGCGGCCGTTACCTATATCGTGCAGCGGGGAGAATCCCTGACTGGCTTGTTTTACCTCACAACCCTCTATGCTTTCATCCGTGCCCGAGGGTCGAAACATCCCCGCCTGTGGTTTGCGGGATCAATCCTTTCTTGTCTGGCGGGGATGGGCACGAAGGAGGTCATGGTCTCGGCCCCCATCATGGTCCTGCTTTATGACCGCACATTTATCGCCGGCACATTATCCAAAGCTTTACGCCAAAACTGGCGTTACTACACCGTTTTGGCGAGCACGTGGCTGTTATTGGCAGCTCTGATTCTTGGTGTATCAGGCCGTGGCAGCACAGCTGGATTCGAGACTACAGTGACTCCGTGGCATTATCTACTAACGCAATGCTGGGCAGTGATTCATTATCTCAGACTCGTATTTTTGCCTGTGCCTTTGGTATTCGATTA